>CANRNZ010000001.1 GCA_947632135.1 uncultured Clostridia bacterium
GAGTGAAGAGGGAATGTCTTTTCAACTCCGCAGCCGTATGCTACGCGTCTTACCGTGAAGGTTTCGGATATACCGCCGCCGTGCTTAGCGATAACCGTTCCCTCAAAGAGCTGTGTTCTCTCACGGGTGCCTTCTTTTATCAGGTTGTGGACTCTGACAGTGTCGCCGACTTCAAAGGGCGTCAAATCCGTCTTTAACTGCTCGCTTACAAAAGCGTCGATTTTGGTGTTCATTTCGACTTCCTCCTTAAATACCGCAGAACATTCGTGCCGAGCATGCAGAGGACTGTTCCGTACTGTGTGACTTACCACACGCCTTGCCATTATATCATAAAATAACCGATGTTTCAAGTATTTTCTAAAAATTTATTTTTTATAATTTTTGGCAAAGCTCGGGCTATTAGGCGTTTTGCTTTTTTATTTTTCACTTATTGCTTTCGGTTGGTTTTCATCGCTTTCTTCTACTGCCGTACCGCATTCCCAAAGCTCCACTTCGGATATGTCGACGTCCTCGTCCCAACAAACGGCGCATCCGCCGCATTCTACCTTTACAAGCTTGAAGAAATCTTCGTTTTGCAGTTTTGCGTAGCTTGGAAACTGAGGTATCAGCTGCTTTGTATCGTATTGCTTTACCACTCCGTTTTCAAATGTAACAAGCAATTTCATATCCTTCAGCGGCAAAACATTTTTTACTCTTACCGACAGTCCCATATGAAGTATTCTCCTGTTTTTATCTGACAATATTTAAAAAATAATAATAGACTCGCTGATGGATCAGACAAGCGGCGGAAGCTTTTTCAGAGTTTTTGTTTCCCACATTTTCATAATCTCGGGAATATATTGACTTGCCCATTCCTGAACGAGCGATTGCGCCTTCAAAGGTAAATCTCCTTCTATCATTTTCAAGGTAGTTATCTCAAAGGTTCCGTTGTATTCACCGTATATTGCATGAAAATGAGGCGGGTTATGTTCTCTTGTCAGAAAAATTTTGATTATAATTCCATAAAATCTTGTTATTTCGGGCATAACCTTTTCCCCGTTCTTTAGAATATTTTATAATTCTATTATACATTGCTCTGTATAAAAAATCAACGGGACTTTGAAAAACTTTAAAAAACTTTGTGGTGAGTTACGGTTTCTTTGAATTATATATTTTCGACATTTTAGATATTTTAGATATTATTGTTGAATTTTGTTTTTTTGTATGCTATAATCGGTTTGCCAAACAAATTTCATATATTTTAATATTTTATAATATTTTAACGGGATATTTTTATTCCTTCGGCTTGACTCCGTTTGTTTTTAAGGTGGGAATGTCAAGGGAGGGAAGATATTCCGCGCGTACCGTTAAAAGGAGGGTATTGAAGGGGTATAATTTTCGTATTTTGCGGCAAAAATAACTTTGTGAATTCAGCAAAAACGCAAATTCCGTCAAGTTATTTTTGTCATAGCAGCGGTGAAATCCGCCCTTTACGGTGCATAATATCTTGAAATTTGTTTGGCGACAATCGGGGTTTGCGCTTTTCATGCGTCGGCTTCGGTTGGCGCATTTTTTATTTGTTGTATTTACCGTTATTTTAATTTATTTTATTTAACTATTTTAATTTATTTTATTTAACTTTGAAAGGGAAAAGTATGGGCCTTTTTAACGACAGGGAAATATTCGATATTGATAAGGTGATTAAAAAATTTGCCGATATAGTACTCGAAATCGAATTTTTAGGCGTTGTTTCGGCGTTTTTATATTTCTTGTTTGCCGGCGAGGACGCACAGCTCGGATTGTTCGAGGGCGACAACATAGTGCTCGGATTTGCCGTTTTGTTTTTCGGAACGCTCGCTATCTTATTATTTTATTATATTTTGTACGGCTTTGCCGAGCTGATATCACAGCAAAGGAGCATTAAATCGGAGCTTGAAAAGCTGAATGAGAAAAGCAGTGATTGACAGAATATGATATATGTACCGCGCGGCGCCTCTGTTTTTACCAAAAAGCTCTGTAATTTTATTTATTTGTCTTGATTTTAACTCCGTATTGTGGTAATATTGCCTACGGTAATTTATGTTTGCGGAGGAAAACATTATGTCAATACCTGTTCCCGAAAAAAGAATTGCCGAATTTGAAAAATTCGGCTTCGGAATGTTCGTTCACTACGGTATTTATTCCCAAAAGGGCATGGGCGAGTGGGTCATGGAAATCGCCGGTATACCGAGAGATGAGTACAAAAAGCTTGCCGACACCTTCAACGTTGCAAAGGACGCCGCCTCAAAGTGGGTGAAGGCTGCGAAAAACGCGGGCGTGAAGTATATCGTGCTCACTACAAGACACCACGACGGATTTTCCCTTTACGATACAAAGGGGCTTTCAAATTACGACGCGCCCCACTATCTTAACGGGCGGGACATTGTGCGCGAGTTTGTCGACGCGTGCAGCGCCGAGGGGATAGTTCCGTTTTTCTATCACACGACTCTCGACTGGTATCAGGACAGCTTCAAGGACGATTTCAAGAGCTACCTTCAGTATCTGCGCGACAGCGTTGAGCTTTTGTGCTCGAATTACGGCAAAATAGGCGGAATGTGGTTTGACGGCAACTGGTCAAAGCCCGCCGGCACCGACTGGGAGGAGGACAAGCTCTACGAGGTGATAAGACGTCACCAGCCCGACGCCATAATCGTAAACAACACCGGTCTTGACGCGCGCGGCGCCGTCGGCAATCCTCAGCTTGACAGCGTGACGTTTGAGCAGGGAAGACCCGAGCCGATGAACCGCGAGGGTCAGCCCAAATATCTCGCGGCGGAAATGTGCGAGACAATGAACGACCACTGGGGATACGGCAGCGGAGATTTGGACTATAAGTCTTTATCTCAGCTTATCGAGACTCTTTGCGCATGCCGCAAGGTCGGCGCAAATTACCTTTTGAATATAGGGCCTGACGCAGAGGGCGAGATAGTCCCCATGCAGTCGGCGCTTCTCGGCGGACTCGGCAAATGGATAAACGAGTGCGGCGGATGTATCTACAACGGAAAGCCCTCGAAAATCCATGCGGTCGAGAGAAAGAACTTTGCCCTTGAGGCTGACGGCAAGGCGTACCTCTTCATTCACGGGATTCACATCGCGGGCGTCGCAAACGTGACGGTCGACGACGGAAGCGGTATCGGCCCCAAAAACTTCGACAGGGTAAAGGGCAAGGTAAAGCGCGTCAGATGGACGGACAACGGGGAAGAACTGAACTTTGTTCAGGATTCCGAGCATCTCACCGTTCACGCCTCGGGATTCCCTTACGGCAAAAACTATGTTGTAAGGGTTGCAGAGGTCGAATTTGAATAATTTGAATAATTTCAGAAAATACAATTAAAAAAATAAAGAATTAAACGAATGACGCGGCGCTCAGAACGCCGCGTCATTTTCAGCTTATATTAATATTCAGTCATGTATTCTCTCGGCGTCGTACTCGAAAACGGTGCCGTTTTCGGCGTTTATTTTGTACTCGTATTCGACGCCGTCCTTGTAAAACTCGATTTCATATACGGTATATCCGTCGTCGCGCTCAAGCTCCGTCTTTGAGAAAACAACGTCCGATACGGAAAAGCCCGCGTGAGCGGATGCGATTTCCTTCGCTCTGTCCGCAGTGATAAGTGAGCTTTGCGTGTTCGAGGTGTCCTGCGCGCCGTCCCCCGCATAGGGCGCGCTATCCGTGACGGAGTTATTTTCGCGCCGCTTTACGCTTTTGCTGTATATGTCGCCCGTTTCGGCGTCGATTTCGTAGTCGTACTCATATCCGTCGGAGGTATAAAACTCAATGTCGTAGACCTTGACTCCGTTGTCGAAGTCGAGCTCCGATTTAATAAATTTTACGTCCTCATCGGATAATTCTGCGTCGTTTATAGCCGTCTTTTTTGCGTCGTCCGCCGTTATTTGTGTTGGCGGCGCAGCTTCGCCTGTTTGCGGGGCGTTTGTATCGGGAGCGCCCGCGCCCGACGCGAAAGGCGCCGCGTCGTCCTTTTCGCTCTCTCTTTTTATAACCGAGCCGTCGGAGGAGTCAATCAGGTATTCGTATTCGATGCCGTTTGCAGTGAATTCCACCTCGTAGACAAATCGTCCGTCTTCAAAATCGAATTTCGCGCGAACCCGTTCGGCTTTGAGAGGGTCGACCCCGGCGTCGGCAAAGGCGAAATTTTTCGCATTCTCTTCTCCGATAGAAGAACTTTTCGCAATGGATTTTACCGCAAGCAGCGTTCCGGCGATAATTACGGCAAGCGCCGCGGCAATGCAGATAACGGTAAACACGGCTCTTTTCGGCGTTGAAAACATTCTTTTCACTCTGTTCATACTCTTAATACAAAACTGCTCCTTTCTGTTTCTTTTTATTTTTTAATCCAAAAGAGAATCACATACGTCGGACGTCATCAATCGGCGAGAATATAAAGCCTTATGCCATATTTCCCCGTTACAATTATACACCGTATAATGCAAAACGGACAACATAAAATGTAAATTTTTATATTTTTTAAACTTTTTAAACTTTTTAAACGCTTTTAAACGCATTAAAAGAATTGCCGCAGTTTTTCCTGTTTTATTTTAATAAATATTAATTTAATATGAGACGGCAATCGAACTGCGTGCAAACATATTGTATTGCCCGTTTGAAATACAAAAACGGGTTGTCTGCCTTGATTTTTCACTTTCCGTGTGGTATACTTAAAAAAACAAAATGCGCTGCAAAAAGCTGAGGGAGGTGCGCTGTGAAGGGACAAAAGAGCGTATATGTCTGCTCGGAGTGCGACTGGCAGTCTCCCAAGTGGCTCGGAAGATGTCCCCAATGCGGGAACTGGAACACTTTTACCGAGGAGACGTTCGCTTGGAAAAAGGGAAATTCTGCCGCGTCGTCGGACGCCGCGTCGCGCGTGAGGAGTGAGAAGGCGGTTCTTTTTCGCGAGATGGAAAGCTCCGACTGCCGACGCTTCGGCACGGGTATCGGTGAGTTTGACAGAGTTCTCGGCGGGGGGCTTGTCGCGGGCTCCGTGATTCTTCTTGCCGGACACCCGGGTATCGGAAAGTCGACTCTCCTGATGCAGCTTTGCGGCGCCGTCGGGGACTCGCTCGATATCATGTACGTTTCCGGCGAGGAATCAAAGGGGCAGCTCGCGCTTCGCGCCGAAAGGCTCGGCGTCAGTCCCGAGGGGCTGTACGTGCTGACGGACACAAGCGTTGAAAATATTATCAGCGAATATGAGAAATGCTCTCCCGACGTTATAATTATCGACTCGATTCAGACTCTGACATCGGAAAGGGCGTCGTCGTCCGCGGGAAGTGTGACTCAGGTCAGGGAGTGCTCCGCCGAAATAATGGAAAAGGCAAAGACCGACGGCGTGTCCGTGATACTTGTCGGGCACGTGAACAAGGAGGGCGGCATTGCGGGGCCAAAGGTTCTCGAGCATATGGTCGACGCGGTCCTCTATTTCGAGGGTGAGAGGACTCAGAGCCATCGGATAATACGCGCCGTGAAAAACAGATACGGCTCCACAAACGAGATAGGCGTTTTTGAGATGACGGACACCGGGCTTCGCGAGGTCTCAAACCCTTCCGAAATGCTGCTTGCGGGGCGCCCCGACGGCGTTTCAGGGAGCTGCGCCGTGTGCGCTCTTGAGGGAACGCGTCCTATCGTCGCCGAGATTCAGGCTCTCGTCGTCCCGAGCGCATATCCGTCGCCGAGGCGCACAGCCGACGGGCTTGACTACAACAGAATGTGCCTTCTTCTTGCCGTAATCGAGAAAAGGCTCGGGATAAGGCTTTCGTCCTGCGACGTTTATCTTAACGTCGTCGGAGGGCTTCAAATAGACGAGCCCGCGGTGGACGCCGCAGTGGCTCTTGCGATAATATCCTCTGTAAAGGACATACCCGTTCCGAAAAATCTGATTGTAATGGGGGAAATCGGACTGTCGGGTGAATTTCGCGCAGTCTCGTCCGCCGACCGCAGGGCAAAGGAGGCATACAGGCTCGGGTTTACGAAAATCGCTCTCCCCGCGCGGGGCGACGATGTCGGGCGAATTAAAATAAACGGAGCCGAGATAATACCTCTGAACAGCATTTACAATGAGCTTTTGCTTCTCGATACGCAAAGTAAGAATAAAGAGAATTAAAATACATTAAATTAAAAATAAACGGCGAAACCCGAAAAGAGATTCGAAAGGAAAAAACAGTATGAAAAACGCAAAGAAGATAATTTACGACCACGACCTCGGAAGCGACTGCGACGACGCGGGAGCCATTGCAATCCTTGTAAAGGCGCACAAGGCGGGCAGGTGCCGCGCTCTTGCGATAACAAGCTGCATTGCGGACCCTTACGGGGCAATATGCACCGGCGCGATATGCGAGTATTTCGGGGCGGATGACATTGAAATAGGACGGAACCTTTCCAACAGCAAGCTATCCGAGGAGGGGTATGACGTCTGCACTAAGGGAACCGCCGAAATGTGGTACAAGGACAGAGCGTATCCCGAGTATGAGTCAAGCGTCACGCTTCTTCGTCGGATACTTGCGGAAAACGGGAAAAAGGATATCACCTTCGTTACGACAGGTCCGCTTATCACCGTACACGAGCTTTTGAAGTCGGGCCCCGACGAAATAAGCCCCAAAACGGGAAAGGAGCTCTTTGAGGAAAACATTGCGGAGTTTGTCTGCGGAGCGGGGAACTTTTCGGGAGATACGGAGAACCGCGAGTGGAACATACGCGCCGACCCCGAGTCCGCGCTTTACGTTATAAACGACCCCGTCGTTCCGATGACTTTTGTCGGAAACAACGTCGGCGGCTGCATCATGACGGGAAACAGACTTCCCGAATGCGACGAAAATTATCCCGTAAGGGAGAGCTACTATCAGCTCTGGAACCACGAGAACTGCATAAGAAACAGTTGGGACCTTGTGACTGTCTACTACGCAATTTACGGCGGAGCGGGTCTTTGGGATGTCGCCGAGGGGTACGACGTACAGATAAACGAGCTCGGTCAGACAAGATTTTCAAAGGGCGGAATCCACAGCTATATTTATCAGGCGGCGTCAAGCGAGCTTATAACCGCGCTGCTTGACGAGTTTATGATTCCGTAAGCTTTTTTTGTTTTATTATTTAATTTAACTATTTTTCGCCGAAATTATTTCGGCTTTCGGGGAGCGGAGCTCCCCGATTTTTTAGTTTTCTTTTCTCAAATTCCTGGATTCTCTGCGGCGCGGAATATGCGGAATATTTTTCTGCATGTCATGTATTGTTTTTTTTATTTATATATTGTATAATATTCAATGTAATATAATTCAATGTAATATATAAAACTGTAAAAATTCAAATCGTTTTGCGCGGCGCGGCGTAAATTTTCACGCGGCGGCGCCGAATACCGATTTAAAAATTAAAATCTATAAAAATTTTCAGCGGACATTCAAACGTATTTATTTATAATTTAATTGAGATTGCATAAAACCAAGCGGAGGTCAAGTATGAGATATACTTTCAAGGGCGGTATCCATGTAAATGAGCACAAGAATACCGCCGCGTGCCGCGTCAGGCTTTTTTCCTCGCCCGAGAGGGTGTCTGTACCGATGAGTCAGCATATCGGCGCTCCGTGCGTGTGCCTTGTTAAGAAAGGCGATAAGGTCGCGCTCGGGCAGAAAATTGGCAAGGTTCCCGACGGCGCGCTCGGCGCTCCCGTACATTCGTCGATTTCGGGAACTGTTGAAAAAATCGAAATGAAACAGGACGCGAGAGGCGTTCTTGTCGAGTATGTGACAATCGTAAACGACTTTGAGAACACTCTGTCCCCCGATATCGAGCCGTGCCGCAAAAGGCTGCCCGAAATTTCCTCGGAGGAAATAATCGAGCGCATAAAAGAGGCGGGGATAGTCGGAATGGGAGGCGCGGGCTTTCCCGCTCACGCAAAGATATCCTCAGCTGTCGGAAAAGCCACGACGATTATAATAAACTGCGCGGAATGCGAGCCTTATCTCACAGCCAATTACAGGCTTATGATGGAGAGAGGGTGCGATATAATAAACGGCGCGAAAATACTTATGAAGGCTCTCGGCATACGAAACGTGATAATAGCCGTTGAGGACAACAAGCCGCTTGCGATAAAAAAGCTTTCCGCGCTTGTTGAGTCCGAGAGCATGATAGAGGTCATAACTCTTAAAACGAAGTACCCTCAAGGGGACGAGAGACGTCTTATCAGCGCTCTTACGGGAATCGAGCTTCCCGCGGGGAAGCTTCCCGCCGACGTCGGCTGCGTGATATTCAACGCGGAGAGCGCGGCGGCAATTTACGAGGCGTTTTCGGACGGTATGCCGTCGGTGCGAAGGATTGTAACGGTGGACGGGGACTGTGTTGCCGAGCCGTCAAACGTGCTTTGCCCTGTAGGGACGTCGGTCGGCGAGCTTGTCGCATTCTGCGGGGGGCTTGTAAAGGAGCCGTCGAAGATAATTTCGGGCGGGCCTATGATGGGAGTTTCCCTTTGGTCGCCCGAGCTGCCCGTGACAAAGACCACCTCGGGAATACTTTTGTTTTCCGAGGCAGTGTCGCGCGAGCCCGAGGAATATTCCTGCATCAGGTGCGGGAGATGCGTCAGGGCGTGCCCGTCACATCTTATGCCGTTCGGAATCGCGGCGGCGTTCAAGGCGGGGCGAATCGATGAGGCTGAGATGTACGGCGCGTCAAGCTGCGTTGAGTGCGGCTGCTGCGCCTTCGGGTGCCCCTCAAAGATTCCGCTTGTTCAGTATATAAGACTTGCAAAGGGCGAAATCAGAAAGAAAAAGGCGAAAAAGCAGTGACCTTTGGCGTCTTTCCGATTTAAGCTCCCCGCGAATCTTATAATTTTAGGGCGTTTTATAATTTCCAATGATTTTAAAAAAGCTTCTTTATAGCTTTGATATTGATTTGATATTGAAAGGGTAGGCGCACGTGAGTAAAGTTAAAAATGCCGAAGCGAAAAATAAAGCAGCGCCGTATGCGGCAGCGGCGCCGATAACGGACTCGTCCGATATCGAAAAGCTTGAATTTACCGATGCGAAGGCTCAAAAAGACGTATCGGAGGTCGACTCTGAGTCTGCCGCGGCGCGAGAGGGAAATGACGCCGTCATATCGGACAGGTATTCCTTTCCGAGGTTTCTCAGAGTATCTCCGTCCCCGCACATAAAATCTTCCGACACGACGTCGAAAATAATGCTCGACGTGTTTATTTCACTTATACCCGCGTTTATATGGGGAGTTTTCGTGTTCGGGCCGAGGGCGCTCGTGATAGGAGCGCTGTCCGTCGCGTCCGCGGTTCTGTTTGAATATCTGTTTTGCCGCGTAAGAAAGAAAAAGAGTACTGTGGGCGACCTTTCCGCCGCCGTCACGGGGCTTCTTCTTGCGATGAACCTTTCGTCGACAGTTCCTTATTGGATACCGGTCGTCGGCTCGTTCTTTGCAGTCGTCGTCGTAAAGGGGCTTTTCGGCGGGCTCGGGAAAAACATAGTGAACCCCGCTCTTGCCGCGAGAGTATTCCTGTTTGCGTGGCCCTCCGAGATGAACACCTTTGTCGCGCCGGGCGTACACGCGGGAATAATTTCGGGAAGCGCTGACATTACGGCAAGCGCGACCCCGCTCTCTCAGATAAAAATGGACGGGACGCTGAGCGCGTCGCTGTATGACCTCATAATAGGCAACGTCGGCGGGTGTATCGGCGAGGTCTCGGCGCTGTTTTTGATGATTGGCGGAGCGTATCTGCTTATCCGACGGGTCATAACGTGGCACATACCCGCGTCATACATCGGAACCGTCGCTCTTATCGCGCTAATCTTCCCGAGGCTTGAGGGCGACTTGCTGAACAACGTACTGACGGAGATTTTTTCGGGCGGCGTTATAATATGCGCGTTCTTTATGGCGACCGATTACGTCACCTCGCCGATAACCGCAAAGGGAAAGCTCATTTTCGGCGCGGGCTGCGGAATCATAACAATGCTGATACGGTATTTCGGCGGCTACAGCGAGGGCGCGTCCTTCTCGGTGCTGATAATGAATCTTTTGGTCTGGTACATCGACAAGCTTACAATGCCGAAGCACTTCGGAGTGAAAGGAGGCAAAGCAAGTGTCAAAGAAAAATGAAGCAGCCGCAGTCTCTCAAAATACGAACGGCAAGAGCGAAAATGACGTAAAAGACGTAAAGGACGTAAAAGAAGTATGTGTCACGGACGATATAAACGGCACAAACGACACGGCAAGCAAAGATGCGGCGGTGACGAGTGGAAAAGGCGGCGCGAAGAAAAAAGGCGACGTCGGGTACTACATAAGAATTGCCGGAGTGCTCACTCTCATATGCTCTTTTGTCGCGCTGATGCTCGCGCTCGTAAACATGCTCACAAAGGACAGGATAAAAGCTCTTGAGCTTGAGGACAAAAAAAGCGCCGTCGCGCAGATTTTCGGCGATATCGACGACGCGCTTTTGTACGACGCCTACACCGAAAGCGAGGTTTACATCGCGGTGAAGGACGGCGGCGCCGTAGGGTACTGCGTTTCGGTCGCAAGTCAGGGCTACGTCGGCGAGATAAGCATGATGGTAGGGCTTGATACGTCAAAGAACGTCGTCGGGGTCAGAATAATCTCGATGTCCGAAACGCCAGGAGTCGGCAGTAAGACCCAAAACGATTCGTTTCTTTCCCAATACGCGGGGAAAAACGGCCCGTTTACTGTCGGGGACAATGTCGACGGGATATCGGGCGCGACGATAAGCTCAAAGGGTGTGACCGCGGGTGTTAATCTCGCGCTCGAGGCAAATGTCGATTTGAGGGCAGCCGCAGAGGCGCTCGGGCTTAAAACCGAGGTCGCCTACGGTACGGGAAGCGCCGACGCTGACAGCATAACGCCCGACGATATTACAGTTGACGCCGATACCTCCGAGTCGGAGTCCGACAGCGAGAGCCGTCCCGCGCAGGCGGTGACGAACCCCATGACTCAGAATGAGGAAACTCATATCGACCCGTCGTCCGTCGGAATGTACCAGAACGCGCAGTACTACGAGAGCGACACGTCATATACATACACGAAGGACACGGGCTACTATATGCAAAAGGAAACGACCGATACGGAGTCCGACACGTCGGACTCGGAATCCGACACAATAAACTGAGAGGAGAGGACGTATGAAAAAGAACAGTTATGCCGCGATTTTCAAAAACGGCATAGTGGAAAATAACCCGACTCTTGTGCAGCTTATCGGAATGTGTCCGACCCTTGCCGTCACGACCTCGGTTATAAACGCTCTCGGAATGGGCGCGGCTGTAATTGTCGTTCTCACCTTTTCGAATCTGTTTATATCTCTGCTCAGAAAAATAATTCCCGAGCAGGTGAGGATTGCGGCGTATATAGTCGTCATTTCGGGCTTTGTCACGGCTGTCGAGCTGCTTCTCAAGGCGTTTCTTCCGTCGATATCGGCGTCCCTCGGGCTTTTCATTCCGCTCATAGTCGTAAACTGCATAATCCTTGCGAGAGCGGAGGCTTTCGCGTCCAAAAACTCACCTCTTGCCTCTGTATGCGACGGTCTTGCGATGGGCGCGGGCTTTACGATAGCGCTGACTGTTATCGGGTTTATAAGAGAGCTTCTCGGGACGGGCAAGGTCTTTGCGGGCTCCGACGGCACGGGCGGCATCGCGCTTCTCGGCCCGTCGTATCCCCCGGCGATTGTGTTCGTTCTTCCCACGGGCGCCTTTCTCACCCTTTCGTTTATAATCGCCGCCGTGCAGTGGTTCAGAAATTCCTCCGACGGGAAAAAAGAGAAAATAAGAGTTGAGGCGATAAAGGCTCAGACGTCGTCCGACTCGCCCGAAGCGGGAGAGAACGGCACAGATGAGGCAAGCGCCCCCGCGTCGGGTGACGAGTGTGAAACGGAGGCTGTAAAATGAGTAAAATTCTTCTTATAATGCTCGCGGCAATTCTTACAGAAAATTTTATATTTTCGAAATTTTACGGAATATGTCCGTTCCTCGGCGTTTCCGACAAGCCCTCGACCGCGCTCGGCATGGGAATGTCCGTGACGTTTGTCATGACCCTTTCGAGCGCCGCGACGTATCTTGTGTACCATTACATACTCACCCCGCTCGGGCTCGAATATCTGAAGACCGTGGCGTTTATTCTGGTGATTGCCGCGCTCGTTCAGTTTATCGAGATGTTCTTGAAGAAATATGTTTCAAGCCTGTATTCGGCGCTCGGCATATATCTTCCGCTCATAACAACAAACTGCGCCGTGCTCGGCGCGGCGCTGACGAATATCCAAGAGGGGTATACTTTCGTTCAGAGCGTGGTGTTCGGCTTCTCCGCCGCCATCGGATTTACTCTTGCGATTCTGATTTTTGCGGGAGTCCGCGAGAGAATGAAGTACTGCGACCCGCCGAAGGCGTTCAAAGGCTTTCCGCTTGTCCTTCTTGCCGCGGCGCTGCTTGCGATGGCGTTTTCGGGCTTTTCGGGCTTCAGCGTGTGAGAGGCTCGCGAATATGACGAATATGATGCGGAATACATTAACTTATTGCGGGGATTTACGCAAAGCTATAGGAAATCGGGAAGGTGGAATATAAATGGGAGCGTTACAGATACTGACGGCGTTTGGTGTGTTCGTTGTCCTCGGCGCGCTGATAGGGCTTATGCTCGCTTTTGCGTCAAAGATTTTTCGCGTTGAAACAGACGACAGGATACCGAAGGTTCTCGAATGTCTTCCCGGCGCGAACTGCGGCGGCTGCGGATACGCGGGGTGCGCCGCTCTTGCTGAAAAAATCGTCGCGGGAGAGGCAAAGACAACTGCGTGTACGGTAGGAGACGACGAGACGGCGGAAAAAATAGCGAAAATAATGGGCGTCGCATCGGAAAAGCCCGTCAGAATGAGAGCGCAGGTGATGTGCTCGGGAAACAACGACTGCACGTCAAAAAGAGCGGACTACATTGGAGTTGCCGATTGCCGCGCCGCCGCAATGATAGGCGGAGCCGATAAGACCTGCCGCGGGGGCTGTCTCGGGCTCGGGACGTGCGCCGCCGCGTGTCCGTTCGGGGCAATAACGGTGAAAAACGGGACGGCGTTTGTGGAGTATGAAAAGTGCCGCGGGTGCGGAGTCTGCGTCGCCTCGTGCCCGAGAGGGGTAATTCGGCTTATCCCGTACAACAGCGCGCACTGGATAGGCTGTAATTCAAACAGCGACGGAAAGCAGACGAGAAGCGACTGTCAGCTCGGCTGTATCGGGTGCGGAATCTGCGCAAAGAACTGCCCGCAAAAGGCGATAACAATAGAAAATCATCTTGCTCGAATAGATTACGCAAAATGTACCGACTGCGGTACCTGCGTCTCAAAATGCCCGCGCAAGATAATATGGTCGGCGTCGACCTGCGGCGCGGACGGGATTGTCATATCGAGAGTGTGATTTATTCTCTCGGCACGCGCAGAATTTTGAATTTTTACGAGAATACGAGAATACGAGAATACGAGAATACGAAAACAGAATACGTGAGCCATATGGCGCAAAAAAACGGCCAAGCCCTTTTAAAGGATTGACCGTTTTTATTTTGTACTGATTTGGGTGTTTTTCGTATTTTTGTATCCCCTTATTTTTCGGGGTTCTCGAACACGTCAAATTCAAACCAGAACGTGCTTCCCGCGCCGACCTTGCTTGTGACGCCGAAATGTGATTTGTGCATGAGAAGTATATTTTTGACGATTGCAAGCCCGAGCCCCGTGCCGACCTTCGGTCTCTTGTGGAAATCGCGCACCTTATAGTAGCGCTCCCATATCATCGGCAGCTGTTCGGGCGGTATGCCCTCTCCCGAATCGGTGACGGAAATACGGACCTTACCGTTTTCCACCGTCTGAGATACCCTTACGGTCATGTCGTCGCCCGTGTGGTTTACGGCATTGCTCAAGAGATTGTATATGACCTGAAGCACTCGTGTCCTGTCCGCAAAGATAACGGCGTCGCGCTCATGCTCGAACGTTATTTTATAATTGTCGCGCTCGATAAGGCGCGTGTACCTTTTGATTGTTTCCTCGACGGTTTCAGTTATGCTGAAATATTCAAAATGCGGCGTCTGCTCTCCGCCTGTGAGCTTTGAGAGCTCCAGTATATCGGAGACAAGGGAGGAGAGCCTTGCGGTCTCGTCTATTATCACCTGCATGTTTTCCGAGGTCATCTCACCGGGTATGTCGCGCATCATCTCGCTGTAGCCCGTAATGAGAGTGAGCGGCGTTCTCAAATCGTGGGAAATGTTGGCGATAAGCTCCTTTTGCATGACGTCAAGCTTTGAGAGCTCGCGCGACGCGTAGTTCAGCGTGTCGCCGAGTTTTTTTGCCTCGTAAAATCCGCCCGCGTCAAAGTTTACGTCATATTTTCCGCGCGCAAGAAGAGCGGCGCCCTCGGTCATTTTTTTAAACGGCCATGCAACCTTGTTCGCGATTATAACCGAAAATACCATGGCGCAGATAAGGAGAAACAGAGTGACGTATATAAGCTGGTACATCAGCGTGCGCGAGGTGGAAGAGAGGGGAAGAGTCTCGCTGTCGACGAGGATAAGATAATCTCTGCCGTTTACGCTAAGCGACTTTACGCATATTGACGTCTCCGACTTCTCGGAGCCGTCGGCGCCCTCCGTGTACCCGTAAAAAAACGACTGGATACCGCCCCCGGAGTTTTCGTCACCGTCGGTTCTCGGGGAAATAAGCCCGAAGGGAATACGCCTTATCGGCGACGACGAATCCGACGGGTCAATGAAATATACGCCGCGCTTTGCGCCGTCGTTATACAGTCTGTAGAGAACGTTTTTTTCGAGCATAACGTAGTGAACGGTACACGAGGTACGTATATGGTCGTACCACTCTTTTCCGTCCTCGGATAAATCGTACACAGTAATGCAGGAGTCGTATTTGTCGGAGGCTTCTATAACTCCGCTTTCGATGTTTTCGTCCTCTATCGACTCGGCGATATAATTCGCGCAGCTTTTCATATCGCGCATTCTGAGATATCGGTATATGTTGTCGAAAAATACTACCTGTATGAGCCAGAGTATAAGGATAACAAGAAACGTAAAGGCGGCAAAATAGAGAAAGATTTTCAGCGCGAGGCGCATTTCGCCCTTGCCGCTTTGCCCCTTGTATTTTGCTTTCTTTTTTCTTTCTTTCTTACTTTCTTTTTTCTTTTGCTTTTTTTCTTTCTTTTCTTTCTTTTCTTTTATCTTCTTTTCGCCCGCGCCCGCCGACTCAAAAGGATTTTCCGCCTCTCTGCCTTCATAAGTCGGGCTTTCATACATTTGTATCAAAACGGTATCCCACCCCTCTGAGTGTAACGATGTATTTTGAACATTCGCCGAGGCTCCGTCGTAAAAGCTTTATGTGGGTGTCGAGAGTCCTGTCGTCTCCGTAGTAGTCGTATCCCCACACCTTGCTTATAAGATTTTCGCGGGAAAGCGCGATATTTTTATTTTTCAGCATGTAGAAGAACAAGTCGTATTCCTTCGGCGACATCTCGACTCTTTCGCCATTTACGTATACTATTCTTGCCGTTATGTCCACCCTCAGAGCGCCTATCTCGAAAACCTCGTTCGACTCGCCGTCCGAGCGCTTGCCGCTCGCTCGGCGTATTATCGTGTCGATTCTCAGCATCAGCTCTCTCGGCGAAAAGGGCTTTACCACGTAGTCGTCGACTCCGAGCTCAAAGCCGTTTATCTTGTCGTATTCCTCGCCGCGCGCCGACAGCATTATTATAGGCACGTCGGAAAACCTTCGTATCTCACGGCAGGCGGAAAACCCGTCAAGCTCGGGCATCATAACGTCGAGAACAACAATGTCGAATTTTTCGGCGCGGCACATCTCGACGGCCTCCATGCCGTTTGACGCCTCGTACATCGTATGTCCGTCAAACAGCGCGTACTTTTGAATAAGCTTTCTTATGTTTTCCTCATCGTCGGCTACAAGAATCTTATACATGCGAAGTCCTTTCTTTACAGTAATTTACGGTGTTCTGCGGTGATTTACGGTGGTTTTATACAGCCCTTTGAGGGAACTTCTTTTTAAAGAAAGCTCCCTCAAATTCTTATTCTCATGTGTCTCAGCGCTTTGGCTTTTTTATTACTTTTTTATAATTTGAATATATCCCTCTTTAGTATATTCGCCGCATTCGCGTAAATTTATTTTCCCGTTGGAGCAGGAGCTTCAAAGCACTCGACGTCTACTTCCATTTGCTCGCGTCCGCGAAGAATTGAGAATGTCAGAGTGTCTCCGACCTCGTGCTCCGTGAGGATTTCCTTTATCTCGGCGATGGTCGATACTTCGGTGCCGTCGATTGCGAGAATCATGTCGCGCGCCATCAGAACGTCGTCGTTGTAACCCTTTTCGGTGCTCACAACGTAGAGTATGCTCTCGCTGCCGTTTCCGGTTGAGAAGCCGGAGGTCGCTTCATAAAAGGATACTCCGATATATACCTTGCCCGTCACGTATCCGTTCGTTATAAGCTGTTCGGCGATGGGTCTCGCGGCTTTTGCGGGTATTGCAAATCCGAGCCCCTCAACGCTCTCTCCCGTGGATTTTGCGTTTACTATACCGACAAGCTCTCCGTTCATGTTGAATAGACCGCCGCCGGAGTTTCCGTGGTTGACCGCCGCGTCGATTTGAATAAGAGACATTTTTCTGTTGTCGATTTCAATTTCTCTGTCGGAGGCGCTGACAATTCCCGACGTTACTGTTCCGCCAAGCTCCCCGAGAGGATTTCCGACCGCGATTACCTGCTGACCCACAACAAGCTCGTCGCTTGCCGCCCACACTGCGGCGGTCAGCTCGTCGGCGTCGATTTTAATTACGGCAATGTCCGAGTCCGCGTCATGACCGACGACCTCTGCGGCGTATTCCTCGCCGTTTTTAAGTCTGACCTGTATCTTGTCGGCAAGGACGCTGTCGTCGCTCGTTGAGGTCACGACATGGTTGTTTGTCACTATATATCCGTCGGTCGATATAATAACTCCCGAGCCCGCGCCGCCCGTAACGTAGCTTCCGAAGAAGAAGTTGCTGCTTGTGACGTATTCGGTCGTTATTTCTACGACGGAGTCGGCAACGAGATTTGCCACGTCGGCGACGCTCATTTCGCCGTCGCCGTCTTTTACTGTTTCAACTCCTCTGTAGAGAATAACGGTTCCGTCGTCGCCGACGCCCGCCACTGAATTGTTGTCAATCTGTCCTTCTTTAAGGTACGGCGAGTTCTTATCTACAAAGTATTTGCTGAAAACAAATGAGCCGCCAAGCCCGACTATAATCGAGAGTATAATACATATAACGCCGAGCGCCGCGCCGTGACTCTTTTGATTGCTTTTGTTCTTTTCTTTCTTTTCTTTCTTTTTCGCCTTTTGATTTTCGCCGTAGTATCCGCGGTAGTCGGTATATCCCGCGCCGGCGTATGACGAGCCGTTTGTGTATGCGCCGCTTCCGTTAGATGTGTATCCGGTGTACTGCGAGCGGTTGTAGCCGTTATAGCCCGATTGTCCGGACTGCGTGTTGTATGAGGAGTTTGCAAAATATCCGTTTGAGTTGTTTTGAGTATTTTGCCTGTATTGATTGTTCTGAGTGTTCTGAGCGTTCTGATAGCTTTGACCGTTTTGAGCGCTCTGATTGTTTTGATAATTCTGATAATTCTGATAGTTTTGATTGCCTTGAGTCCTGTTTGACGAATATGGGGAAAAGCCGTATGATGAGTTGTTTCCCGTGTGTTCGGCAAGACCCTCTCTGCTGTAGGAATATGTGAATTCTTCGTTTTGGGTTTTGCTTTGGGACGCGTCGGCGCCGTTTTGATTTAAGCCCGAGCTTGCAGGGCTCGCGTCGGACTGTTTGTCCGAGCTTGCGCCTTGAGATGAAGTATTTGCCTGAGAGGGCGCTCCACTTGCGCCCTCAAACGCTTTTTCGGCGCTCTTTGCATTTTCGGAGTTTTCCGTGTTTTCCGTGCTTTCGGCGTAATTCTTCTTTTCAAATCCCTCGGAATTTTCGGCGTTTTCTTTGCGGTTTTCATCGCTTGAATAACTTGAATTATTTGAATAAAATTCTGACATGATAATTCCTCCCTGTTATATTTTACCCGAAAAAATTATCGGTATTTTTTCTTTGCGATAAAATTATAGGAGTCCAATGTGACGGTTTTTTGAAGATACGGAGAAAATGAATTGAAAAAGAATTGAAAAGATTAAAAAATTAAAAATCAACGTGCTTTTCGGATTTACGTATTGTCCTTTAAAAATTCCCTTAAAAAGTCCTTTAAAAATCGGAAAGATAAAATTTTGCCGCTTTGTCAGCCCGCCCTTGCGGTCACGATAAAACCGTCGACGTTATTGCCCGATATTTCGTATTCGACGCCGTCAAAGGTCGGTATTTCGGTCTCGCTACCGTTTGAGGACGGGACATAATATATAATACTGTCCCCATTTGATATTTTGTATTCGTCATAGGGAACCTCGGAGAAGGTTTTTGTTATTTCGGAAAAAACGAGAAGCTTTTTGTCAAACGTAAAATTTCTGAGATAATCAATATATTCCTCAAGGCAGAAATCTTTTTCTTTTATTATGAGAGAGTGGGGAAGTCCCACATATCTGTAGTGCCAGCCCTCGTAATCTATTGAGGTTATCGCCGCCTTATGTACGGGGTATCTCAGAATATAGCCGTAATTTGAATAGTTTTTCATAAACCACGCGGCGTCGGCGTAGTCCTCGATATCGTAGGTGTAGCCGTCGTCGGCGAGAATCGAAATATCGAGAGACAGCCCCGTGTGGTGCTCGCTGTAGCCGGGCACCGCGACGTATGACGCCGCGTACTCGCTGCCGTAGCGCTCGACTCTGTCATCGTATATTTCCCGCTGTTTTTCCATCGTTCGAAACGCGCTTGAGACAAGTATTCCGTCGCAGCCCGAATTTTCATACAGCTCCTCTGTCAAGGCCTTGAAGCTGTCGAGAGCTTCTTTTTTAAGATACGTCTCGGTTGTATTCACGGAGTACACCTTTTCGGTGTCGAACATCGAAACAAGGTCGTTGTCTTCGGGAAAGACATACGGGTATTTGTAATTTACAAGTATGAGGTTCCCCGTGTGAACGTCCTCGTTTGAAACTGTTTCGGATTTTTTGCCGCCTGCGGTGTCGGAACCCGCGCCGAGCGCGTTATCCGAGAACTCGCCCGACGTATCTTTGGCGCCGAGTGTGACCTCTGCGTCGCCCATGTCCGACGGCGCGCGGTTATTTTTTATCATGACGGCAGCCGACGCCGCGACGACCGCCGCGAAAAAGAAGACCGTAACAAAAAGCCACGCGTTTTTCATGCGGTATCTTTTTCTGCTTCTCTTTGTGACGCGCTTCTTTGGCTTTTTCTCTTTTTCAAGCGGATTTGAAAAAACGACATGCCCGCTTCTGTTTCGTGTTGCGCCCTGTATGCTGTCGTTCGCATAGTCGTCAATGAAGCCGACGGTGTTTTTGTCATCGGAGGCGCTGCTTTTCGGGACGCCGCTTTGACGCCTGCTGTCGTTTTCCGCCATAGTAAAGCTCCTTTTTTTGTAATTTCCGTAATTCCCGAATTTTTATGCGGTTACAAGATTATTTGAATTTTTGAGTTTTTTGAAAAAACGGGGTAAGTGACAGCACTCCCCCCGTTTTGTGATTTGATAGTGTTGATTGTATACTCAGCCCTTGAGCGCGTCTTTTCTCGAAAGGTTCATTCTGCCCTTTTCGTCCGTTCCGAGGAACTTGACTCTCATCTTGTCCCCAACCTGACACACGTCCTCGACCTTTTCGGTGCGGGCAAAATCGAGCTTTGAAATATGGACCATTCCTTCCTTGCCGGGCGCGAACTCAACGAAAGCGCCGATGGGAATAATTCTCGTGACGACCCCCTCGTAAATTGCACCGACCTCCGGCTCGAAAACGATTCCGTCGATTATCTTCTTTGCCTCGGCAATCGAGTTCTTGTCCACTGCGGAAATAAAGAGACTTCCGTCGTCCTCGATGTCGATTTTCGCGCCTGTGTCGGCGCATATCTTCTGAATGACCTTTCCGCCCGTACCGATGACCTCGCGTATCTTGTCTACTGGTATCTTCATCGAGAGCATCTTCGGAGCATACTCCGAAACCTCCGCGCGGGGAGCTGGGATAGCCTTCAGAATGTATTCGTCAATTATATAATCGCGTCCCTTGTGTGTTACCTCGAGCGCCTCGCGGATTATCTCCGGGGTAAGACCGTCGATTTTGAGGTCCATCTGTATCGAGGTGATTCCCTTGTGAGTACCGGCAACCTTGAAGTCCATGTCGCCGTAGAAGTCCTCAAGTCCCTGTATGTCTATCATAGTCATCCAGCGCTCACCCTCTGTGATAAGTCCGCAGGAAATTCCGGCGACAGGCGCTTTTATCGGAACACCGGCGTCCATGAGCGCGAGAGTCGAGCCGCAGACCGACGCCTGAGACGTGGAGCCGTTGGAGCTCACCACCTCGGAAACGAGACGCATTGCATAGGGGAACTCCTCAACCGAGGGAAGCACGGGGACGAGAGAACGCTCGGCAAGCGCGCCGTGACCTATCTCGCGGCGTCCGGGGCTTCTTGAGCTCTTTGCTTCGCCGACTGAGTATCCGGGCATGTTGTAGTGGTGCATGTATCTCTTTGTATCCTCGTCGAAAATACCGTCGAGCATCTGAGAATCGCTTATCGGACCGAGTGTGGCGATTGTCATTACCTGAGTCTGACCTCTGGTGAAAAGTCCGCTGCCGTGAACTCTCTTGAAGAGTCCCGCCTCGGCGGCGAGAGGTCTTATCTCGTCAAGCCGTCTGCCGTCGACGCGCTTCTTGTCGTCAAGGAGCCAGCGGCGCACGACATATTTCTGTATCTTATAAAGTATCTCGTCGAGAACAACGTGAGTCTCGGCGTCTCCGCCGTCGAACTCATTGTAAACTCTCTCGATAATGGGAGCCATTCTTTCGTCTCTCACGTTCTTGTCGTCGGTGTCGAGAGCGGCTCTTACGTCGTCGATTACCGCGTTCTTTACCTTTTCGTAAAGCTCGGGGTCGACCTCGCACGACGGGTATTCGAATTTGGGCTTTCCTATCTCGGCGACAATTTTGTTTATAAACTCGATAAGAGGCTTTATGACCGCGTGCGCAAGCATTATCGCGTTGTACATGTCGTCGTCGGAAACCTCGTTTGCGCCCGCCTCTATCATAACGACCTTGCTCTCCGTTGCCGCGACGGTAAGATCAAGGATACTTGTCTCACGCTGCTTTTCGGTGGGGTTTATAATAAATTTTCCGTCGGGAGTCATTCCGACAAAGACGCCGCCGATAGGACCGTTCCACGGTATATCGGATATGGAAAGCGCGACGGACGCGCCAATCATCGCGGCAATCTCGGGCGAGCAGTCGCGGTCGACCGCGATAACAGTGAGCGAGATGTTTACGTCGTTTCTGAGGTCCTTCGGGAAAAGGGGTCTTATCGGTCTGTCGATTACTCTCGAGGTCAGAATTGCCTTTTCTGACGGGCGCCCCTCTCTTTTAAGATAGCTGCCGGGGATTCTTCCCACCGAGTAAAGTCTTTCCTCGAAATCGACCGAGAGGGGAAGAAAGTCTATTCCGTCGCGCGGACGAGCGGACGCTGTGGCGCAAGCCAGTATTACAGTGTCGCCGTAGTGGACAAGGCATGAGCCGTTGGCAAGACCGGCGATCTTTCCCGTCTCAATTACGAGAGGTCTGCCTGCAAGCTCATAAGAAAAGGTTTTGTGGTTCTCAAACATTTTTGTTTCCTCCGTTTTACGTGTTTTACGTGTTTTACGTTTTCCGTAATTCATTTTATGACCGGAGGTTTAGCACTTAAGCGCCGCCTTGCCTTTGCCGCATCGATGAGAAATGGGACATTAAGGCAAAGCGCTGTTTAACTGCTAAATCCCGCCCGGTCACTTTTTCGTTTTTCTCGCTTATTTAACGCTGACCTTTTCGGTATAAACTACGGGTCGGAGCGGGAGCGCCGTCCCGCTCCGACCCGAATTTTACCGCATGGCAAAACGGCTTTTGCCGTTCTTCGGTTTTCCGTTTTCTTCTTTTTTATATTATTTTATATTTTATATTCCGTATCCTCTTATTTATAAGCTTTTTGCTTTGCGGCTTTTTTGCGCCCGTTTTTCTCGCATAACACCTTAAATTCACCCGTCACCCGTTTTATCGGGCAGACATGCGGGAAAATAAGCGCATACGAAAGCCGTAAGCCAAGAGCGGTTAAATAGAGTAAAGAAGTATAAAAATATAAATATAAATATAAATATAGAAGAAGGAAAAACGGAAGTCGGAAAATTCCGATTACTTTCTGAGCCCGAGCTTTTCGACAATAGCGCGGTATCTCTCGATATCCTTCTTCTGAAGGTATCCGAGAAGATTACGTCTGTGACCGACCATCTTGAGCAGACCGCGGCGGCTGTGGTGGTCCTGCTTGTTCGCCTTGAGGTGCTCGTTGAGAGTAACTATTCTGTGTGTCAGTATAGCTATCTGTACCTCGGGTGAGCCTGTGTCGCCCTCATGGGTGGCGTACTCTTTGATAATCCTTTGTTTTTCTTCCTTTGTGATCATGCTTTCACCTCATAATATAAAAATATAATATTTGCACGGGACCTCAGCGACCGGCGGGTGAAACGCTCCGTAAAAGGAGTCTTATGTCCGGAGACCGGGATCTCAATGCCGCAGATGATTATACCATAAACATCATTATTTGTAAAGTAAGTTTGGAATATTTTTTATTTTGTTCATTATTATTTATATTCACTATTTATAATCGCTATAATCGCTTTTTGTAATCGACCGCGTCAGTTGTTTTCTCTGTTCGCGCTTTTTGTCATACAGACATTCCGATACGACCGATTAGCTGTAAATAAAAATAAAATACATTTGTCGAGATTTGTTCTGCAAATGTATAAATTATATAAAAAAGATATAAAAATGCCGAAAATATAAGAAGCGGGCAATTCCCCGTTAATTATTTCGGCGATTTTTGTCACTTGCATAATACTTATTGTTATCGGCGTCCCTTTTTGATTTAACAGTTCTCGACGCCGTTATTATCCCCGAGACGATAAGCATTGTGCCGAAAAGCTTTCTTGTAATGACGCGCGGCAGCACAAACGCAAGCTTTGCCCCCGCAAGCGAGCCGACGACTCCGGTTACGACGAGCACCGACACAAGTACAAAATCTATTTTTCTTTTTCTGAGGTGTAGAGAGAGCGCGGCAGCCGCCGCAAATACAAAGAACATAAGGTTTATCGCCTGAGCGTCCGTTTGAGCGTAGCTGCGTATCAGCGTGAGATAGATGACGAGAAGTCCCCCTCCGCCGATTCCCATTCCCGCAAGCATTCCGAAGAGCACTCCCGCCGCGATGTCCGCGATAAGCATTTTACGTTTCCTCCTTTGTATCCGCACATGGAAATTTGACCTCACAAAAACAATTTCGGCAACTGTCTTTATTATAAAACCGTTTTCGACAAGCTTCTTTTGTCTCGGCGTCATGCTTTTACGCTGCACGGTATTCCGTCATATCCGCGCATACGAGCAGATTGCCAAATCGTTTTAGTCAACTGCATATTATCTTAAAATCATGCTCGCTCCCGAAATGACGGTGACGGCGGCAAAAATCAGCTTCAGAGCGGTTTTGCTTATTTTGTCCGTTACAAACGCACCGATAAGACCGCCGATTATTCCGGGTATCAGAAAGACAAAGGACATTCTGACGTCTGCGTCCGTATTTTTAAAATACGTAAACGCGGACAAAAGAGATATGGGAAGAACTGTGGAGATTGTCATTGCGAAATTGTCCTTTACGCTGTTTTGACTGTCGTTTTTCCCGCTTTCTATCCCGCTTTCTTTCCCATTTTCTTTCCCGTTTTCTTTTCTCGGTGATTTTTTTGAAGCTTTTTTTGAATCTCTTTTTGAATCTCTTTTTGAAAGCGCAGAAAACGTGTAGACGAGAACTATTCCCGCGCCGGCGCCGAGAAGTCCGTTTACAAACCCCGCCGCCGCCCCCGACAGCCACAGCCACGCGGGGCAGTCGACTTTTTCGACCGTTATATTTGCAAAAATGTCTTTTTTCATGTATTTTATTGTCCCGCCGCGCGCGAAAAATATTAGCTTAATCTATTGTTTTCTATATGTTTTCTATTGTAAAATCATTCAAAATATGGTATTATATTATATATAATCATGCATTGTTTTTTATTTTATATTTTATATCTTTGATTTGCTTAAAATTATGACCGATATTGTGAATCGGTATACGGTTGTATACTGATATTTAAATATTTAAAGCGGATACCGAGAATGGATACCGATAAAGAGATAAAAAGAGATAAAGAGAAAGGATATAGAAAGGACAGAGAAAGGAAAAAATGGCTCAAAACGGCAGAACGAACGGCGGCTCATCCCGAGCAAACGCAAGGGACGGAGTGTCGGGAAGAAATACGCAAAGTGGAAATAAATCATATAAATCAAATAATTCTAAATCAAATAATTCAAATAATAAATCGGGGTCAAACGGCGCGGCAAAAAGCGGAAGATACCGCGCTGAGGTCAAAAGCGCCCCCGCCTCCCGTGAGAAAAGCCGCTTTTCTGTCTTTTTTCGCGGCTTCTTTCCGTTCATTCTTTTAATCGCTGCAATACTTATAACGGTGTCTTTTCTTGTGAAAGATTTCGGCGTCGTGGGAAATTTTCTGCGGGACAATGTGCTGTTCGGGCTTTTTTCGTCGGCGGCATATATGCTCCCTGCGATTTTCGCGGCGTGCGCGATATTCATGCTCGGTGCAAAGCGCGTCGAGCACTCAAAGAGCAAGACGGTGTGCGTTGCGATTTTATACGTTACGCTGTGCGCGCTTTTCCACATTCTGTTCTCGGGAAATGAAACGCTGAAAACCATAAACCCCGCGGTACATTACTCAAACGGCATGATTCATAAGGGCGGCGGCGCGGTCGGTGGATTTTTCGGCGCGCTTCTTTCAGTATGCTTCAGCGGGGTCGGCGCGGGAGTTATTCTTGTTGCCGCGGTGATAATACTTGTTCTTGTGATATTCGGAAGGACCCCTAAGGAAATATGGGACGCCGCGGCGGAAAGGCAAAGGGCGCGACGTGAGGAAAGGCAAAGATACGCCGAGGGCGAGGGAGACGAGTATATCCCCGAGAGGAGCGTCGTCGGCGGTTTTTATGAGGAAGACGATGAATACTACGGCTCGGACGATGTGTATACCGCGCCGAAAAGCGATGGGAAGGGAGCCAAAAACAACAAAAACATAAAGAGGAAAATGACAGTTTCGGCGGAGCCCGAGATATACGGCGCCGTAAAAGAGGAAGCGGCAGCCGACGGTACGGTACGCGCGGCGTCCAAAAGAAAGGCTCTTGATTTGACGGCGGCGGACGACGACTTTCCCGACGAAAACTCCGACGGTCTCGACGGCTCGGCGGCGGGATATGACGACGGGGACAATGCGCCGTTTGACGAGTCGGACTCGCATAATTCGGATAATTCGGATAAATTTGATGATTCGCATAATTCGTATAACGGGGACGGGAGAAGAACAATAGAGGCGGATTATGAGATGTACAGCGCGGACAGCGCGGACAGCGCCGAGGACGAGTCCCTTTTTGAGGACCCCGAGGATGAGGAGCTTGTAAAGAGGCTTTCGCGTTACTATCTCGAAAACGAGCCGCTCGAAGTAAAGGAAAGGGTGGTCTCGGGTCTTTCGTCTAAAAGTCCCGCCGAAATCCGCGCGGCAAAAAAAGCGGCGGAGCCCACCGATAACGAAAAAAAAGCTCCCGCGCCCTCATACTTTTTCCCCGATATCTCGCTTCTCACCGAGGACAAGGGAAAGCATGACACAGACTGCACAAACGAGCTTCGCACAAAGGAAGCGAAGCTGATAGAAACTCTCGAAAAATTCAATGTACACACCGATTCGGCGGGGCTCCCCTCGAAGGGACCGACGATAACGAGATATGAGCTGAGACCCGCGCCCGGCACGAGAGTGCGCGCTATAGTAAATCTTGTCGACGATATAGCGCTGAGCCTTGCGACCTCGGGAATACGTATAGAAGCGCCGATTCCCGGAAAGTCCGCCGTCGGAATAGAGGTTCCGAACGACGTGAGGGAGACAGTAAGACTGAGAAGCCTTATTGATACCGAGGAGTTCAGAAGCGCAAAGAGCAGGCTGAATGTCGCGCTCGGCGAGGACGTCGCGGGGGAGCCCGTATACTTCGATATTGCAAAGATGCCCCACCTTCTTATAGCCGGAGCTACCGGTATGGGTAAATCGGTCTGCATAAACTGTCTGCTCATAAGTCTTTTGTATAAATCAACGCCCGATGAGGTAAGGCTTATTCTTATCGACCCGAAGAAGGTCGAGTTCAGTATGTACAGCGATTTGCCGCACCTGCTCGTTCCGGTAGTGAGCGACCCCAAAAAGGCGGCGGGCGCTCTGTCGTGGGCTGTCAGCGAAATGGAAAGACGTTTTGCGCTTATCGACGGCGCGGGAGTGCGAAATATATTCGGGTACAACGATATCGCCTCAAACGACCCGACAATGGAAAGGCTCTCTCAAATCGTGATAATAATAGACGAGCTTGCCGACCTTATGATGACCGCTCCCGACAGCGTTGAGGACTCGGTCTGCCGTCTTGCGCAGAAGGCAAGAGCCGCGGGAATGCACCTTGTGATAGGCACTCAGCGCCCCTCTGTCGACGTTATCACGGGTACGATAAAGAGCAATATCCCCTCGCGAATTGCCTTTACGGTTGCGTCTCAGATAGACTCGAGAACGATAATCGACACCGCGGGAGCCGAGAAGCTGATAGGACGCGGCGACATGCTTTTCAATCCCGTCGGAGCGACAAAGCCGATAAGAGTACAGGGAGCTTTTGTCGAGGACGGCGAGGTCGAGAGGGTCGTCGAGTTTATAAAAGAGAAGAACAGCGAAAACGAGAACGGATACAGCGACGACGTTATGACTCAGATAGAGTCCGAGGCGGCAAAGTGCGTTTCGAAAAAGCGCTCCGGCTCGTCTTATTCCGAGGAGAGCGGCCCCGCGCCGAGCTATGGCGACGAGGACCCGATGTTCTATCGCGCGCTTGAGCTTGCGGTCGAAACCGGAAAAATATCGACGTCTCTTATACAGAGAAAATGTTCTCTCGGGTTCGGCAGAGCGGCAAAGCTCATAGACAAAATGGAAAATCTCGGATACGTCAGCGCGCCCGACGGTCAGAAGCCGCGTCAGGTGAGACTCACGAGGGAGCAGCTTGACGAAATACTCGCGTCGAAAAACCTCGCGCAGAAATCGGAGGGCGTAACGGACGGCGTTGACGGCGTTGACGGCGAGGACGACGAGGGAGACGACGCGCCGTTCTGAACGTTCCGAATATTTTGAATTTTTAAATCTTTTGGTTTTTAAAATTTAAAGTATTTTACGGATTTTTCAAAATTTCAAAAGATTAAATATTTCGAGCGTTATGATTACTTAAGTATTCCGATACCGAGCTTTACAGCGGATAAATTTTCGGCGCCGCTTTGCCTCGGCGTCGGCGAATCCGTTTTGTCTTCGGGAGAAGATTCGGGATAAAACGAGATTAAATCGGATAAAACGGGATAAAATGGGAGAAAAATTAAGTGGGAATTCTTATTGCGATGGAGGGACTTGACGGTTCCGGGAAAAACACTCAGAGCGAAAAGCTCGAAAGATATCTTAAAAACAAGAAAATCGACGTGATGAGAGTCAGCTTTCCCGATTACGAAAGCAGGAGCTCAACTCTTGTGAAGATGTATCTTGACGGTGAGCTCGGAGCCTCTCCAGACGACACAAACGCCTATGCCGCAAGCGCTTTTTTCGCCTGCGACAGATATATAAGCTATGTTACAGGCTGGAAAAAATTCCTCGACAGGGAAGACACCGTGGTGATAGCAAACAGATATACCACCGCAAACGCGTACCATCAGCTCTCAAAGCTTCCGAGAGAGGAGTGGGACTCCTTCCTCGAATGGCTGTGGGACTTTGAATTTAAAAAGCTCTCGCTGCCGACGCCCGACAGGGTGGTGCTTTTCTCCGTTTTGCCCGAGGTGTCGCAGCGGAACATAGAAAAGAGATGCGCCGAGGAGCATATTAAAAAAGACATACACGAAGCGGACGCCGCGTATCTTAAAAAATGCTATGAGGCGGCGTACTTTGCCGCAAAAAAGCTCTCGTGGGAAACTGTTGAGTGTACAAAAGACGGCGCAATGCTCCCCGCCGACGAAATATTTGAAACTGTTCTCGACATAACGTCGCTCAGGTAAAGGCCGCAAGGCGGAAAAACAGATAAAATATAGAAAACATAGAAAACGCAGAAAAAATAAGCAAAAATCAAATAAACAAAGAATCAAATAAACAAAGAATCAAATAAACAAAGAATCAAATAAACAAAATCAGATAAGGAGAATTTCCATGGTTTACGTTTTTTTGGCTGACGGATTTGAAGAAGTGGAGGCTCTGACCCCGGTCGACGTGCTGAGAAGAGCCTCGGTTGACGTAAGGACGGTCGGCATCGGCGAAAGGTGCGTCACGGGCTCTCACGGGATAAAGGTCACCTCGGACATATCCTCCGACGAGGCGCTCTCAATGCTTGAGGCTGAAAAGCCCGAGATGATAGTTCTTCCGGGAGGAATGCCGGGAGCCTCAAATCTTGACTCGTCGTCTGTCGTTTCAAAATTCATAGAGGAGTCCGTCAAGTGCGGCGCTTACATCGGCGCCATCTGCGCCGCTCCGATGATTCTCGGAAAGCGCGGACTTTTAAAGGGACATCTTGCGACGTGCTACCCGGGATTTGAAAAATATCTCGAGGGGGCAGAGTACTGCAATGCGCCAATCGCGGTGAGCGGCAAATTTATAACCTCAAACGGCATGGGAAACGCTCTTAATTTTGCTCTTCAGCTGACGGCGGTTTTGAAAGGAGAAAAACAGCGCGATACAATAAGCGACGCTGTCATGGCATGAACACTCTGAAAAAAGATAAAGACTCGCTCCGTCGGGAGTATCTTGAAAAGAGAGCGGGTATGGATTCTCTTGTCAAACATCAGAGAGACCTTAAAATATGCTCCGCGGCGACGTCTCTTGCGGGATACAGGTGGGCGGAGTATGTCCTGATGTACGCTCCCGCGAAGGGAGAAATTGACGTCATGCCTATAGCGTACGACGCGCTTTCCAAGGGCAAAAAGGTGGCGTTTCCGAGATGCAACAAGGAAAACTGCACGATGGATTTCCATATCGTGCCCTCTCTCGACGAGCTGCAAATCGACTCCTACGGTCTGAGGGAGCCGCCGAGCGCGGCTCCAATCTACGACCCGTGCGGCGCGGGAGATGCGATATGCTTTGTTCCGGGGCTCGTTTTCGACAGGGAAGGATACAGGCTCGGATACGGCAAGGGCTTTTACGACAGATATCTTTCGAATTTTAAGGGCAATATAGTCGGAATAGCTTACAGCGACTTTATAATCCCCTCGGTGCCGAGAGGGAAATTCGACATCAGCATCAACATATTACTTTCCGAAAAGGGTGTGACAGTAACAGGTGATAATTAAAAACGTTCACGGAGCGCCGATACTCCTTCTTGTAATTACTGCTTTTCTGATAGGTCTCAGCTTTATCGACACATCCGTTCTCGCCATTGACGACAGCGGATATCTCTCCGTGATTATTTTACAGCTCCTTGTTCTGGGGCTTCCCGCAGTTTTTTATGTCAGGTTCAGGGGAAAAAGGTTCATGTCTCATATGAGGCTCAGACTTTTCAGACTGTACGACGTTCCGATTTTGATTTACGCCTTTTGTCTTATGGTGCTCGGCAGCGCGCTTATCGGCTTCTTTATTTACAGAGCGGCGCCTGAGGCGTATGCGTCCTCCTCGCCTTATGACTTTACGGGCGACGGGGTGAGCTTTGCCGCTGGGCTGTACTCTGCGATAGCGGCGGGGGTGATACCCGCCGTGACGGAGGAATTTCTGTTCCGAGGCGTGATTATTACGGAATACGAAAGAAACGGAGTACCCCTTGCAATCTTTCTCAGCTCATTTACCTTTGCGCTTATGCACCTGAGCCTTGTAAGACTGCCCGTGTACTTTTTCAACGGCCTTATTCTCTCCCTTATTCTTTACGCGACCCAATCTGTAGCGGCGGCAATGACTCTCCACGCCGCAAGCAACATCTTTGCGATGTTCTCCGAGGTCTATATATACAGAGCCGCCGTAAGACAGGGCGGGGGGATTGTTATGTTCATACTTATCTGCGCCGGCGCGTTCTTACTTTTTTCCGTGCTGTTCTGCGGCGCGGCGCAAAGGGAATATACCGAAAAATCCTATGAAAATCTTCCCTCGGAGCACGCGAAAAAGAAAAAGCGCGGAAGGTTTCCGTATGCTGCCGAAGCGTTTTTGTCACCGTTTTTTGCGGCGCTTGTTATACTGAGCGCGGTCGGTATGTTTTTGCTTTAAATTTTGAGAATTTGCTTTTATGCGGCCAAAAATATGACCGACAAGTCGGCTTCGCCGCGCTCTTTAAAAATTCTGAAAGGACTCACATCTGTTTTATTTTGTGAAATTTTGGTAAAATGGACGAAGAACAAAAGAGAAATCAGCCGTCGGACTACGACGACGGAATAGACGACATAGATATGATAATGCGTCGCCGCAGGAATGAAGAGGCAAAAAGACTCTCGTCCCAAAGGCAAAATGAGGGCGACGCGCGGGTATACCGCCCCGCATCCTCCGCCGCTAAGGCTCAAAGCGGCACGGCGCCGCGCAGCGCTAAAGCTCAGAGCGCCGAGAGCGCCGCGGTAGGCAGCGCGCAGGGCAAGCGTCAAAACGCGGACGCGTCGGTTCTCCGCCGCGCCCCCTCCACCGCAAGCCGCCCGTCGCCGCAGGGGCAGGGCTCATCGAGTCCCGCTCGAAGCGCCGCGCCGCGCGCCGACGCAAATATGCCCCCCCAAAACCGTCCGTCACCCTCCGTCTGGCAGATGGGACAAAGGCCGCCCGTAAACCGAGCGCGGCAAAACAACTCCGTCCCGCTTACACCGCATAATCCCGCAAACGCGGCGAATGCGGTAAATTCGATAAATTCAATAAATACAATAAATACAAACGAAGAAAAAAATCGCGACAACTCCGCGACGAGAAAAACGGACTTAAAGCTTGAAGGCCGCGAAAAAGAGTACGCGTCTGACGGCGAAAAGAAAGAGAAGAAAGAAAAGAAAGAAAAGAAGAAAAAGGCAAAGAAAAAGGAAACGCCCGCGGAGATAGGCTCGAGCCTTGTGACGGGTATGCTGAAGACCGTAATATATATTGCGATTGTGACAGTTATCGCCTCCGTTCTTTCCATCTTCATAATAAATTACGCAAATGATATATACGCGTTTGTCAAATCGGACGAGGTCGTCGACGTGACCATACCCGAGAACGCGACAATAGACGATATTGCCGACGTTCTGTATGAAAACGGCGTCATAAAGTACAAGTCTGTTTTTAAGATGTACGGAAAGAAAAATTTCGACGGCGTCACCTTCATCGCGGGGGATTACTCCGTCACTCCGATGATGAATTACAAATCCTTGTACAATGAGTTCCGTGAAAAGCCAGTGTCGGGAACTACAAGAATAACTATCCCCGAGGGATATACCGTTGACGAGATAATAGAGCTTATGCTGTCATACGGCATAGGGGGCAGCAAGGAGGAATACGTCGACGCCATAAACAATTACGACTACGACTACTGGTTTGTAAAGGAGCTTGAAGGTAAAGAAAATCCCGACAGGTTTTACAGACTCGAAGGATACCTTTTCCCCGACACTTATGAATTTTACAACGCGTCGAGCGCCGTGACAGTAATAGAGAGGTTCCTTGAGCGCTTCGAGCAGGTCTATGTCGACGGATACAGAGAAAGAGCGGAGGAGATGGGTCTTACCACCGACGAGGTCGTGATTCTTGCCTCGATGATAGAAAAAGAGGCGGGCATGTCGTCCGATTACAGAAACGTCTCGTCCGTGTTTCACAACAGAATGAATAACAGCGCGACTTTCCCGAAGTTTGAGAGCGACGCGACTGCGGTCTACGCTATCCACCATTTGCAGGGGGAGAGACCGACGGACGTCACCGGTGAGACTATAAGCTTCGATAGCCCGTACAACACCTATCTCAACAACGGCTTTCCTCCGGGGGCAATAGCAAATCCGGGTATAAACGCGATAAAATACGCGCTTTACCCCGCCGAGACGAACTACTTTTACTTTGTGTCGTCAAAGAACGGAGAGACTCTGTTTGCCTCGACAGCCGCGGAGCACGAGGCAAATAAAGCGCGGATAAGAGGCTGACCGCAAAGCTGATTATAAAGCCGAAAAGAATATAAATAAATAATATAGTTTAAAAAAATTTTCCCTCCCTTTCAAGGTGCGGCTGCGGCGTCAAAACGCAGCCCGAAAGGGAGGGAAAATACTCTATAAAAAACGCAAAAATGTTCTTAAAAAATCCCCGAAAAAACTCCGAGAAATAATACCGAAGGATGCCGCCCGAAAAAGCGCGCCTTCGGTATTTTTTTGCGTCCTACGCCTCTTCACGCTCAAAGTAATATTTCTTTTTGTGCGAGTAAATACTCAGAACAAGACCCACCGAAAACGCGGAGGCGAGAAGCGACGAGCCGCCGTAGCTGAAAAAGGGAAGAGTAATCCCGATTACTGGCATGAACGCAAGGCACATTCCGATATTTTCCACCGACTGAACGATAAACATCGCGGCGACTCCGACACAGATATTCGCTGCGTAATCCTTTCGCGCCTTTCTCGATATGTACAGTATTCTGAGAATGAGCACTGTCATCAGGATTATGTAGAAAAGACAGCCGAACATTCCGAATTTTTCGGCGAGCACCGCAAAGAGAAAGTCGGACTGCGCCTCGGGTATCAGCTTGTAGGAGTGACCTCCCACGATTCCCGAGCCGAAAAGTCTCCCCGCCGCGACGGCGTCGCGGCTTTTCAGCGCCTGATATCCGTATTTAATGGGGTCAAGCTCGGGATTGAAGCCGCATATTATTCTTTTCTGCTGATAATCCGCCATATGCTCCCAAAGAAACGGGAAAGCGAGCACGACAACGGCGGCAAGAGCTATAAAATACCATATGGAAAGACCTGCGGTAAAGAGCATGAAAAATATTATAAAGCAGTAGACGAGTATTGTTCCGAGGTCCTTTGTAAAGGCGAGCAAGCCGAGTATTATCCCCGCGTGGAGCATAAGCTGTAAAAGGCTCAGCGGGTGATTTATGTTCCTTTTAAGGCTGTCGATGTGCCGTGAAAACGTGATAATGAAAAGGGGCTTGCAAAACTCGGTGGGCTGTATGTTAAATGGCAGAAAGTTTATGTACAGCCAGTTTTTGTTGCCGTGGTCCCCCTCGCCGAAGATAATCAGTATGACGAGCAGACACAGCATAAATACAAATATCGCCTTGTCGAGTCGTTTTATAAAATGGTCGTAGTCCATAAAGGACATGACGAGCATTACCGCGATGCCGAGGGCCGCCGTGAATGCCTGCGTTATAACGCGCGAGGCTGTAAACTTTACGTATCCGCCGGCGGCGTACCCGCCGAAAATCGTGAGGACACTGAGAATTATCATTCCGAGAACGCAGAAAACGACAGTTTTGTCAATGGTTTTCAGCCTGTCTCTGAATGAGACGGTAAATTCTCTCAAAACGGCGACCTCCTTTCTTAATTTATTGTCTTTTTTTAGTTTTTAAAAACGAAATTTTTAAAAAATCGACAGCGCGACCTTTCGGCTCTTTTTTAAATATATTTACTTGCCTCTTTTATACTTAAAGAGCTCATTTTATCCCCGTGCTCGCAAATAAATTCTCGCACAAATTCGGAATCTGTTTTTGAATAGTCTCTTAGCGCCCAGCCGATAGCCTTGTTTATAAAGAACTCGCTTGTGCCTAAGCAGTTTACAATTATTTCTTTAAGAAGCTTTGTATCTGTTTTTTCTTTTAAGCCGAGCTGATGCTCTATCGCGACTCTCCTTATCCAGATGTTTTCGTCCTTCGACCATTCGAGCATCAAATCCCTGACTCTCACATCACGAAGCCCGATGTCACCGATTATCTTGCAGAGAAAATCTATTGTATCCCACCAGGGCTTTGTCGTTATATAGCTTTTGATTTTCGGTATATCCTCAAAGGTAAGACGCCGCTTTACGGCAAGAAGGCAGTCGACCGCAAGATACTGAAACTCCCTGTGAGAGTCAGCATAGCATCTGTTCAAAAAGGAGGCGTCGACTTCTTTATTTTCCTTTACGGATAAAATAAACTCGCGTGTCGCTTCTTTTCTCTCGGGAGCGGGAATGCCGTAAAAATCAAACAGATTTCTCATGTACTTTGACATGGCGGCGGCTTTTTCAGCGTTTTGATTAGACTCAAATATCTTTTTTATTTCAAGATATTTTTCAGCGCTCTTATCCATAAGCTTCACCTTATGATATCTTAATTTTAATATACCGAAAATAAGTATACCACAAAAAGCTTTTTAATTCAACAGCTCCCGGCAGGTCCGCTCTCCTCGCTTTAAATCGGATTAAAGCTGTCGTGAGGAGTTTTCCGCGCGCCGCTTTTTTACGGCTTTCAGCAAATAGATAATACAAACGGCGGCGAAAACCGCGCATACCGCGCCGCAAAGCGCTGCGGCGTAAAGAGTCCTTTCGAAAATCATTCGGGACGCTTCCCACATATTTACGGCGCCGAAGGCCGCAAATATTAAAAACGAGAGTATGCTCAAAAATCCCGTCGGCATTTTGCTCTTTAAAAGCGCTCCGACAATGAGCCCTATAAGGTCGGCAAGGATAAGTCCGAGAGTGCAGCCCGCGAAAATAATAACGCTGTCGGAAAAGACTCCGTTTGCATAGTTTGCCGCGAGAGTTACCGCGGAAAGCTGAGTCTTGTCCCCGAGCTCGCCTATAAAAAACGAAACAAAAATCGCAAATACGGGAGAGAGCCTTTTCTTTGAGAACGCCTCATTTTCCTCGCCGTCGGAGTCTCCTCGCAGCGCGGAAAAGGCAAAGCAGAAAAACGCCGCGGCGGCGACCGACTTTATAATTCTCATGTCCATATATCTGCTCAGCGCCGCTCCCGCCGCGACCGCTGCAAGGTTCAGCAGCGCGGTCGCGAGCCATGTGCCGATAAGGATATGGGATATTTTATATTTACCTGCCATGGCGACGAGCAATAGCTGAGTCTTGTCGCCCATTTCCGCAATAAAAATTGTTAGAAACACTGTGATAAACAGTGCATACGGGGTCATATAAGTCCTCCGATTGATTGAATGAATTGATTGAATGAATTGATTGAATGGATTGATTGAATGGATTGATTGAATGGATTGATTGAATGGATTGATTGAATGGATTGATTGAATGGATTGATTAGATTGAATTGATTGCTAAAATAAATTTGCGCTTTGTGCTTTTATTATTTTATATTTTTGTAAGGCGCGCGTATGTCGCCATAAGCTTTTTAACTCCGACCCTGTCGAAATTTATTTCATAAAGAATGTCCTGCCCCATCGGCTTTGCCGAAACGACGCTGCCCTCGCCGAAGGTCGAGTGGCGCACTCTGTCGCCGACGTCATATTTTATAATGGCGCTCTGCGCTCCTCTTGCGGTCGTCGTCCTTTGCACGGCATTTTTTCGGGGGGACGCGCCGTTATAGCCGTTATGCCCGTTATAGGTATATTTTCTATCCTCTCTTTCATACCCGCCTGCCCCTTTGCCGTATGACGTTTTGAAGCGGGCGCTGTCGCCGAGGGACGAGGCGAGACCGAAGCCTCCCGCCTGTGAGCCTATCCCGTCCACTCTGCAAAGCTCCGACGGAATCTCGTTTACAAATCGCGACAGCCTGTTGTACTGGGTCGAGCCGTTTATCATTCTCTCATAGGCGCTCGTTATGTAAAGCTCCTTTTTTGCTCTTGTTATCGCAACGTAAGCAAGACGTCTCTCCTCCTCGATCTCAGACGGGTTTATTATGGACTGGATACCGGGGAACAGCCCCTCCTCCATTCCGGGCAGAAAGACTACGGGAAATTCAAGCCCCTTCGCACTGTGAATCGTCATCAGCACCACGGCGTTTGCGCTCTCGTCATATCTGTCGACGTCGGAAACGAGGGCAACGTCCTCGAGAAAGCCCGAAAGGTCCGCATTCGGGTTTGAATCCTCGTACTGCCTTGCGGTGGATATAAGCTCCCCGATGTTCTCGATTCTGTCCTTCTCGCTTTCCCCCGCGCGTATCAGCATTGTCATATATCCCGTTGATACCGATATTTCCTCTATAAGAGCGGAAACGGAGAGATTCTTTTCCCTTGCCGAGTCAATAAGCTTTGCGAGGGACTCCATGTTTTTTGCCGCCGACGTTGGAATTGCCTTGTGGCTTTCTGCGTGCCTCATGACCTCAAGAAGGGTCACGCCGCCGCTGTCCGCGATTATCTCCGCCGCCTCAATGGATTTATCTCCTATCCCGCGCCTCGGCACGTTTATTATTCTTTTCAGCCTCAGACTGTCGGACGGGTTGTTTACGACGGAGATGTACGCGAGAATGTCCTTTATTTCCTGCCTGTCAAAGAAGCGAAGCGAGCCGAGCATTCTGTACGGTATACCCGCCTTTGCGAACGCCTGCTCTATACTTCGCGACTGCGCGTTTGTTCTGTACAGCACGGCGACGTCTCTGTAGTCGTAGCTGCCCGAGCTTTTCATTTTCGATATTTTGTCCGATATGAATCTCGCCTCCTCAAGCTGATTTGAGAGCTTTGAGACGGAGATTGCCTCGCCTGAGCCCCTGTCTGTCCAGAGATTTTTGCCGCGGCGCTCGCTGTTGTTCTTTATCACCGCGTTCGCGGCGTCAAGAATCGTTTTTGTCGAGCGGTAATTCTGCTCTAACTTTATTACCTCGGCATTCGGATAAACGGTGTCGAAATTCATGATGTTCTTAATCGTCGCGCCGCGGAATTTGTATATGCTCTGGTCGTCGTCCCCGACGACCATTATGTTTTTGTATCCTCCCGCGAGCAGAGTCACGAGTCTGAACTGAGCCTCGTTTGTGTCCTGATACTCGTCGATGCTTATGTACCTGAAGCGGTTTTGCACCTCGCTCAGGATATCGGGATTGTCCTCAAAGAGAGCGACCGTCTGCATTATTATGTCGTCAAAGTCCATAAGCGAGGAGGCGGCAAGTCTTTTCTGATAAAGCGAGTAAACGGCGGAGACAGTTTTAAGATATGCGTCGCCGCCCGCGCTCTCGCGGCACTCTGCGGGAGTATGCAGCTTGTCCTTTTCGGAGCTTATTGCGCGAAGAATGCCTTTTACGGGAAACTGCTTTGAATCTATTTTCAAATCCTTCATGCAGTCCGTAGCAAGCTTTTTCGCATCGTCGGCGTCGCATATTCCGAAATCCCTCGGATAGCCGAGAACGTCCGCATAGCGGCGCAGAAAGCGCATACATATCGAGTGGAAGGTTCCGCTCCATATGTCTGAGGAAAAGGAGGTATCGCCGTCGAAGGCCTTCGATATTCTGTCTTTTATTTCGTTTGCGGCTTTGTTTGTAAAGGTTATCGCCATCACGCGCCACGGCGCGGGGGGAGATATCGAAAACCTTGTGAGAAACTCGTCGAGCGCCGCGCCGCGAAGGCTCCTTGCGCGCCTCATTTCCTCGAGCGTCGCCGCATCGGCGTCTGTGGGAACGTAGTCCGTGAGGTATGCGTCGCCATATTTTACCATATAAGCGAGTCTGTTTACGAGAACGGTCGTCTTGCCGCTGCCCGCGCCGGCGAGAATAAGGAGCGGGCCGTTTATTTTATATACAGAGCGCCTTTGCATGTCGTTCAGAAAAGAGTACTTTATGTCAAACAGCTCTCTTTTCAGCGCCGTGTATTCTTTTTTAAATTCTTCAGTCATTTGGTGCATCTCTTTCAATTTATTCGTTTTGTAATTTTACCATAATTCACTCTTTTTTGCAATACAATATAAAATATATAAAATACATTTTCCCCTTGCCGCAGAATTTGCAAAGACGCCGCAGGACGGCGCGCGTCAAAGGCCGTTTCGGCTTTTTGTTTCCCTTATGTTTTTCAGCTTTTCTTTTTGACAAATTATACTTATTATTACTTGACTTGACGCTGAAGCGGATATATAATATATAGAAGATATAAGTATTATACGGATATTTTAAAAGCATCAAATAAATATCCCGAAAGTGTCGTGTAAATATCACGAAAATATCGTAAAAGTGTCTTAATTTTTTCTGTAAAAAAAGCCTACTGTCCGCCGCAGCAGCGGCGGTTTTGATTGCGCTCTCGGCAAAGCCGATGACGCCTTAATTTGCTTTGAATACTGCAAGTAACGGAGGATAAAATTCAAATGGACGAAGCAAAAAACGACGTAAAAAATGAAGTAAACGACGTAAAAAATGAAGTAAAAGACGAAGTAAAAAACGATGTAAAAAACGACGTAAAAAAAGAAAAAGGCGGTATCAGCGTCGAAGCCGCGCAGATATTCCCAATCATAAAAAAATGGCTCTATTCGGATAAAGAAATCTTTCTTCGCGAAATAGTGTCCAACGCCTGCGACGCCGTCACAAAGCTGCGCCGGCTCATCTCTCTCGGAGAGGTGAAAAATATCGCGGACGAAAACTTTAAGGTCAAGGTGACGCTCGACAAGGACGCGCAGACAATAACGGTATCCGACAACGGCATCGGTATGACGTCGGAGGAGCTGAAAAAATATATATGCCAAATCGCGCTTTCGGGCGCTCTCGATTTTATTGAAAAATACGAGGGCTCGGAGGGCGACACGTCGGGAATAATCGGTCATTTCGGACTCGGCTTTTATTCCGCGTTTATGGTTAGCTCATCCGTCGACGTTATAACAAGGTCGTATACGGGACAACCCGCCGTAAAGTGGACATGCGGCGAGGACGGGGAGTACGAAACGGAGGAAAACTGCGACTGTGACGAGCTCTTTGACGAGCGCGGAACCGCTGTTATAATGCACATAAACGACGAGGGAAAGGAATTTCTGAACGCTTCGTCAATAAGAGATATACTCGACAAGTACTGCGCTTTTATGCCGGTTGAGATTTATTTTGACGACGGGGAGGAGCACGAGCATGAACATGAGCATGAACATGACGGTGAGTGCGAGTGCGGGCATGACGCCGAGGAAAAGCCGATAAACGACACCTTACCCCTTTGGCTGAAAAAACCCTCGGAATGTACCGAGGAGGAATATAAGAGCTTTTACACAAAGGTTTTCCATGACTACAGAGAGCCTCTGTTCTGGATACATATTCGAGCAGATTATCCGCTCAACTTCAAGGGAATACTTTATTTCCCCAAAATAACGAGCGAATTTGAAAGTCTTGAGGGTCAGGTAAAGCTGTACTACAATCAGGTTTTCGTCTCAGATAACATAAAAGAGGTCATTCCCGAATATCTTTTAATGCTGAAGGGAGTGCTCGACTGTCCCGAGTTGCCGCTCAACGTGTCGAGAAGCTATCTTCAGAACAGCGGATACGTTACTAAGATATCCGCGCATATCATAAAAAAGGTTGCGGACAAGCTGAACGGCATGTTCGCAAACGAGAGAGAGAAATACGAAAAGCTCTGGACAGATATCAAGACCTTTGTCGAGTACGGGAGCATGAGGGACAGAAAGTTCTACGACAGAGTCAAAAATTCCATAGTGTATAAGCTCTGCGACGGCTCTTTTGCGACCCTTTCGGAATACCTTGACGGCGCAAAGGAAAAGCACGAAAACAAGGTCTACTACACCTCCGACAGGTCAAAGCAGGCGTCGTATATATCGATGCTCGAGGCGGAGGGCATAAAGGTCGCCGTTCTCGACAAATTCGTCGATTCTCAGTTTATAAATACTGTTGAGATGAATGAGTCGGGAGTCAAATTCTGCCGTGTCGACTCAGAGCTTGCCGACGCGCTGAAGGACGGGGAGAAGGCAAAAGAGGTAAAGGGAGTCTCGAAGCTCTTTGGCTCGATTGTTCCCGAGGGGACCAAAATCACATTCGAAAAATTCAAAAACGCCGAGATTCCCGCAATTCTGAATATAAGCGAGCAGTCGCGCCGCATGGAGGACATGATGAAAATGTACTCAATGGCGGGAGAGGATGCCTCAAATATCGGCGCTTTCCCGACTGAGGCGACTCTTATACTGAATACCGAAAACTCCCTTATAAAAAAGCTTGACGACGACGCGACGAATCCAGAAATCAAGGAAAAGATTGCAAGGCACATATATGACCTTTGCATTATAAGTCAGAGAGGGCTTGAAGCCTCCGAGCTTGAGAAGTTCCTTCGCGAGAGCTACGACATACTCTCGATGCTTTAAGTTTTCCGTATTAAATTAAAATTAAAAATCAAAAATGGATTTTATATGCGAAGATGGGTGTGACGGAGTTTGATACGGAGCGTCTCAGGGAAATGCTCGCCGTCTCGAGAGAGCGCAGAATAATTGTCTTTGACAGAACAGATTCCACAAACGCGAGGCTCGCTTGCGATTTGTCAAACGGGCTTTGCGGACTTCATGACATATATATCGCAAACTCGCAGAGCGCGGGGCGGGGCAGACGCGGAAAAAGCTTTATATCGAATTACGGCGGGCTATACATGAGCTTTTGCGTCGAAAAGGACGACAGCGGGCTGATGACCGTGATTTGCGGGGTGGCTGTCGCCGACGCACTGTCGAAAATGGGTTTTTCACCCGAAATCAAATGGGTGAACGATATTCTGATAAATAATAAAAAGGTCTGCGGTATCCTCGCTCAAAGCTCCTCCGACAGTAACCTTGCCGTTATGGGAGTCGGGATAAATCTTGCCGCTTCGGCACTTACGGGGGAGGTATCCGATATAGCGACGGCGCTTGAGTGTGAGCGCGGCGTACTTATGCCGCGCGAGCGCATTGCCGCCGAGGTCGTAAACGGATACGGGCGCCTTGTAAAGGAAAAAACGGAAGACGTCATAGAAAAATACAAAAGCTATATGACAATGCTCGGCGGCGAGGTCATTATAAAGGAGACAGGCGAGCGCTGCCGCGCCGTCGACGTCGATATTACAGGCGCTCTTACTGTCAGTTTTCCGCGCGGTGAGATAAGGCGCCTCAATTCGGGGGAGATATCCGTAATAAAGTCCGATTGAATTTTTTAATAATAATATAAAATCAAAAATATAAAATATTCAATATAAAATAATAATCTTCGGGGGTAAACATGGAGAATTGGAAAGCGATGTATGAAAAATGGCTTGAGAGCGACAGAGTGTCGGAGAGCGTTAAGAACGAGCTGAGAGCTCTCGGTGAAGAGGACATCAAAATCAGGTTTTCAAATTATATGTCCTTCGGCACCGCGGGACTTCGCGCCGAAATGGGAGCGGGTACGGCGTTCATGAACACCTACACCGTCGCGCATGCCACAATGGGAATTGCGCGTCTTATATGCGACATGGGGGAGGATGCGAAAAAGCGCGGCGTCGTCATTGCCTATGACAGCAGAAACAATTCTCCCGAATTTGCAAAAAGGTGCGCGGAGGTTCTCTCGGCCGAGGGGATACAGGTTTACCTCTTTGAGTCTCTCAGACCGACTCCCGTTTTATCCTTTTCGATAAGGGAGCTCGGGTGCGCCGCGGGAATAAACATAACGGCGTCTCACAATCCCAAAAAATACAATGGGTACAAGGCTTATTTTGAGGACGGCGCGCAGCTCTCGCCCGACAACGCCGAAACAGTCTCAAAGGCAATAATGTCAATCGACATATTTGACGGCGTGCCGACCCCGGAGGAGGCAAGAGCGGAGCTTATAAAAACTGTCGGCAGAGAGCTTGACGAAAAATATATGGAAAAAGTCCTCGCACAGAGAGTAAACGAAAACGCAATACGCGACGCGGCGGACGGGCTTAAAATAGTATATTCTCCGCTGCACGGAGCGGGCGCGGTCATGGTTCCCGAGGTGCTGCGCCGCGCGGGACTTAAAAATCTGTATACAGTCGACAGTCAGATGGCGCCCGACGGGAATTTTCCGACGGTGGAATATCCCAATCCCGAGTTTCCCGCCGCGTTTGAGGAGGGAATAAAGATTGCCGAAAAGGTGGGATGCGACCTTATCGTTGCAACGGACCCCGACGCCGACCGTGTCGGAGTCGCGGCAAGGGACAAAAACGGAAAATTCAACTGCATAACCGGAAATCAGATGGGAGCTTTGCTTCTTGACTATATTATAACCGCCAATAAAGAGAGCGGTAAGCTGCCCGAGGATGCGTATGCCGTAAAGACGATAGTCACGTCCGAAATGGCGTCGGAAATCTGCAGCGCAAACGGAGTTAAAATGTACAACGTCCTCACCGGATTCAAATTTATAGGCGAGGTAATAAAAAACAGCGAGGAAAGCGGAAAGGGAACCTTCCTTCTCGGCTTTGAGGAAAGCTACGGATACCTTAAAGGGACATATGCGAGAGACAAGGACGCGGTCGTCGCCTCGCTGCTCATCTGCGAAATGGCAGCTTTTTACAAGCTGAAAAACATGACTCTCTCCGACGCGCTCGAGGCGCTGTTTGAAAAATACGGGTATTTTAAAGAGAGCGTCAAAAACGTCATAATGGACACGCCCGACGGCAGTGAGAGAATGGCAAACGTAATGAAGGCTCTCAGAAAGAACCCGCCGACCTCGCTCGGAGGAAAGAAGATAGTTGAGTTCCGCGATTACAGCACGGGAGTCGTAAAAAATCTTGCGACAGGCGAAACGTCGTCAACAAATCTTCCTCTTTCCGACGTACTGTATTATGTAAACGAGGAGGGCGACGTGATTGTGGTGCGCCCGTCGGGAACAGAGCCGAAGGTCAAAATTTACGTTCTCACAAGAGGCTCGTCCGCAAAGGCGGCAGAGGACAGCGCAAAGGCAAGCCTTGACGACATCGGCGCGATGATAAAATAAAGGCTTTTAAATAAAAACTTTTAAATCCGAAATAATTGTTTTAACCGCAAAATTGCAATCGCGGCGCCACCGAAAGTGGCGCCGCTTTTTCGCGCAGACTGCGGGCGGATATTATCGGGAATTTAAAAACAAAACAGAAAAGCAGATACGCCTTCGGCATACCTGCTTTCCCGCTTATCCGAGCGGTTTTGATAAATCCGATAAATCCGATAAATCTTATAAATCCGATAAATCTAAAAAGTTAAAGAGCTGCTGCATTTAGTTGACACAGCTTACACAGTTGAAAACCATCATACAAAAATCAAACGGAAATGACAATTAACTTTTATTTATCTTTATTTATCTTTATTTATCTTAATAATTTATCTTAATATCGTGAAATATATCCGCCGTCGGAAAAAAGACGGTTTGTCCTTACTTATTTGGAGCCCTTAATATCGTTCTCGTACTTTTCAACCATCTTCTTTACCATCTGACCGCCGATACTGCCGGCCTGACGGGCTGTAAGGTCACCGTTGTAACCCTGATTAAGAGTTACTCCTACCTCGCCGGCTGCTTCCATCTTGAACTGATCGAGAGCTGCCTTTGCTTCAGGAACAAGATTCTTATTAGTTGACATTTTTCTTCTCCCTCTGTGAAATAAATACCCTTTCGGGCAATCTATATTTATCGAGAACTTTCGTTCTCTGTGATTATTATGGATTATGGCGAAAAATATATGAATGGTAATTTTTATGCGATAAAAATGCGCAAATACGCTTTTTAAATCGCTGCGCGGTATGTTATATATTTATATATAATGATATGATATCGGCGGTTAAAAAATATCTAAGGCGCGCCATGCCGCCGCGCGCTTGAAAAATATAATAAAAAATAAAAAAAGAACCGAAAAGTCTTTTTAACTTTTCGGTTCGCTGTTTTAAAGCGCCGGCACCTGCTTTGTCAATCCTTGATAATGCCGGCGTCTCTTTTTTTAAGCCTTATTACGTGGTTTATTTCTTCTATTGTTTTATCGACGTCCGCGCCGTATGACACCGAAACGCTTATGACGTCTTTCCCGTCATTGTCTACGATTTTAAATACGTGGTATGTAACCTTTCTGTCCTTCGGCAGAGGGAGAGACGCTTCAACATATTCGGCGTGGTCGAGGTCAAGGTAGTTGAACACTCCGCCGAACTCTTCGTCGAGCGTGTCGTTTATAAGTGAAAAGCGCTTGCCGTGAACGTAGAGATTTTTTTCGGTATAGAAGATTTGAATGGCATTGTAGGCGCTTGTTCTGTTCTTGCCGTCGGTTCCGTGCTTGAAGTGAACATCCTTTGCCATATAATCGTATCCGAACATCTTTGCGGGGCTTACGATGGTGAGAAAATCCTTTTCGTAAACCTCATATTTAATCATGGCGCGCTCGTCGAGGTCTTTTATTTTCTCGCTCACCTGATAGTCGATGTCTGTTTCCTTTGCGGTCCCGCTGACAGAAAACACAAAACAGCCTATCGCGATGATGAAGCACAGCATTCCCATGTCTTTGCTGATACCCATTGCAATAAGACCGAGAACTATAAACCCGATGCCGACCCACGAGAGGGGTGACAGACCTTTTGCGGTAAAATACTTTAAGTTGCGTTTTGTTTCCATAAATACTCCCAGACAGTATGACTATACTTACCTATTATAATATCACACAAATTGTTGATTGTCAACATTTAAAGCGCTATTTGTACGGTAATGTCGGGTAAATTCGCAAAGTAAATTTTTTTAAATATTATAAAGAAGGATTTTAAAGAAATTTTCGAAATAAATTTTAAATCATCTTTAAATCCGCGCGGCGTCACCGCACTCTGAAGCGCTTTTGCCCCCACTTTATTTTTATAGAATTATTAAATAAATTTTTTGAATAAAAATCTCAGCGCGGCAAATAATTACAACAGAGGTGAAAAAAGAATTTTAAATGCCTATACGGCAGGAGGACAAAGGAGAAAATGAAAAAATTTATAAAAATTTTTACGAAAAAATCTTACGCGCTTGTTATGGCGCTCTTGATGCTTGCCGCCGCCGTCAGCGCGGGGGCTGCCCCTCTCACTCCCGCGCTCGATATAATATCGGACAGTGAAAAAATGACCGTTTCGCTGAGCAGCGCCGACGGCAGATTCAAAAGCGTTTATTTGAAAAACGCTCTCGGTGTCGACGACGGCGACACCGTCACGGTGACGTCTCTTCCCGAAGGCTGCACTCTGAGATACAACGGCAGAGATATGTGGGTCGGAGAAGAGCTTCCCGTGGCGTCGACGGACTATATAACATTCGACGGCGCTATAGATTCTGAGTTTACCTTCACCGTCAACGGTTCGTACAGCGTGACGTGCAATGTGACGTTTTCCGACAGTGTGGGCCTTTCGCCCGAAGCCGAGAACAGCAGGGAGGTATTCACGTACAATAACACGTCATATTTCGGCGTTATGAAAGGATACGACGCCGATTCCGAAAAGCTTTGCTTTGACATCGAATCTTACCCCGAAAAGGGACTTCTCACCGTTATTGACAAAAACGAGGGCACTTATATGTACGCGCCGTATGAAAAATGCAGCGGCAGCGACAGCTTCACTTACAGCGTGCATGACGAGGACGGAAATTATTCCGCACCGTGCGTTGTCAATATAAATATCGAGAAAAACAGGCATTACGTTTTCTCCGACCTCTCAGACAGCGCCGTATCCGTCAGCGCAGTAAACATGGTAAAGAGCGGCATAATGGACGCCGAATACGACGGGGAGCTTCTGAAATTTTCGCCGAGCTCGAATGTCACACGCCAGTCCTTTATCGTTTCGGCAATGAAGCTTTTCGGCGCTGATAATCTTCCCGAGGTACAGACTACCTCGTTTGCCGACGACGGCGAAATACTCTCGGAGAACAAGCCTTACGTCGAGGCGGCGCTGCGGCTCGGGTTTATAAGCGGCGTTGAGACAAACGGAGAGCTTTATCTTTATCCCGACGGGGCAGTCACGGGAGAGGAGGCTTGCTCTGTAATCGGAAAAATACTCGGGACAGACGAGGTTCAGTATGTGATGGCGGATTCAAACGGACTTGTCTCTCCGTTTGCCGAGCCCGCTGTAACGGCTCTTTATGAAAGGGGAGTTTTTGAAGCTTACGGACTGAGAAACATTGAGCTTTCCGCAGAGCTTACAAGAGGTCAGCTTGCCGAATTTCTTTACAGCATAAAAAAATCGTGACAAAGTTTCCTTTGAGGCGTATATAAAGAAAAAATTAAGGAAAAATATATATGTACACGAATTGTACAAAAGTCAATTTTCTAAGGGAGAAAAAACATGAACGAACAGAACCAGAACAATCAGAACCAGAACAATCAGAATCAGAACCAGAATCAGAATCAGAGCAAAAATCAGAACAAGAACCAGAACAAGAACCAGAGCAAGAATCAGAACAAGGACCAGCAGGAAAACCACTGAATTGCACTTTGGTGTATCGCAGCGTCGGTACAGTATTCTCACTTTATATTTTCGGGAGACGGCGGAAATTTTCCGCCGTTTCTTTTAGATTTCCGAGCTTTTCGGCAAAAATTGTTTAAATAATTTGCGAAAATTTTTATAGAATATAATAATTTACGGGAAAAGTATACCGTATCTCGTATTGCTTTATTTCGATTTGTATGATAAAATAAACATACGGCAATGTCCGAAGTATATTTTATATTTAAAATATTTTAACAATTTATCATGGAGGTGTTTTCTGTTATGGATAATAATATCACGCGCGACGTCAAGTACATAGGTGTAAACGACCATAAGGTAGACCTCTTCGAGGGTCAGTACAAAGTCCCGAACGGAATGGCGTACAATTCCTACGTCATTCTCGATGAAAAAACAGCCGTTATAGACACGGTCGACAAAAACTTTACCCACGAATGGCTCGATAACCTTTCAAATGCCCTGAACGGCAGGAAACCCGATTACCTTATAATCCAGCACATGGAGCCCGACCACTCGGGAAATATCGAAAACTTTATGAAAATATACGGCGATACGGTCATTGTATCCTCCGAGAAATCCTTCGCGATGATGGGGCAGTTCTTCGACAAGGATTATTCTGAGCGCCGTATGGTGATTTCCGAGGGCTCGGAGCTTTGCCTCGGCAGACACACGCTTACGTTTATCGGCGCTCCCATGGTGCACTGGCCCGAGGTCATGGTCACTTACGATTCTTTTGATAAAATTCTTTTTTCGGCCGACGGATTCGGAAAATTCGGCGCGCTCGACGTTGACGAGGAGTGGGACTGCGAGGCGAGGCGGTATTATATCGGCATTGTCGGAAAATACGGTGCGCAGGTTCAAAGACTTCTCAAAAAGGCGTCGGGGCTTGATATTTCAATCATATGCCCGACCCACGGACCGGTTCTGAATGAAAATCTCAATCATTATATAAACCTTTATGACACATGGTCGTCATACCGCGTTGAATCGGAGGGGATAGTTATCGCGTACACGTCAGTTTACGGGCACACAAGAGACGCCGTAATGCTTCTTTCCGAAAAGCTTCGCGACAGGGGCTGTCCCAAGGTGGTCACCTTTGACCTTGCGAGAGACGATATGGCTGAGGCGGTCGAGGACGCCTTCAGGTACGGAAAGCTCGTTCTTGCGACCACTACCTACAACGCCGACATATTCCCGTTTATGAGGACGTTTATCGAGCACCTTACGGAGAGAAATTATCAGAGCAGAACGGTGGCGCTTATCGAAAACGGCACATGGGCGCCTCTTGCGGCAAAGACTATGAGCTCGATGCTCGAAAAATGCAAAAACATAACCTTTGCGGCGAATACAGTCCGCATTATGTCGTCTCTAAGCGACGAGTCGCGCTCTCAGCTCGACGCTCTTGCGGACGAGCTGTGCAAGGATTATATCGCTCAGCGCGGAGAAGCTGTCGACAAGAAGGATATGACGGCGCTGTATAAAATAGGCTACGGGCTTTACGTCGTCACGTCAAACGACGGCACAAAGGACAACGGGCTGATAGTAAACACTGTCACTCAGCTTACCGATAATCCGAACAGGGTCGCCGTGAACATAAACAAGGCAAATTATTCGCACCACGTAATAAAGCAGACGGGCAAAATGAATGTGAACTGCCTGTCAATCGAAGCGCCCTTCAAGCTGTTTGAAAACTTCGGATTCCAAAGCGGCAGGGCAGTGGACAAATTTGCCGACTGCGAGCCGATGCGCTCCGACAACGGACTCGTGTTTTTGCCGCGCTATATAAACGCGTTTATGTCTCTTGAGGTCGAGCAATACGTTGATATGGAAACGCACGGAATGTTTATATGCAAGGTGACTGAGGCGAGAGTGATTTCCGACGTCGAAACGATGAGCTACGCGTACTATCACAAAAACGTCAAGCCGAAGCCTAAGACCGAGGGCAAAAAAGGCTTCGTGTGCAAGATATGCGGTTACGTATACGAGGGCGACGAGCTGCCCGACGACTTCGTCTGCCCGCTCTGCAAGCATGGCGCGGCAGATTTTGAGCCGATACGGTAAAGACGGTAGAGACATACGGCAAACACCGCGCGCAGCTTAAAAATATGCGCGGGTCAAATAAAATTTCAAAACGTCAAAACGAATCGGGCAAATTATAGCTAACTGCACGAGAATGCCGCTCGGAGACCGAAAGAGAACGAAGGAGACTGAAAGAGACTGAAGGAGACTGAAAATGAAAAGAATTTGCATTCTGCTGACAGAGCTTATTCTGATTTTCTGTGTCTCGGCGTGTGCTGCGAGCGTTCGACCGTCGGAATCGGAAGCGCCGCAAACATATATGAATGAGAGCGCCGATTCCCCCTACAAAATCGAATCGACGACTGCCGAAAAAGACGATGAAACAAAGAGGGAAACGACAGTGAAAATGAATGTACAAATCGGTGACAAAAACTTTATGGCGACCTTGGAGGACAATGCCGCAGTGCGTGAATTTATCGGAATGATGAAAAAAGCGCCGGTAACGCTTGAAATGCGCGACTATTCAGGCTTTGAAAAGGTCGGCGTGCTCGGGAAAACGCTTCCCGCCGACGACAGGCAGACAATGACCGTCCCCGGCGACATCGTTCTGTATAACGGAAATCAGATTGTGATGTTTTATGGCTCCAACTTGTGGAGTTATACAAGACTCGCTCACATTGACGACCTGACAGGCTGGAATGATTCGCTCGGCAGCAACAGTATCACGGCGGTATTTACCGTTGAGGAATAATAAAAATATTGTGGAGGATATATCATGGAAAAGATTACACAGACCGCAGGCAGAAATCAGCTTGGCGACTTCGCGCCTGATTTTGCCCGGTTCAACGACGACGTTCTCTTTGGCGAGAACTGGAACAACCCCGACATCGCCCTCAAAACACGGTGCATTATCACAGTTGTTGCTCTGATGTCGTCGGGCATCACCGATTCGTCGCTGACCTATCACCTTGAAAACGCGAAGGCGCACGGTGTGAGCCGCGCGGAGATTGCCGCAATCGTGACCCACGTCGGCTTCTATGTCGGCTGGCCGAAGGCGTGGGCGGTGTTCAGACTTGCCAAGGACGTTTGGAAAGAAACGGAGCCGGAACTGACAGAGAAAGACCGCTATCAGAACACAATCTTCTTCCCAATCGGCGCGCCGAACGACGGCTTTAAGCAGTATTTTTCCGGGCAGAGCTATCTCGCGCCGGTGTCGGGCGAGCAGGTCGGCATTTTCAACGTGACCTTTGAGCCGGGCTGCCGCAACAACTGGCACATTCATCACGCCGAAAAAGGCGGCGGTCAGATACTCGTCTGCGTCGGCGGGCGCGGGTATTACCAAGAATGGGGCAAGGAGGCGGTGGAGATGCGCCCCGGCGACTGCGTAAATATCCCCGTGGGCGTAAAACACTGGCACGGCGCGGCTCCCGACAGCTGGTTCAGTCACCTTGCGATTGAAGTCCCCGGCGAAAACGGCTCAAACGAATGGCTCGAGCCGGTGGATGAAAAACAATACGAGGCTTTGAAATAAAAAATGAAAATCAGAAAATTTGCGGCGGTTTTACTTGCGCTTGTTATGGTGTTTGCCCTTGCCGCCTGCTCAGACAACAAGCCGAGCGATAACAGCGGAAATACCGTCTCGGTCTGCTGTATCTTCGCGGCAGGGATACGGAGCGAGACAATGCAGAAGCCCTCCGCCGGCTGAACGCCTCCGCCGAACACGGGAATCCGTATGCCTCGCAGCTTCTGCACAGTCTTCAGAACAATCGGAATTGGACGGCGGCGATGGGCGCCTTCCGGCTCCTGCATCACATCAGCCGGATCATACAGAACCGCTTGGAGGATGAGCGCCGAGGAAAGGACGGCGCACACATCGACAGGAAATTACGGCGCAGGATTCGGGA
>CANRNZ010000002.1 GCA_947632135.1 uncultured Clostridia bacterium
TCCGCAGAGCGCGAAAGCTCCGATACGCGTTCTTTTTGCAAAGCTTTTTCCTCGGCTTTTGAGTCAAGAAAAAGCGTCTGTCGGTTCGCACTGCATAAAGGGGCGGGGCGCAAAACAGGGAGCTTGCAAAAAGGTCCTAACAGAAACTAACTTTTCTGACGCTTTTCTTTGACGCAATCGGCCGGGAGAAAAGCTTCAAAAGAAACGCCAAGCGTCGGGGCGCCGCCCCGAACCCCGCAAGCTTTTGAAAAAGCTTGACCAAAACTTTTGTGTTGGGTAAGTGCGAACTTTGAAAAAGGCGCGCGAAAACTTTTGTGTCGTGTCTGTGCGAACAACGTGCGAACACAGCAAAAAATAAAAATCCCCCGTTACAAAATAAATCTGCCGAGCTATTGAAAATGTCATAAATTTTTGATAAAATTAGACTGATAATCTGCCTTGTCTTATTTTATCGTATATTATCGTATATTATCGTATATTATCATATATTATCATATATCATCATATATCATATATTGCCGTTTTTGAAAAGTTATGACAAGTGGCGCGGCCTATGCCGCACTTCAATATCATAACATAATGTAACGACGGGGAAACGGAGCAGAAGTCGAATAAAATGAATAAAAAATCTAAAATACTTGCTTTTCCGTACTATATTTGGACAGCTCTGTTCGTTATTGTCCCTCTCCTTCTTATAGTATTTTTTGCCTGCACGACGACAGTTAAAATCGGCGCGGACGGAAATATTCTGAGCGATGAGGAAATCGAAGCCGTTACCGCGGAATATGAGGCAAATTACGGCGACGACGCCGCCGAGATGATGAGCCGCGACGGCGCTCTGACCGAGAAAACGGTTTTTACATGGGACAACCTTTTTGCCGCCAGCAGCTATATGCCGACTCTCATTAACTCAATCTGGCTTTCCCTTATCGCTACGTTTATATGCCTGCTTATCGGATACCCGACGGCGTATCTTATATCGCGCATGAGCTTTTCAAAACAGAAAATTATGCTGATGCTCGTTATGCTGCCGATGTGGATGAATTTCCTTCTGAGAACGTACGCCTGGATGACGATACTCGAAAACAACGGCCTTTTGAACAGGCTTCTCGGCCTTGTGGGGCTCGGCCCGTTTCAGTTTATAAACACACCGGGCGCCGTTGTTCTCGGAATGGTTTACAATTATCTCCCGTTTATGATACTGCCGCTGTACTCAGTGATGACGAAAATAGACGAGCGGACGCTTGACGCCGCAAGGGACCTCGGCGCCGGTGCAGGGAGCGTTTTCTCGCGTATTGTTCTGCCGCTCTCCGTTCCCGGAATCACCTCGGGGATAACGATGGTTTTCGTTCCCGCGGTGAGCACCTTTATTATATCAAAGATGCTCGGCGGCGGAAAAAACATGCTGATTGGCGACCTTATAGATTTGCAGTTCCTCGGGAACGCCTACAACCCTCACCTCGGCTCGGCGATTTCCCTTGTTCTGATGGTATTTATTTTACTGTGCATGAGTATAACAAACTCCATGGATGATGAAAACTCGGAGGTGATGCCGCTGTGAAGAAAGTATTTTCAAGGCTTTGCCTCGCATTTGCCTTTCTCTTTCTCTACGCTCCGATTGGAGTTCTTATCGCCTATTCCTTCAACGCCTCCAAAAGCAGGACTGTGTGGACAGGCTTTACTCTTGACTGGTACTACAAGCTCTTTCACAACGAGACGATAATGCGCAGTCTTTTGAACACTCTTTTTGTTGCCCTCGTCGCCTCGGTGATTGCAACGGTTCTCGGTACTGCGGCGGCAATGGGTATCTATAATCTGAAAAAAAGGACCCGCGCGCTCGTTATGAACATAACGTACATGCCGATAATGAATCCCGAGATCGTGACAGGCGTTTCGCTTATGCTTCTTTTCGCCTTTGTCGGCCTCGACCCCGGATACACGACCCTTATTCTCGCCCATGTCTGCTTTTGCGTGCCTTACGTCATTCTCAACGTTCTGCCGAAGCTGCGGCAGATGGATATGAGTCTGTGCGAGGCGGCAATGGACCTCGGGTGCAGCGGGCGGCAGGTATACGGCAAGGTGATAATTCCCGAGATAATGCCGGGCATACTTACGGGCTTTCTTATGAGCGTTACCTATTCGATAGACGATTTCGTCATAAGCTATTTCACCTACGGTCCGCGCTCTCAGACCCTGTCGATTACGATTTATTCGATGACCCGCAGAAAGGTCAGCCCCGAAATAAACGCGCTCTCCGCGATAATTTTTCTCGTTATTCTGAGCGTTCTTCTTATAATGAATTTTTCGGACATAAGAAGCCACCGCAGAGAGGTGAGGAAAAAGAGGAGGTACGACGCATGACGGGAAATATAACGCATACGACGCATATGAGAGGACTACTGAAAAAAAGATTATTCTCCTTTTTTCTTGCCGCTCTTACAGTTTTTTTCGTCTCCTTTTCTCTATCCTCCTGCGGCGCGGGGTTTGGGTTTTCCGAGGATATCGAGGATATCGAGGATACCGAGGATACCGAGGATACCGAGGACTTAGAAGATTCGGAAGATTCCTTTGACGCTCTCTCCTCCCTTTCCTATTCAAACAGCGTCGACTGGGGGCGCTTCAGAGGTCAAAACGTCACGATAAACGTATACAACTGGGGCGAGTACATTTCGGTCGACGACGGTGTGGACAGCTTTTTTGACACTGTAAAGGAGTTTGAAGAGCTCACGGGGATAAACGTCGAGTACACGACCTTTTCGACAAACGAGGAAATGTATGCGAAAATGAAGTCGGGCGGGACGTCTTACGACATCGTGATACCCTCGGATTACATGATTTCAAGAATGATAAACGAGGGAATGCTTGAAAAGCTCGACTTTTCAAATATTCCGAACTTCGGCTATATTAGAGAGGACTTAAAGAACCCCGAGTACGATGCGAAAAACGAGTACTCCGTTCCGTACATGTGGGGGGTCGTCGGTATAATATACAACACGACCCTCGTCGACCCCGAGGACGACGTATTCTCATGGGACATACTGTGGAACGAAAAATACGAGGGCAATATTTTCATGTTCTCAAATTCAAGAGACACCTTCGGCATAGCCCTTAAACACCTCGGCTACTCATACAACACGACGGACGAGGAGCAGATAAGAAACGCGGCCGCCGCGCTGACAGAGCAAAAAAGGCTCGTTCAGGCTTATATCATGGACGAAATATTTGATAAAATGGGCGGCGGAGAGGCGGCGCTCGCGCCGTACTACGCGGGGGACGCTCTCGTTATGATGGAGGACAACCCCGACCTTGCCTTCGCTGTGCCGAGGGAGGGGACAAACCTCTACGTCGACGCAATGTGCGTGCCGAAAGGCTCCGAAAACAAAGAGGCCGCCGAGATGTTTATAAATTTCATGTGCGAGACGAAAACGGCTCTTGCCAACTGCGAGTACGTAATGTACTCTACTCCGCACACCGAGGCGTTCGGCTACCTTGACGAGGAAATACAAAACTCCGTTTCATATCCGTCAAACGAGGTTCTCGAAAAGGCCGAGGCTTACGTCTCTCTTCCCGACGAGACGACAAAGCTCGTCGACGGGCTATGGACTGACCTTATGTCGTCGGGCAGCGTCAGCCCTTACGCCGTTCCCGTATTCATCGCGGTCTGCCTTGCGCTCTCCGTTTCGATAAACATCGTGAAAAACAGGAAAAAGAAAAGGGAAAAGGGAATAATTTAAATTTTAAAAATTTTTTGCGGGGGAAGCTTTTATAAAAGCTTCCCCCGCGCCCCTTTTAAAATTTTCGGATTTATTTATATTTTATATGACGGTATAACGGAGGCGGCGCATGGCGCCGCCTCGATTTTCGTCTGATTTTCGCCTTATTAAAAAATAAAAAAGCCCGATGAGACGGGCAAAATTCACCCCCCGATTATATCTAATATAAATATTTTAAAAGTTTTGGGGGGCGCGGGGGACTTTTTCAAAAGTCCCCCGCAAAAAACATTACTTTTATTTAATTATTTAATTATTCGGCACCTCTCCGACGCCGTCGAGGACGTATCCCGGACGGTACGGGAACATGTCTATTTCGTCTCTTGACGTACAGCCCGAGAGGACGAGCACAGTATCAAGTCCCGTTTCCACACCGGCTATTATATCGGTGTCCATTCTGTCGCCTATCATAACCGCCTCGGCGGAGTGGACGCCGAGCATTTTAAGTCCCGTTCTCATCATGAGGGGGTTCGGCTTTCCGATAAAGTACGCGCTTTTGCCCGTCGCAAGCTCTATCGGCGCAATGAGCGCGCGGCAGGCGGGAATTATCCCCTGCTCGGACGGACCGGTGAGGTCGGTATTTGTTCCTATGAGCTTTGCGCCGTTTCGGACAAAGGAGACAGCCTGAACTATGCTCTCGTAGTTATAGTTTGCCGTCTCGCCGACTATGACGTAATCGGGGTTTATATCGTTCATCGTGACGCCGACGTCGTACAGAGCCTTCACAAGCCCCGGCGCGCCTATGACAAACGCGGTACAGCCCGGGGACTGACTGCTTATGAATTTGGCGGTTGCGAGCGCGCTCGTATAAAAATGGCTCTCGTCAACCTCAAGGCCCATTCGCGCGAGCTTTTGTCTCAGCTCCTGCGGCGAGCGCTCGCTTGAATTTGTGAGGAAGAGAAATCTCTTGTCCTCCCTGTAGAGCCAGTCGACAAACTCCCGAACTCCGGGAAGCAGCCTGTTCCCGTGATATATGACGCCGTCCATATCACATATAAACCCTTTTTTATCGCGCAGATGTTCCATATTTTATATCACTACCTCCAAGTGTATACGAAACGTATACGAAACGCATACGAAACGTATACGAAAAATACGTTATTTTACCTCGATATACTGTTCCCTCGAGGGGCCGACGGAGATATATTTTATTTTGCAGTCGGTTTTCTTCTCTATATATCTTACGTACTCGAGCGCCTTTTCGGGCAGGTCGCCGATATCGCGGCAGTCGGAAATGTCGCTCATCCAGCCGTCAAGATATTCATACACAGGCTCTGCCTTTGCGAGAGCGTCTCCTGTCGGGAATTTTTCGGTCAGCGCGCCGTCGACCTTATATGCGACGCACACCGGTATCTTTTCAAGATATGAGAGAACGTCCATTTTTGTGAGGGCTATGCTGTCCGCGCCCTGAACTCTGACGCCGTAGCGGGACGCGGGAATGTCAAAGCCGCCGACGCGGCGGGGTCTTCCCGTTGCTGCGCCATACTCGTTTCCCGCGGCGCGGAGCTTCTCTCCCTCTTTGCCGAATAGCTCGCAGGTGAAGGGCCCCTCTCCGACGCAGCTCGAATATGCCTTCATTATGCCGATACTCTCGTCAAGCTTTATCTGCGGTATACCGGCGCCAATCGGCGCGTATGCCGCAATCGTCGACGAGGACGAGGTGTAGGGGTATATGCCGTAGTCGATATCGCGAAGAGCACCGAGCTGAGCCTCGAACATTATGTTTTTCCCGTCTTTTGCCGCCTCGGTGAGGTATTCGCTCGTGTCGCATATATAGTCCGCAAACGGCGCGGCGTACGTGTTGAGCCAACTCAGCATATCCTCAGCCGTGACGGGCTCGGCGTGATATCCTCCGCATATAGTGAGATTTTTCCACTCGACAATGTCCGAGAGCTTCTCTTTCAGTCCGTCTTTGCTCAGAATATCTCCCATGCGCAGTGTCTTTTTCATGAATTTGTCAGCGTAAACCGGAGCGATTCCGCGCCTTGTCGAGCCGAATTTTTTATCGGCGAGTCTGTCCTCCTCGAGGCAGTCGAGCAGCTTGTGATACGGCATACAGATCGTCGCTCTGTCGCTTATCTTTAAATGCTCGGGAGTTATTTCGATGCCCGCCTCTCTCAGCCTTGAGACCTCGCCGTAAAGATGCTCGACGTCTATCACCATTCCGGGGCCCATAACGTTTACCGTGCCGGGGCGAAGTATACCCGAGGGAAGCAGATTGAGTATGAATTTTCCTCTTTCGTTGACGACTGTGTGACCGGCATTGTTGCCTCCCTGATAGCGCACGACGATGTCATAATTTTCGGAGAGAAGGTCTACCATTCTTCCCTTTCCCTCGTCACCCCAGTTAATTCCCACTATAGCTGTAAGCATATTTTGTTTTCCTCTTTTTTCTTTTTTCTCTTTTGTTTATATACCTTTTATATTTATTATCTTCGCTGTTTTGCGCCGCGAAAGCTTTCGGATAAGCTCAAAACAGCTTAAATAATATTTTTTTATTTATATATTTACGGCGTCGTCCTCTTCGATAAGCTCACGGTTCTCATCAAGAACGGGACGTATGCAGTCCTTTATAAAGACTTCCGTCTGCCTCGGGGCAATGCCTATGAAATTTTTCACGTTTACTATTTTTTCAAGCTCCTCCTCGGTCACGCCGAAACGGCTGTCCGCGGCGATCCTCGAGAGAAGGTCGTTGTTTCCTCCGTGCAGCTTGATTCGCTTTGTCACGTCGACAGACAGCTCGCGGATAGCCTCGTGGAGCTCCTGACGGTTGCCGCCCTTTTTGACGCAGTACATCAGTATATTTTCCGTCGCGATATACGGAAGCTCTTCTCTCAGGTGCTTCTCCATGACTCCCGGATACACGCTGCCGCCTTTTACTATGTTTGTGTAAAGGGTGAGTATGCCGTCCGTCGCAAGGAACGCCTCGGGAAGGCTTATTCTCCTGTTCGCGCTGTCGTCAAGAGTTCTCTCGAGCCACTGCGTCGCGGCGGTAAAAGCGGGGTTGAGCGAATCGGTTATAACGTACCTCGCAAGGGAGGCTATCCTCTCCGCTCTCATCGGGTTCCTCTTGTACGCCATGGCGGAGGAGCCGACCTGCTTTTTCTCAAACGGCTCGTCAAATTCCTTGAGGTGAGACATAAGACGAATGTCCCCCGCGAATTTCGACGCGCTCTGCGCGATGCCCGACAGTACGGAGACGATGAAGTAGTCTATCTTTCGCGAATAAGTCTGACCGGAAACGGGAATGCACTTATCAAAGCCCATCTTCTTTGCTATCAGATTTTCAAGTCTGAACACCTTTTCCTCGTCCCCGCCGAAAAGGGAGAGAAAGCTCGCGCCGGTTCCCGTAGTACCCTTGCAGCCTGGGAACATGAGAGAGCCGAGAACGTCGTCAAGTCGCCAAAGGTCAAAGAGCAGCTCCTCAGCCCAGAGCGTCGCTCTCTTTCCAACAGTCGTCGGCTGAGCCGCCTGAAAATGGGTGTATGCGAGAGTGGGGACGTCCTTATGCGCCTCGGCAAAATCGGCGAGCGCCGAAAGGGTCGACAGGAGCTTTGACTTTATATGGAGAAGCGCTTCGCGCATTACTATCATGTCCCCGTTGTCGCCGACGTAGCAGGAGGTCGCGCCGAGATGGATTATAGGCGCGGCTTTGGGGCATACCTCGCCGAAGGTGCGGATATGAGCCATAACGTCATGGCGCAGGGATTTTTCGTACTCTCTCGCTCTGTCGTAATCTATATCGTATATATGTGCCTTCATTTCCTCTATCTGCTCATCGGAAATGTCAAGCCCGAGCTCCTTTTCGCTCTCGGCAAGAGCTATCCAAAGCTTTCTCCATGTGGAAAACTTATTGTCCGCCGAAAATATTCTCTGCATTTTTTCCCCGGCGTATCTTTCGCAAAGGGGACTCTCGTATCTGTCGGCTTTGACAAGCCCCAAAAACAGCGGGTGCGCTTTGTTCGGGCGGCTCTTGAACTCCGGGTGGAACTGGACGCCGACGTGGAAATCGTTTTCGGGTATCTCTACCGTCTCGACGATGTTTCCGTCCGGCGACGTTCCGCTTATTTTAAGACCTTTTGCGCTGAGAGCTTCTCTGAAATCGTTATTGAATTCATATCTGTGACGGTGGCGCTCATGTATCAGCTCCTTACCGTAGCATTCGTACATTTTGGTTCCGACAACGACGCGGCACGGATAAGCGCCGAGGCGAAGGGTCCCTCCCTTTTCGATGCCCGAATACTGGTCGGGGAGAAAATCTATCACCTTGTGAGAGGACATCTCGTTGAATTCACCGGAGTCGGCGTCCTCCATACCGCAGACGTGGCGCGCGAACTCTATGACCATTATCTGCATGCCGAGGCAGATCCCGAGATAGGGGACGTTGTTTTCCCTCGCGTATCTCTCGGTCGCGATTTTTCCCTCGATTCCGCGGTTGCCGAAGCCGCCCGGGACAAGGATTCCGTCGAGCGCGGAAAGCTTTTCCTTCGCGTTTTCCTCCGTCACGCTCTCGCTGTCGATCCACTCGATATGGACGCCGGCGCCGGTCTCATATCCCGCGTGGCGGAGCGCCTCGGCGACGGAGAGGTACGCGTCATGCAGCGCGACGTATTTTCCGACAATGCCTATCGTCACGTCCTCCTTCGGGCTCTTTATCCTTTCGAGCATCTCGCGCCAGCCGTCAAGGTCGGGCTCTCTGTTCTCAAGTCCGAGCTTGCGGCAGACCGCGGCGGAAAGGCCGTTTTTCTCGAGCATTATCGGCGCCTCGTAAAGGGTGTCGAGGGTGAGGTTTTCTATAACGGAGTCCTCTGTTACGTTGCAGAAGAGAGATATCTTTTTGAATATGCTCTTTTCGAGTGGTCTGTCGCAGCGAAGGACTATGACGTCGGGCTTTATTCCCATTCCCTGAAGCTCCTTGACGGAGTGCTGGGTCGGCTTTGTCTTATGCTCGTCCGAGCCGCTGAGGAAAGGAACGAGGGTGACGTGTATGTACATCGCGTTCGAGGGGCCGACCTCAAGGCCGACCTGACGGATTGCCTCGAGAAACGGCTGGCTCTCGATGTCACCCGTCGTGCCGCCTATCTCCGTTATGACGATATCAGCGCTCGTCTTTTTTCCGACGCTGTATATGAAGTCCTTTATCTCGTTTGTTATATGCGGTATCACCTGAACCGTATGTCCGAGATACTCGCCGCGCCGCTCCTTGTTCAGCACGTTCCAGTATACTTTTCCCGTAGTCAGATTTGAAAATTTGTTAAGGTCCTCGTCGATAAATCTCTCATAGTGTCCAAGGTCAAGGTCAGTCTCCGCGCCGTCCTCCGTGACGTATACCTCTCCGTGCTGGTAAGGACTCATCGTTCCGGGGTCGACGTTGATATAAGGGTCGAGCTTTTGAGAGGCGACCTTATATCCTCTCGCTTTAAGAAGTCTGCCGAGGGACGCCGCGGTTATGCCCTTTCCGAGCCCCGATACGACCCCTCCCGTAACAAAAATATACTTTGTCAATTTCCACACCTCTTTTGTTTGCAGACGCCTGCAAAATTATTTACCTTTTATACTCAGGCTTCAGCATTGCTTTACGCTCAGTTTTCGTAAGCGCGGATTATGCTCCGCGCCACCTCCGCTTTTTTCACGCACCTGTCCATCGCCTGTTTTTCCACGTATCGGTGAGCCTCGGGCTCGCTCATTTTAAGTCTGTCCATAAGGAGCCACTTCGCGCGGTTCACGAGACGTATCTCCTCCATTTTGGCTCTGAGGCTGACAGCCTCCCTTTCGTACGCCTCAAATCTGTGTCTTACGGCGCACAGCATTCTCACCGCCATATACAGCTCGTTTTTTGACAGAGGGCGCTTTAAGGTTACAATGCCGTACTTTTCCACCTTGGACGCCACCTGCTCGAATATATCCGCCTTTACGATAAGTATGACTCCTATCTCCCGTCTCGCGGCAATGCCGACGGCAAGCTCTATTCCGAAGTCGTCGGGAAGCGGAGTGTTTATCACCACTATGTCGACGTCGGACATTTCGGTCATACGTCGACGCGCCTCGCCGCTCTCCGACGCCGAAACGACGCGGGAAAACAAATCCTTGGGGAGCGCGTCGCTCAGCATATTGCAAAGCTGCTCCGTTTTCGACACGGCAAGCACACTGTACGGACGCCGTTCAACCACAGGACCTTCCCCCTTTCGGCAGAAATAAAGCAAAACGTTAAATAAGTTAAATAATCGGATAATTAAAATAAAAGTAAATCGAAGATGTCATAAAATCAAAGCTCAAAATCAAAAATTAAATCTCAAACGCCTCAAGGTAAGCCTTCGGCAGGCAATCCCTTACAAATCGGCTGTTCTTTGCCGCCTCGAGCGCCTCGCTCAGCGAGGAGGGCAGCTTTTCGAGGGAGCCCGTCACAAGAGAGTCCGCCGTATAGAGGTTCTCGTTTACGGGTGCGGAGGGCTTTTCCTTGTTTTTTATCCCCTCGAGTCCCGCGCGGATAATAAGCGCGTACGCAATGTACGGGTTGCACATCGGGTCGGGGCTTCTCAGCTCTATGCGCCGCCTGCCTTCCGACGCGGCGGGTATTCTTATGAGCTGCGAGCGGTTCTCGGGCGACCACGAAATGTAAAGCGGCGCCTTTTTCTCCCCGAGTCTCTTGTATGAATCCTCGGTGGGATTGAGAAACAGGGTCATATCCTTTATTCTGTTCATGACTCCCGCCATAAAGCTGTCGCTCGGGTCCGCCCCGCCGCGGCTTTCCACGGAAATATTTATGTGCATTCCGCTTCCCGCCTCGTTTTCGAGAGGCTTCGGCGAAAAGTCTGCTGTCAGTCCGTTTTCGACGGCGACGCTCTTTACGGCCCACTTAAAGGCGGAGGTGTTGTCGGCGGCGCTCAGCGCGTCGCTGTATCTGAAATCTATTTCGTTCTGCCCCGGGCCGACCTCATGGTGAGACGCCTCGGTGACAATACCCATTTCGTTAAGGGTGAGGCATATTTCGCGCCGTATGTTCTCGCCTCTGTCGTCGGGGGCTATATCCATATATCCCGCTCTGTCGAGAGGCTCCCTCTCGGCGCCCTCTGTCTGAGAGTCCCCCTTGAAAAGGTAAAACTCCATTTCGGGCCCCACCGAGACTGTTATACCCTCAAGCGCCGCGTCGGCTACCGCCTTTTTAAGTATATATCTCGAATCCTTTTCAAAGTGCGAGCCGTCCGGGCGGTACACGTCGCAGTACATTTTGACGACTCTGCCGTGGGACGGTCTCCAAGGGAGCACAGACAGAGTCGACGGGTCCGGGCGGAGGAACAAATCGCTTTGCTTCTCGTCGCCGAAGCCCGACACCGCGGACGCGTCAAAGGAGATGCCCTCCTCCATCGCGCGCCTCAGCTCGGACGGCGGAACGGACACGTTCTTCTGTTTTCCCCATATATCAAAATATGCGAGTCGTATAAATTTAACGTCCTCTTCCTCAACGTACGAAAGAACATCATCAAAAGTATACATGTCAGCCCCCAAATTCCTCATATTTAAAACAAAATATTAAAGCAAAATTTTAAAGCAAAATTCGAAAAAGTTTCGGAACGGTTTCGGAAAATTTCGGATTGGTTTCAAACGGGAAAAACGCCGCGGCGGTAAAATGCCGCGGAGCGTCCGCTTTATTTTCCCCTCCCTAATAAGCCTTAATAATTAAAAGCTTAAAACATTAAAACCTTAAAAAATTATAAAAGCGCTCACCCGAAGGGGCAACCTCCCCCGTAGATGAACGCCATTGCTCGCTTCAGCGGCTATAGTATACCAATTTTTACGCTTTTTGTCAAGTTACTTTTATAAGATTTATAAGTTTATAATGTTATTGAAATAAATTGCGAAACGGAATAACTCGGAAATAAAATTCAAAAAATCTTACCCGATTTTTTCCGAGCTATCGTAACTCATCCAATAAATTTACAAGCTGAATTTACAGGCGGTTTATCCGCATCCCTTTTACCGTGATTTTGCATCCCGCTTTGTCATACAACTCGCACAAAAGTTTGCGGCGCAATATTTCGTTTGGTGGTGAAATCTCCGAAAAGACGCCGAGTTCCCTTTTTTTCGCCAAGAAGTATTGACAAAGTTTTTTGCGGGTGATAAAATAGGCACAACGGCAACGGCGTCGCAGCAGTATCTGCGGCGCCGTTTTTTTGTTTTAAACTTTTAAAGCTTATTATTTTTATGTTTCAAAGCTTTTTAGAGCTTTGAAAATTCGTTTTGCAAATTTTTTAAAAAATCAAAAAGTTTTAGATTTCGTATCCGAATCGGCAAAGACGTCGTCGGCTCAAAGTCCGAACACCTTTGCCGTTTTTTATTTTTTAAACAGTATTCATTTTAAGTTTTTCTGTTAAATTAAATTATTCAATTTATTTTTTAAGGAGCAGCTTCCAAGATGAAAAAAGTTACTGAAGAATTCGGTTCGATGGTCTTTGACGAAAGGACCATGAAGGAAAGGCTTCCCAAGGAGACCTTCAAGCGTCTTGAAAAAACGATGAAAAGCGGAAAGAGCCTTGACGTAAACGCCGCGACAATCGTTGCAAACGCGATGAAGGACTGGGCTATCGAAAAGGGCGCGACCCACTACACTCACTGGTTCCAGCCGATGACGGGAATTACCGCCGAAAAGCACGACAGCTTTATCGCCCCCACGGCCGACGGCAAGGTTATAATGGAGTTTTCCGGAAAAGAGCTTGTGCGCGGTGAGCCCGACGCATCCTCGTTCCCCTCGGGAGGACTTCGCGCGACGTTTGAGGCGAGAGGCTACACCGCGTGGGATCCGACCTCCTTTGCGTTTATAAAGGACGGCGTCCTCTGCATACCGACGGCATTTTGCTCCTACGGCGGTCAGGCGCTTGACAAGAAAACGCCGCTGCTGCGCAGTATGGAGGCGATAAACCGTCAGGCAATGAGAATTCTTCGCCTTTTCGGCAACACGGACGCCACATGCGTAAAGACGACTGTCGGCCCCGAGCAGGAGTACTTTCTCATCGACGAGAAAATGTACGAAAAGCGCCGCGACCTCATATACACCGGAAGAACTCTTTTCGGCTCGAAGGCGCCGAAGGGTCAGGAGCTTGACGACCACTATTTCGGCTCGATAAAAACAAGAGTCCAGGAGTTTATGAAGGACCTCAACGACGAGCTCTGGCAGCTCGGGATACTCGCAAAGACGGAGCACAACGAGGTCGCTCCCGCTCAGCACGAGCTTGCGCCCATTTTTACAACGACAAACATCGCCGCCGACCACAACCAGCTTACAATGGAAATGATGCAGAAGGTCGCAAAGCGCCACGGAATGGTATGCCTGCTTTCGGAAAAGCCCTTCGCGGGTGTGAACGGCAGCGGCAAGCACAACAACTGGTCTATTTCTACCGACACGGGCGTGAACCTTCTTGAGCCCGGCGACACGCCGTTTGAAAACGCGCAGTTTCTTCTCTTCCTTTGCTCAGTCATCAAGGCGGTCGACGAATATCAGGATCTTATCAGAATATCCGCCGCCTCCGCCGGAAACGACCACAGGCTCGGAGCCGCAGAGGCGCCGCCGGCAGTCGTTTCTATGTTCCTCGGAGACGAGCTCACAGAGATTCTTGAGGCGATAGAAAAAGAGGAGGCCTATGGTGCGCGCGAGAAGGAGCTTCTGAGGGTCGGCGTACACGTTCTGCCGAAATTCCCGAAGGACGCGACGGACCGCAACAGAACATCTCCCTTTGCCTTTACGGGCAACAAATTCGAGTTCAGAATGCTCGGTTCCTCGGCGTCGGTATCGGGCCCCAACACGATGCTGAACACCGCCGTCGCGGAGGAGCTTCGCCTCTTTGCCGACGAGCTTGAGGTCGCCGAGGACTTCGAAAAGACTCTCCACGATATAATAAGAAAGACGATAAAAGAGCACAAGAGGATTATATTCAACGGAAACGGGTACGACGAATCGTGGCTGAAGGAGGCAAAAAAGCGCGGTCTTCTCAACCTCAAGACGACTCCCGACGCTCTCCCTTATCTCATAAGCAAAAAGAATATAGAGCTGTTCAAGACTCACAAGGTGTTCACCGAGGAGGAGCTTTACTCAAGATACGAAATCCTCATGGAAAACTATTCGAAGGTCCTCGGAATCGAGGCTCTGACGATGGTAGACATGACACGCAAGGATATTCTGCCCTCCGCAATGCGCTACGGACGCGAGCTTTGCGACGCCGCGGCGGCAAAGAAGTCCCTCGGCGCGGACACGACATACGAGAGCGAGACGCTGAAAACCGTATCCTCGCTCACGACAGGCATTTTCTCAATGGTAGGTCAGCTTGAGCGCGATATCGAGGAGGCAAAGACGATGGGCGACGTCACAAAAGAGGCAAACTTCTGCAAAGACACCCTCTTCTCCCACATGGCTTGCCTCAGAGCGAGCGTCGACGAGCTTGAGGAGTGCATGCCGTCCGATACGTGGCCTTATCCCTCTTACGGCGATATTCTGTTCAGCGTGAAGTAAAGCAAGGAAAAAATTCTCACGGAGGTTTCTATGTGTTCCGTTATGGGTTATTTCGGGCAGAACCCGGATACCGAAAAATTTGAAAAAGGCTTTAACATGACAAAATCCCGAGGCCCCGACGACAGCAGGACCCTCAAGGTGGAAAACGGTATTCTCGCCTTTCACAGGCTGTCGATTATGGGGCTTGACTCCTCGGGAATGCAGCCGTTTTCAAGAGACGGCGACTCTGTCGTCTGCAACGGGGAAATATACGGGTTCAGAAAAATAAAGAAGGCTCTCGAGGATGAGGGGTACGTTTTTAAAAGCGGCTCGGACTGCGAAATCCTTCTTCCCATGTACAGAAAATACGGCTGCGGCATGTTTAAAATGCTCGACGCCGAGTTCGCTCTTATAATCTACGACGGAAAAGAGAAAACCTTTGTCGCGGCGCGCGACCCAATCGGTATTCGCCCGCTGTACTACGGAGTCGACCGGGACGGCGGAACTGTTTTTGCGAGCGAGGCAAAAAACCTCGTCGGGCTGTGCGACGTTATAAAGCCCTTTCCGCCGGGGCACTACTGGAAAGACGGAAAATTTGTCTCATACAGAGATATGAGCCGCGTCGACTCCTTTCACTCGGAGGGGCTTGACGTAATATGCGGGAACATAAGAGAAAAGCTGACGCGGGGAATCGAAAAAAGGCTTGACGCCGACGCGCCGCTCGGGTTCCTTCTCAGCGGCGGGCTTGATTCCTCGCTCGTCTGCTCCGTCTCCTCCCGCATTCTGAAGAAAAAAATAAGGACGTTTTCGATTGGAATGGACACCGACGCCATCGACCTCAAATATGCGAGAGAGGTGGCGGAGTACATAGGCTCCGAGCACACGGAAATAATAATGACGAGGGACGATGTGATACAATGCCTTTGCGAGGTTGTCGCCGCTCTCGGAACATATGACATAACGACGATACGCGCGTCTGTCGGAATGTATCTTCTCTGCCGCGAGATACACAGAACCACCGACATAAGGGTAATTATGACAGGCGAGATATCCGACGAGCTGTTCGGATACAAATACACCGACTTCGCGCCGTCCGCCGAGGAATTCCAAAAGGAGTCCGAAAAGAGGGTGCGCGAGCTGCATATGTACGACGTGCTGAGGGCCGACAGATGCATTTCCGTAAACTCGATGGAGGCGAGAGTCCCGTTCGGGGATCTCGATTTCGCAGAGTACGTGATGTCAATAGAGCCGTCCGTTAAAATGAACGTCTACGGAAAGGGAAAATATCTTCTGCGCCGCGCATTTTCGGGGGACTATCTGCCGGAGAGCATTCTCATGCGCGAAAAAGCGGCCTTTTCCGACGCCGTCGGGCACTCGATGGTGGACTGCCTGAAGGAGTACGCCGAAGAGCTTTATACCGATGAGGAATTTAAGGAAAAGGCGTCTCACTACAAAACGGCGGCGCCGTTTACGAAAGAATCTCTTCTCTACCGCGAGCTTTTTGAAAAATACTATCCGAATCAGGCGGGAATGATTGCAGGGTTCTGGATGCCGAACAAGAGCTGGAAAGGGTGCGACGTCGACGACCCGTCGGCAAGAGTCCTTTCGAATTACGGAGCGAGCGGAATTTGAGGGAATACCGCATATGAGTCATATGAATGCATATGAAGTAATATGAAAACATATGAAGGAATATGAAGAAATATGAATAAAACGGAAAATTACAATAATTGTCATAATTGTCGGGAATACGATAATTCCGAAAATATAAACAGTATCGAAAAAGAAAATCCGCAAACGGGGAGCGGGGGATACCGCTTTGAGCCCGAAAGGAGGAGCGCTGCGAGCATGATAAACGCCGCGCACGACTCCTGCGGAATAGGCGCCGTTGTAAACATTGACGGCAGAGCCGACAGGCGCACCGTCGACGACGCTCTTAAAATAGTCGAAAAGTTAGAGCACCGCGCGGGACGGGACGCCGACGGGAAAACCGGCGACGGCGTCGGCATTATGACACAGATACCGCACTCGTTTTTCCGCCGCGAGCTAAAGGACGCCCCTCTCTCTCTGACGAGGGGCGACTATGCCGTCGGAATGTTCTTTCTGCCGTCTGACACGGACACGAGGAAAAAGGAAAGACGGCTGTTTGAGACAATCGCCGAAAAAGAGGGGCTGCCCGTTGCGATGTGGCGGAAAGTGCCGATAAACCCCGACATTCTCGGAAATAAGGCAGTTGCCTGTATGCCGTATATAGCACAGTGCTTTATAGCGCGGCCCGAGAAATATAAGGCAGGGGTCGAATTTGACCGCAGGCTGTACGTCCTGCGCCGTCTTTTTGAGCAGAGCACGAAGGGGAGCTATGTCGTTTCCCTCTCGTCAAGAACAATAGTGTACAAGGGAATGTTTCTCGTCGGGCAGTTGAGGCGCTTTTACCGCGACCTTGAGTCGCCTTACTTCGAGAGCGCGATGGCGCTCGTCCATTCCCGTTTTTCGACGAATACGACGCCGAGCTGGGAGAGGGCGCACCCGAACAGGTTCATTCTTCACAACGGCGAGATAAACACTATACGCGGAAATGTCGACCGTATGGCGGCAAGAGAGGAAACCCTCTCATCGCCGTATCTTGAGGACGATATGGAAAAAATTCTTCCGGTTATAGGCATCAAGGGCTCCGACTCTGCAATGCTCGACAACACGGTTGAATTTTTGTATATGAACGGAATGGAGCTTCCTCTGGCGCTTATGATAACGATGCCCGAGCCGTGGAAGCACCGCGAATACATAAGCCGCGAAAAAAAGGACTTTTATCACTACTACGCGACGATGATGGAGCCGTGGGACGGCCCCGCGGCAGTTATCTTTTCGGACGGCGACGTCGTCGGAGCGACGCTCGACAGAAACGGGCTCAGACCTTGCAGATGGTACCTCACTGACGACGGCAGGGTAATTATTTCCTCCGAGGTCGGAGTGCTCGACATTGAAAATAAGCACATAATAAAAAAGTCGAGGCTTGAGCCGGGGAAAATGATTCTCTGCGACATGAAGAACAACGAATTTCTGGACGACGCGGAGTGCAAGGAGAAATACATAAACCGCTCGCCGTTCGGCGAATGGCTGAGCCGATATCTCACAAGGCTGAGAGAGCTGCCGATACCGAACAAAAAGCCCGAGGACAGCGGCTCGCGCGAGGAGAGGCGAAAGCTGTACCACGCCTTCGGATACACCTATGAGGATGTGAGAGAGGTAATTCTCCCAATGGCAAAAAACGCGGGCGAGAAAATCTCCTCCATGGGTATAGACATTCCTCCCGCTTTTCTATCCAAAACACACCAGCCGCTGTTTTACTATTTCAAGCAGCTTTTCGCTCAGGTGACAAATCCGCCTATCGACTCGCTTCGCGAAAAGGCGGTGACCGATACGACTGTATACGTCGGCTCGGACGGGAATCTGCTGTGCGAAAAGGGTGAAAACTGCCGCGTTCTCGAAATCGAAAATCCTATTCTGACAGAGGTCGACCTTATTAAAATATGCGCGCTCGACAAGCCCGGGCTGCATACCAAAAAGGTCTCCCTTTTATACTATAAGAACACCTCTCTCGAAAAGGCGATGGAGGATTTGTTTATAAGGTGCGACAAGGCTTTCAGAAACGGAGCGAACATAATAATCCTCTCTGACCGCGGAGTTGACGAAAACCACCTCGCGATCCCCTCGCTGCTTGCGGTATCGGGCGTCGAGCAGCATCTTATAAGGACGAAAAAACGCACCGCGGTATCTATAATCCTCGAAAGCGGGGAACCGCGGGACGTTCACCAGTTTGCCGCACTCCTCGGTTACGGCGCAAGAGCGGTAAACCCGTATCTTGCCCACGAGTGCATAGCGGAGCTTATAAAGGACGGCATACTTGACAAGGACCTCCACACCGCAATAGAGGACTACAACAAGGCGGCAATCGACGGTATAGTCAAGGTCGCATCGAAAATGGGAATCTCGACAATCCAGTCCTACCAGTCCGCGCAGATATTCGAGGCCGTCGGCATATCGAAGGAGGTCATCGACCGCTACTTCACAAATACGCCGTTTGCCGCTCCCGGAGTTGGTCTTACGGAAATCGGTGAGGACGTCGAATGGCGGCACAACAAGGCGTTTTACTCCGCCGACGCGGCATGCAGCGTTCTGCCGAGCGTCGGTTATCACAAGCTGCGCCGAGGGGAGGAAAAAGAAGAGCATCTCTACTCTCCCGAGACTATAACCGCTCTCAGAGAGGCGGCACAGAACGGAGACTACGCGCGCTTTAAGGAATACAGCGCGATGCTGACGCGCGACGGCGCGCGCTTCGGTATAAGAAGTCTGCTCGATTTCAACACCGAAGGGTGTACTCCCGTTCCGATCGAGGAGGTGGAGAGCGCCGCCGAAATCGTAAAGCGCTTCAAGACAGGCGCGATGTCATACGGCTCGATATCAAAGGAGGCGCACGAGTGCCTCGCGCTCGCGATGAACACTCTCGGCGGCAAGAGCAACTCGGGCGAGGGCGGCGAGTCCCCCGAAAGGCTCGGGACAAAAAAGAACAGCGCGATAAAACAGGTGGCGTCGGGGCGCTTCGGCGTGACGTCGGAATATCTTGTCAGCGCGAGGGAAATACAGATAAAAATGGCGCAGGGCGCAAAGCCCGGCGAAGGCGGGCACCTTCCCGGGCGGAAGGTTTACCCTTGGATTGCGAGGACCCGTCTTTCAACTCCCGGCGTCGCTCTGATTTCCCCTCCGCCGCACCACGACATATACTCGATTGAAGATTTGGCGGAGCTTATATACGACCTCAAAAACGCAAATCCCGCCGCTGACATTTCCGTAAAGCTCGTCTCCGAGGCGGGAGTCGGGACGATTGCGTGCGGGGTCGCAAAGTCCGGCGCGTCCGTTGTTCTTATCTCGGGATACGAGGGCGGAACGGGAGCCGCTCCGACAAGCTCAATACACAACGCAGGTCTTCCTCTTGAGGTCGGTCTGTCCGAGGCGCACCGCGCTCTTTCGGAAAACGGACTGAGGGAAAAAGTGCGAATAGAGGCTGACGGAAAGCTCATGTGCGGAAGAGACGTCGCAATCGCGGCCCTTATGGGAGCCGAGGAGTTCGGCTTTGCGACCGCTCCCCTTGTAACTCTCGGCTGTACAATGATGAGAGTGTGCAACCTTGACACTTGCCCCATGGGAATTGCGACTCAGGACGAGCGTCTGAGAGCACGCTTCTGTGGAAAGCCCGAGTACGTTATGAACTTTATGCTGTTTATCGCCGAGGAGCTGAGAGAGATCATGGCCTCGCTCGGAATCAGGCGCGTCGACGATATGGTGGGAAGGCGCGACCTTATAAAGGTAAAGGAGTCCGAATCCTTATCGAGCCTTCCGCACGGCAAAATCAACGCCGATTTGTCGGAGATAATCGGAAAGCCCGACTCGAAGCCCGCGCGCTTTTCAAAGGACGCATCTTACGACTTCGAGCTTGAAAAGACGGCGGACGTCAGAATACTCATACCCGAGTTTGAGCCGTACGTGAAAAGCGGAAAGCCGCATAGCGTCGACTGCGCCGTGACGAGCACGGACCGCGCGTTCGCGACACACTTCGGCTCCGTTATAACGAAAAAATTCAAAAACACCTTAAAGGACGACACCTACGTCGTAAACTGCCGCGGCGGCGCAGGGCAGTCCTTCGGAGCGTTTATACCGAAGGGGCTCAGCGTAAACCTTGAGGGGGACGCAAACGACTACTTCGGAAAGGGACTGTCGGGAGGAAAGCTCTCGCTCAGAGCTCCGCGCGACTCAAGATTTAAGCCCTCCGAGAACGTCATTGTCGGAAACGCCGTGCTGTACGGCGCGACGTCAGGCGAAGCGTACATCTCGGGCATTGCCGGCGAGCGCTTCTGCGTCAGAAACTCGGGAGCAGTCGCCGTCGTCGAGGGAGTCGGAGAAAACGCTCTCGAATATATGACGGGCGGGAAGGTTCTTATCCTCGGCGACGTCGGAAACAACTTTGCCGCAGGAATGAGCGGCGGCACGGCTTACGTATACGACGAGCGCCACACGCTTTACAAAAAGATAAACAAGTCCGGGCTCGATATGCTTGAGGTGAGCGAAAAAGAGGACGCCGACGCAATAGAGAGTATGCTGCGGCGTCACATTGAGGCGACCGATTCGGCGCTTGCGAAAAGTATTTTAAGCGACTTTGGCTCAAAGCTTGCATTTTTCAAAAAGATTCTGCCGCATGACTACGGTGTGATAACGGGACTTATAAGGCAGAATATGTCAATGGGAATGAACCGTTACGACGCCGAGCTCGCGGCGTTTGATACAATGCGCAAAGGAGGCGTCTGATATGGGAAAAAGCAGCGGATTTCTCGAATATGAAAGAGTCGAGCGTCCATCTGTCCCCGAGTCCGAACGGATTTTGAATTTCAACGAGTTTCACGTTGATACGTCAATAGACGAAAGGCGGCGTCAGGGAGCGAGATGTATGAACTGCGGAGTTCCGTTCTGTCAGTCGGCAATCGAGCTCGGCGGTATGGTGACCGGCTGCCCTCTGCACAATCTTATACCCGAATGGAATGACGAGATATACATGGGAAACGAATGCGGCGCCTTAGAGCGTCTGCTCTCGACCTCCTCTTTTCCCGAGTTTACCGGCAGAGTCTGCCCCGCGCTTTGCGAGAAAGCGTGTGTCGCGGGACTGAACGGCGAGCCCGTTACAGTACGGGAGAACGAATTATACATTATCGAGACTGCGTTCAAAAACGGAATGATGACGCCGAGAGCGCCGAAAAGACGGACAGGAAGAAGGGTCGCCGTGGTCGGCAGCGGGCCGAGCGGTCTTGCCGCCGCGGACAGGCTGAACAGATACGGACACACTGTCACGGTGTTTGAAAAGAGCGACCGCGCCGGCGGGCTTCTCATGTACGGGATACCTAATATGAAGCTTGAAAAGCAAATAGTTGACAGGAGAGTTTCCCTTATGGAGAGCGAAGGGGTGCGCTTCGAGCTTAATTCTGACGTTGGGCGCGACGTTTCGGCAGACGGGCTTATGTCCGATTTTGACGCCGTAGTCCTCTGCTGCGGTTCAAAGGTCCCGCGCTCGCTTGACGCGGCTTCCTGCGATGTCGGCGGGGTGTACTACGCGGTCGACTTTCTGACCTCGGTGACAAAGGCTCTTGACGGCGGGGTTTTGTCGGACAGAGAGCACATTTCGGCAAAGGACAAGAACGTCGTTATAGTCGGCGGAGGAGACACGGGAAACGACTGCGTTGCGACATGCATTCGTCTCGGCTGCCGCTCGGTAGTTCAGCTTGAGATGACAAAGGAGCCGCCGAAAGACAGGAGCGAAAAGGATACATGGCCTCGCTGGCCGCGCGTTTTAAAGACCGACTACGGTCAGGAGGAAGCGTCGTACCTCAGCGGACACGACCCGAGAATTTACGAGACGACCGTAAAAGAGATAAAAGTAAACGACGACGGCGCGCTCTCAAAGGTCGTCACCGTAAACGTCTCCTTCGAAAGCGGAAAGCTCACCGAAAAGGCGGGCAGCGAGAAGGTCCTCGACGCGGACATGATGATAATTGCCGCAGGCTTTGTGGGCTGTGAGAGCTATGTCACGGACGCTTTCGGCGTCGAGAGAAGCTCCCGCGGGAGAGCCGTTACCGAAGATGGAAAATATCAGACGGCAAAGGAGGGAGTCTTTGCCGCGGGGGATATGCGCCGCGGGCAGTCCCTTGTCGTCTGGGCAATATCCGAGGGCAGACACTGCGCCGACGAGGTTAACGAGTACCTTTTGTCTCACCGTTTTGAGTAGGCACTTACGGATATTGCAGATAGTGACAGATATTGACGGATATTGACAGATATTGACAGATAAATACGGCGCGGCGCCGAAATAGGCGCCGCGCCGTATAATTTTTTTTGCGAATGTAATGCAATTTAAAATTCAACAGCTTAAAAACAGGTCGTACAGCTCGGCTGTTGTAAGAAATATATGATTTGCGTTTTCCTTTTTTAAAGATTCTGTATCGGCACAGCTTCCCCACGCCGCGGACAAACAAGTTACACCCGCGTCGCGCGATGATACAACGTCGGAAACAGCGTCTCCCACATAGTAAAATTCGTTCTTTTTCAGCTCGTATTTTTCAAGCAAATTAAGTATTGCGTCAGTCTTACTCGGTCTTTCTTCAAGACCCGTTTCCACATCGCAAAATCTGTTTGTTAAACCGAGCCTGCCGAGAGTAATTTCGGCGGCTCTTTTCCCCTTTCCCGTTATCAGCGCGGTTTTTATCCCCTTGCTGTCAAGCAAATCAAAAATACGGATTATGCCTTCGTAAGGCGCGGGGCATTTTTCATGCAGTTCTTCGTATATTTTATAAAAATCATTGAGGGCGTCTTCAAAACGGTCATTTACAACCGCTTTTATCATTCCGACTTCGTTAACACCAAACGTCTGCAATATTTCATAGTCACTCAACACACGCCCCGCGTAAGGTGATACAGCCCGTCGAAAGGCTTCTATACTGAAAGGGATTGTATCGGCGATTGTACCGTCAAGGTCGAACGCGGCCATTTTTATTATTTTTGCCATTTGGATTTTATCACCCGTTTTTTTTAAATCTTTTCAAAACTTCTCTTAAATTTTATCCCCGTTTATCTTTCGTATGACCCTGCACGGGTTCCCGACCGCGACGCAGTTATCGGGAATATCTTTTGTCACTACGCTGCCCGCGCCTATTACGGTCCCGTTTCCTACGGTAACGCCGGGGAGAATAATGGCGCCTCCACCAATCCAACAGCCGTTTCCTATTTTGATTGGAAGAGCGTAGGTTCGACAGAAATACGTTCCGCTCTCTGGCCGCCAGCCCTCAATCACTCTTTCGGACAACTCGACGGGATGAGTCGCGGTATAGAGCTGCACGTTTGACGCAATTAAAACGTTGTTTCCTATTTCTATTGTATTGCAATCCACAAATGTACAATTCATATTAACGGAGACATTGTCTCCGATAATAATATTTTTCCCGTAATCGCATAAAAACGGACTCCCGACCGATACGTTCTCTCCTATTTTGCCGAAAAGCTGTTGTAAAACGGCATACTTCTCCGTTTTTTGCTCATACGAAAAATGATTGTACTGTGTTAAAAGCTCCCTCGCTTTTCTTTTCAATTCCAAAAAGATTTCATCGTGACAATCGTAGTTTTCTCCCGCGAGACATTTTTCCCATTCGGTCATATCGTTAAAGTCCCCTTTGCAATACTGAATAAAATAAATTTTGCTCCCCGCTTTGTCCGCCAAGAGAGCGCCTTTCGGGATTTTCGGGATTTTAAAATTTTCGCAATATTATGCGTTTTCGGTTTTCTTTTTGCCTCGGAATTTATATATTCCAGCGATGTCCGCAATCGGAGCATACGCAGACTGTGGTGTATCGGATATTGTTTACAGTATTTGAAACGCTCTTTGACCTTCCTTTGTATTTCTTTTTTCTGAAAAGCTGAATACAGAGCCTCGGGATAAAAAAGAAAATCCAGAGACAGAGGTCGACAATCCACCACCACCAACCGATACAAAGCCACCAAATACAGCCGTGGCCCTCTTGCCTGTACTTCGAGCGCGTTTTTGTCACGGTCGTACTGCCGAGGTTTTCCTGAAAGGTTTGAGTTTTAACATTTTCGCTTTTGCATTCGGGACATGTCATTTCTCTTTCCTCCTTTTTAGTGGGCAGTGATTAGTTATTAGTTGTCAGTGGGCAGTGATTAGTGGGCAGTGGGTAGAGGCTCCCTGAAAGGGGAGGCGGCGCGAAGCGCCGGTGGGGTTGGCCGATGGGCAGCGGCAAGCTCTTTTGATTTGACAGCTTTCGCTTTTTGACGTCCGCATTCTTAAAAGAACTTTCCGCTTCCTCACTCTTCACTATTAGTTCTCACTTTTCAAAAAATGGCAAGCTCTAAAGAACTTGCCATTTTTTGGTATGGTGGAGCATACGGGACTTGAACCCGTGACCTTTGCACTGCCAGTGCAACGCGCTCCCAACTGCGCCAATGCCCCTTCTATCTTCTATATTAGTATAGCATAAATTTTAAAAAAGTAAAGTACTATTTTTATAAAAAACATAAGGTGTTGAATAAATACATCACAGCATAGTTTTTGTATTTCGGAATGTCTTTTGAAAATTTTATTTAAATGCTCCGAAAATGCTCGGCGCGGCGGGAAGGCTTTGAAATCGGTAAATGCCTATATATTTTATACACTTGCCTATAAAGCATTCAAAATATACATTTGCATAAAACCGCAAATCCCTGCCCCGCGGGCATTTCGAGGCGTGCTCGGCGCTTTTTCGTGCCTTATCATAAAGTGCATAAAATGGGAGAAAAATCATTTTAAAATCCTAATAAAGCACCTAAAAAGACGCGCAAGCTTTTAATAAAAAATTTTTTTAAACCCCCAATGCTTTTCCTGTTTTTCAAAAGTTTTTGAGGGTTTCAGGGAACTTTTTTCAAAAAGTTCCCTGAAAAATCCAAACTGTCTCTAACAAATATATCCTCAAACGTCGGCTTCGTCGGCGTAAAGGCTGCCGTAGGTGAAGATAAACTCTTTTCTCGCCGCGAGGTTCTCGCCGAGGAGGGTGTCGAATATTCTCTCCGTCGCCTCGGCGTCCGCCTTTGAGACGCGAACGAGACGTCTTGTCTCGGGGTTCATCGTAGTCTGCCACATCATCTCGGGCTCGTTTTCACCGAGTCCCTTTGAGCGCTGAATGGAGTACTTTTTGTTTCCGATTTTCTCGAGTATATCGCTCTTTTCCTTCTCGTCGTAGGCAAAAAATATATCGTCCTTACATGTTATTTCATAGAGCGGGGTTTCCGCGATATATATTTTCCCCGCGGCAATAAGGGTGGGAAGGAGTCTGTAGAACATCGTGAGAAGAAGAGTTCGTATCTGAAAGCCGTCCTCGTCGGCGTCGGTGCAGATGATTATTTTCGACCACCTGAGCGCGTCAAGGTCAAACGGCGGCATATCGCCCTTTACCTTTTTTTGGCTTATCTCGACCCCGCAGCCGATTACGCGCAGAAGGTCAAGTATTATATCGTTTTTGAATATCTTGTCGTATGAGGATTTAAGACAGTTGAGAGTTTTTCCGCGCACGGGGATTATCGCCTGAAATTCGGCGTTTCGCCCGAGCTTGCAGCTCCCCATTGCGGAATCGCCCTCGACTATATAGAGCTCGCGGCGGGTCACGTCTTTTGTTCGGCAGGCTACAAATTTTTCGACCCTGCCCGTTATGTCGTTTGACATCGCGAGCGCTTTTTTTACGTCTATTCTCGTGTGCTCCGCCTTTTCGCGGGAGCGCTTGTTTATAAGAACCTGATTTAAAAATCTCTCGCCGTCGGCGGGATTTTCGATAAAGAAGAACTCGAGCTGTTCTCTGAAAAACGCCGTCATCGCGTCGGCGATAAACGTGTTGGTTATCGCCTTTTTCGTCTGATTGGCGTATGACGTTTCGGTGGAAAAGCTGTTTGAGATAAAGACGAGACAGTCCTCAACGTCGCAGAATTTTATCTTGGACTCGTTTTTTGTGTATTTTCCGACTGCCCTGAGCCTCTTGTCTACTCCGTAAACGAAGGCCTTTTTTACCGCGTCGTCGGGGGAGCCGCCGTGTTCGAGGAAGCTCGAATTGTGAAAATATCTGAGAGCGCTGACCTTTGACGAGGCGCACCATACAAACTCTCCCTTGAGCTTGTACTCCGCCATGTCCTCCCTGTCCTTTCCCGACGTTTCCATTGTCCAGTACACGGGCGAGGTGAGCGCGTCCTCTCCGACGATTTCCTTTATATAATCCCTTATTCCGTTCTCGTAGTAGTAGCTTTCGGTGTCAAAGACCCCGTCTTCGCGCTCGAAGTTCAGAATAAACTTTATTCCCGCGTTGGCGGCGCTCTGAGTTCTTAAAACCTCCCTGTAATAGGATTCGGGTATCGCGGTGTCGGTAAACACCTCAAGGTCGGGCTTCCAGCGCTGGATTGTTCCGTGCTTTAAATCCTTTTTTTCGGCGGGGCGAGTGATAAATTCACCCGACGGCTCGCCCTTTTTGAAATTCATTTCCGAGACGACGCCGCCGCTTGACGACGTCACCCTGAAATATTCGGAGCTGCACTGCGTGGCGCAGGCGCCGAGACCGTTCAGCCCGAGCGAGTACGCATACGCGGAGTCGTCATCGTTGTTGGAATATTTTCCGCCGGCGTACAGCTCGCAGTAGATAAGCTCCCAGTTGTACCTGCCCTCGCTCTCGTTGTATCCGAGGGGAACTCCGCGCCCGTGGTCCTCAATTTGAATCGAGCCGTCAAGGAACACGGTGGTCACTATCTCGTCGCCGTAGCCCTCCCTCGCCTCGTCAACGGAGTTTGAGAGTATTTCAAAATACGAGTGCTCACACCCCTCGAGCCCGTCCGAGCCGAAGATTACCGCGGGGCGGAGCCTGACTCTTTCCGCTCCTTTCAGGAGCACGATGGAGCGGTCGTCGTACATCGGCGTTTTGTTTTTTGCCATACTTTGCTTTTCCTCGCTTTACTCAGAGCTTTTCTCCGTTTGGAAGTTTTAAGGTTTTAAGATTAAAAAATTAAACGAAAGGTGAGTTCTCACGCGCTTATCTCAGCGCCTGCTCGCCATAGGAGTGCCCGTCGAGGGAAACGAGAAAATTCGTCTTGTATACGGAGTTTTCTCCCTCTCCGACATAGACCTCAAAATTGTAACAGTACGAGTCGATATTCATAACGAGCCCGACATACTCAACTCTGTATGGCCTTCCCTCCCCGTCCTTCTCGCCGTTTTTCTCGCAGAAGAGCTTTGAGGCTTCGGAAACGTTCGCATTGTTTTCCTCGAGAGACGTGTATATCGTGGCGTTTGTCGACACGTAATATGTAAGCTTTTCGGGCTCCCCGCCCTCCTCGGCGGGCTCTTTTTCGGCGGTGAATATATAGTACTCAGTTCCGTTTGACTGCGCCGTCATATCGGAGCCCGCGTCAACAGTTACGGTCTCCTTTTCTTCCTCGGTAAAGGAATCGAGGAGAAGGCTCCTTGCCTCCTTTTCGGTATAACGGACAGTCTCGTCCGAAGCGTCGGAGGATTCGGCGCCGTCCGGAAAATCGTCCGCGACGTTTTCCTCGTTTCGTTGCTCCTCCTCGGTCTCTGCCGCGTCTTGCTGCGGCGCCTCGTATTTTCTTATAATGTCGCACGAGGAGAGAAAAAGGCATAAAAGGACAGTCAAAACGACAGGCAGAAGAATTCTTTTCGTTTTACAATTACAGTTAGAATTACAGTTACAGCTCATTTTAAAATTTGTCTCCTTAATTTTCAGCTAAAGATTATTTTGACGTTTTTTATTTAAAAAACGGGTTTTAGTGCAAAAGACATATATAGGATACCACCACTCGAGCGTTTTGTCAAACGGTTCAGCTTGCGCCGAGTCCAGTTCTGAAGCGGCGGAAGCCCGCCTCGCTGCAAAGAGTGTCCATATTATACAGTATAATGACCTTATTTATTCCCTCGTCGCGGCAGAGATTTATAAGAGAGCCCGTGTAATATCTGAGGTCAATTAGGACAACGTCGTAATTTTTTGCGATAAACGGCGCGACGCTGTGGGCAAAGCTGTCTTTTACGACGAGTATCTTCTCTCTTTTCTCGCCGCCCTTCGACGTTATATCGACCCGCGCCGCATTCCCGCCGATAAACGCCGAGTATTTGTCCTTTGTGTCGAGAGCCTCTCGCTTGTATAGCCCGCTAAAGGACTCGCCGCCGTAAACCGACGTTGTAAGCATGTCGTCTCCGTCGTATCTGAAGAACTCAATCGTGTCGGGAGACGTCCACACTGTGCCGGCGCTCGACCACGTCGTGCCGTAAAAGGAGTCGCTTGCAGTCTCTTTTCTGAAATCATTTTCCGAAACGGCAGGGAGAAATGACGCCTCGGCTATCTCGTTGTACGCGTACATCGCGCCGAGAGTCGTCCAGTGGTGGTCTGTTCTGTAGTAGACGTATTCGCCGTTTTCATAGTGAGCCCTCAAGGGGGAGACAAGGTCGACGTATTCGACCCCGTGGCTGAGGCATATTTCGTCAAGAGCTTCAAGCTGACTGTCGGACGCCTCGCTGCCGTATGTTCTCGGGAGAGACGAGGTCATAACGTCCATCGTCCTTCCCGCAAAGGCGCACGTGACCGATATACCGTCCGAGCTTGCCGCCTTTGCAAATTTCGACACGCAGTCTATATTTGTATCGAGCGTTTCAAGGTCTATCGAGTCAAACCTTGAAATGAGCTGTCCGCCGCGCGCCGTTATTACTCCGTTGTTCTGACCCTTCAGCATCGCGCACTCCGACGCCGCTTTCACGCCGACAAAAAAATCTCTCGCGGGAAACTGATCCGCCATGTATTTTGCAAATTCCTCGGTGAATTTGCCGCTTGAAAGAGTTTGAAGAGAAAACTCGGGGAAGGTCTGGAGAGCGCGGTTTTCGTTCTCCGAGGACTCCCTGTCGGGAAGGAGCCAAAACAGAGCCGCGAATACGAATATAAACGCGAAAAACGACGCCGCAAGGGAAATATTCACAAAGCGGCACTTTTTTGCAAGAGAGTGCTCGAGCGCAAGATGCGCGCTTTGTTCTTCGTCTGCCGAAATATGTGAATGATTGTCTTTTTTCAGTGCTTTCATTTATTTTACCTGTATTTTACCTGCTCGGCTGTTTTGCCGCTTATCCGATAATTCTTTTGTCCGTCCGACCGCCGTCAGAATCTGAAATACAGAAACGGGTTGTACGATGAGTCCACAAGATACGCCGTGCAGACTACAAGGACAATCACCGACAGCGCGGCGAAAACCCATCTTGCGGCGGCGTACTTTTCCCAAAGCCTGTAGTAAATTCTTCTCGGATACGGGGTCGACGAAACGATAAGGATACAGAGCAGAACGATGCTCGATATAAAGTCAAAGTTTACGGCGGCGCTCGTCAGCTGCGACGCGCCGAACATCGTCGAGAGATATGATATGCCCTCCGCCATATTGTCAAAGGCGAACAGCCACCAACAGAAGAATATAAGAATCAGCGTGTAGACGCGGGCGACAAGCGCCGGCGCTTTTTCAAGCTTTTTCAGAAGAAAGGCCTTTTCGATTACAAGAATTACAAAGAAGTACAGACCCCAAATTATGAAATTCCACGACGCTCCGTGCCAGAGCCCTGTGAGGAACCATACGACGAATAAATTGAAGTATGTACGCGCCTTTCCCTTTCTGTTTCCGCCGAGCGGTATATACACATACTCGCGGAACCATGTGCCGAGGGAAATATGCCATCTGCGCCAGAACTCTGTCACGCTCTTTGACATGTACGGGTAGTAGAAATTTTCCCGAAAGGTAAAGCCCATCATTTTTCCGAGCCCGATTGCCATATCGGAGTAGCCCGAAAAATCAAAGTATATCTGAAAAGAAAAGAAAAGTATCCCGAGCCACGAGCCGAGAACTGTCCCGCTTGAGCCGAAGGAATCCCAAAGAGCGCCCGCGGGATTTGCGAGCAGGACCTTTTTCGCAAGACCGCATATAAAGGTGCGTATTCCCGACGAGAGCATCACTATATTGTGCTCACGGCGCCTCAGCTGTTCGTCGACGTCCCTGTACCTTACAATAGGCCCCGCGATAAGCTGAGGGAAAAGGGTCACGTAGGCGCCGAAGGAGACGGGATTTTTTTGAACGCTCGCGTCCTCTCTGTAGACGTCGATGACGTATGAGAGCGCCTGGAAAGTGTAAAAGGATATGCCTATCGGCAAAGACAGGCCGAGAGGCTTTATATTCACAAACGGAAGCGCGCTCAGGTTTTCCGCGATAAAATCGTAGTACTTGAAAAAGCCGAGAAGCGCGAGGTTTATGACTATAGCCGCTATCATAAAGCCCCTCGCCTTTTTCCTTGACGTCCCCTTGAATTTGTCGACAAGATACCCGCAGACGTAGTCTATGAGTATTGTCCCTATCATAAGAAAGACGTATACGGGCTCGCCCCAGCCGTAGAACAAAAGGCTGACGGCAAGGAGAACGGCGTTTCTCAGCTTCAGCGGGACGGTGAAATATATAAGAACGGATACCGCAAAAAAGAGAAACAGAAATTCGAGAGATGAAAAAACCATTGATTCCTCCGTGGCGTGTCTTGCAGCAATAAAATGTCCCGAGACGCCGTCGGGCACGAAAATTTTTATTTATAAGTTTTTGTTTTCGTTGTTTTCGTTGTTTTCGGCGTCGCGCGGCGCCTCGGCGGCCTTTGCACCGTCTGCGCTCGACGCAGGACCTGACGCGGGAGTCGATGCGGAATTCGGCAGAGGAATTTTTTCCGTATCCGACGTTTTGATTCTGCCGTGCACGCGCTCGTGATACGAGATGTTTGTCCGCGCGAGGTGCAGAATGTGATTGTTCAGACTCCTGCCCTCAAACTCGGCGACGTACATAAGCTTTTTATAGACCTCGGGGTCAAGTCTGACCTCAAAAACTGCTTTGTTTTTCATTTACAGCCGTTTCCCCCTTTTTTCTTTTTTTCTTTTTTCGTTTTTATACGCTTCGGGATTTTTCGTTTTGTCCTTTTTCCCGTTTTTTCGACGGTCGGTGAAAGGATATCCTGATTTGTTTTGACGGGCGCGAGAGTATAAAGATTGTCGCGATAATGGCGGCGATTCCCGCAAAATCGGGAATAACAAGTCTTGTGCCCATGGCAAGAGTGTACAGCGTTGAGACGACAGGCTCGATGCTCGCGATTGTCCCCGCCTTTACGGAACCGATGTCGCTGACGCCCTGAGCGTATATCGTATATCCTATCGCGGTGCCGACGACTGTGACGGCGCACCATGCGAGAATGCCCTTAAAGTCAAGGGAGACGTCGTAGGTCCACGGACGCGCTATAAAAAGCTCGACGATGCCGCCCGCGAGCATTCCGATTCCCGACACCGTCACGCTGCCGTAGCGCGGCGCGACGTTTACGGGAAGAATCGAATAGAACACCATACCGAGCGCCGCAAGAAGCCCGAAAAGCAGAGCCTCCTTTGAGATTGCAAGCTCCGTTGGGTTCCCGTGCGTCGCAAGCAGGAAAACGCCGATAACCGCGAGCGCTATGGATATTGCCTCGGTAACTGTCGGCAGCTTCAGATTTTTTACGCAGACGAATATAACTATGAGAATCGGGCCGAGGTACTGAAGAACCGTAGCGGTAGCGGAATTGGACGCTTTTGTCGCCTTTAAAAAGGCGAACTGCGCCATCATAAGACCCGCCGTACCGTACATGAAAACGGTAAGAAGGTCCCGCGGCTTTTTGAAAAGCTCCCTTGCGGCGCCTCGGTTCTTTATCAATCCTATAACCGTAAGTATAGCCCCCGAGGCGAGTATCCTCGTTGAGGCGAGCCATTCGGCGGGAACTCCCCGTATGTTCATAAGATATTGACCGCAGGCGCTCGATGTTGCCCAAAAGACCGCGCTCAGCACAACGAGTACAGTGCCGCGTATCATTGTCCTTCTCACTATCTTACGGGCAAGGCGCTCCTGAATGTGCATAGTGTTAATGTTGTTTGCCATTTGTTCCCCTGAAAGACTCGGAACTTTATTTCCGTATACTTTTATATTTTAATATTTTAATATTTTAAAGGTTTTGCGTTTTATGTATTAAAAATTAACCGATTTCTTTCCGCCCCGTAAAGTATTCATGCGGTAAGCGAGGCGCCTTTTTTGTCAAAGGACGAAAAGCTTTATTGGTTTCAGCGCCGAGCCGTCGGCGAATTTCTGCTCCCTTGCGAGGGCTATAAACTCCCCTTTGTGTCTTATCCGGACCGTCGCGCCGTCGGGAAACGAGGTGTTCAGCTTTGACTGGTAAAGCTCCGTTCCGCCTTTTACGAGCTTTGCGTAAAAGTCGTTTACGTCAATCGACGCAAGCTCCTCAAACAGGCTCTCCACCGGACGAACAAGCCGAAGGCGCTCTGCGAAGTCCATTTTTTCTATCTCCTCGACAGTCACCGCGTCGCAAAGCTCAAAGCGCCCCGACCTTGTCCTGCAAAGGCTCTCCATTACGGCGCCGCAGCCGAGCTCCTTTCCGATATCGGCGCAGAGAGTTCTTATGTACGTACCCTTCGAGCAGGATACGTCAAGCCTGTATAAATCATCCGATATTTTTTCCGCGTCTGCCGAATAAACCGTGACCTTTCTCGGCGCGCGCTCGACCTCCTTTTTCTCCCTCGCAAGGTCGCACAGCTTTCTTCCGCCTACCTTTATCGCGCTGTACATAGGAGGCGTCTGATAAATTTCCCCGACAAATTTCCCGACGGCGGACATGACCTCCCTCTCGTCGGGAAGCGCGCCGCAGCGCTCCAGCACCTCGCCGGTTATATCCTCCGTGTCGGTCGTGACGCCGAGTCTCATCTCGGCGGTATATCTCTTGTCCTCGCAGAGAAGAAAGTCGGCGGCTTTGACGGCGCGCCCGAAAAGCACGGGAAGCACTCCTGTCGCAAGCGGGTCAAGAGTTCCCGTGTGCCCTATCGCGCTCATATCGTAAAGGCGGCGCAGGGACGACACTATTTTGTGAGAGGTGACGCCCGAGTGTTTATTTATAACAAGCACCCCCGTTACGGTAGAGGGCTTTTTTTTGCTCACTGAAATACTCCTTTGTCTTTATTTTTAATAAGATATTCTCTGACGGCGGAAAAAAACTCGCGCGCCGCATAAAGCGCCGCGTCGGCGCCGCACTCGCATGACATCTCGCCGCCGGCGGCTCTAACGTGCCCGCCTCCCGAAAAGCTGTCGCGGCACACATTTGCAACGTTTATATCGCAGTTCGCTCTTACGGACACCCTGTATTTCGAGCCGTCGTCCTTACTTTGCTTCAGCGCGACGGCGACAAGGACTCCTTTTATCTTTCTCGGAACGTCGACCGCCGCGGACGTGTCGCCGTCGGATATGCCGTTTTTTTCCATGATTTCTCTCGTAAGAGTGCAAACCGCAATCGTCCCGTTTTCAAAAAATCTGACGTTTTCGGTAAGAAGCGCGCGGGCTTTCATTTCGTTGTAGCTCACGCAGTCGTGAAGATATCTCGATATTTCGTCCGTTTTCATGCCGCCGTCACACGATGAATTTATCTCTCGGCAGAGCTTTGAGGCGACAAGAAAGGTGTCGGGCGTTGTATTGCTGTATTTAAAGCTGCCCGTATCCCCCGACAGCGCGGCGTAGAGATACCTTGCGATATTCGGGCTTTGTGGTATTTTATTTCTTTCTTTTAAAATTTCGTATATTTTAAAAATTATCTCGCCTGCCGCGGCGGCGGAGGGCTCTGTCAGGTTGTCGGCAAAAGGCTCTCCCGAACCGTGGTGGTCGACGGACATGGCGATTTTACCGACGAGAAACGAGAGCGAGCCGAGCTGCGAGGGCGAGGCGACGTCAACGGATATCGGACTTGAATATTTCTCCTCGTCCCCCTCGGCGTACTCAAAGCTCTCGCCCGAGGTGATAAAGTCGAGATACTCGCCCGGCGCCGAGTCGCACACTATCTTCGATTTTTTATTCAGAAGCGAAAAAATCTCACGCAGCGCCATTGCCGAACCGACCGTATCGCTGTCGGGATTTTTGTGGCATATTATAAGGACGCTCTCTGCCTTTTCGATAAAATCACAGACTTCCTCCGCCGTGATTTTTTTGTAAGGAGCTTTATTTAAATTATTTGAATTATTTAAATTATTTATCTGATTCATCTGCCAAGCTCTCACCGTCGTCCGACGCGTCCTCTTTTGTAATATTCAAGCCGTTCAGTATACTCGCTATCTTCACCCCGTGCTCGGCCGAGTCGTCATATATAAACGTTATCTCGGGCGTTATTCTGAGGTTCAGCTCCTTTGCAAGGCGGCATCGAACAAAGCCCGCGGCGGAGGTGAGCCCGCGCTTTAGCTCGGGGTCTTCTCCGGTAATAGCGGAATAGTATACCTTTGCATATTTGAGGTCGGGTGAAACGTCGGCGGCGTTTATTGTTATAAGAGAGCCCGAAACGCGCGGGTCCTTTATATCGCGCACTATCTGCGATATCTCCGACGCCACTTGCTCGTTTATTCTGTCCTGTCTGTATTTCGACATAAATACGCCTTTCTCTCAATATATAAAAAATATAAAGAATATAAAAAAGATTAAAAAGATTAAAAACATCAAGATATAAGAAAATCGGTACTGATAATACAATAGTTATTGTATATTTTATCACAAAAAATATAAAAAATAAATAGTATGAGCAAAATAATCAAAGTTTTCATCTCAAAAGAGCATAACAGGCGGCGCTGAAGCCGAAAAATCGCCGAAATGCGCCGCGCGGGGCGGCGCGGGCTGTTACGTTAAAACAAGCTTTCCGATATTTATAATTTGTTTCCCTTTACTTTTTGCGTATTTTACCGCCTCGAACGCTCCGCCGTAATCGCGCTCCACATACGCTATAATCAAATCGGAATTATCGACAATCCAACGGTTGCGTACGCTTATCGCTTTTTTGAAAAATACTCCTTCGACGGTGTCGGGTACTATCACGCCGTCATACATTTCCTCAAGGTAATCCTTGTTTGTGTTTAATTTGTTCGAAAAATAGGGAACGACAAGAAACAGTTTAATTTCCTTATGTCTGAGTTTAGCCTTGCGTACCGCCGATTCGAACTTTTCATCAAACTTTCCCATGCCTCCCGACATAAACACCGTATACCCGTCGGAATAAGACTCTTCAATAAGTTTATACAGTTTATCCAATTTATCAAGCTTTTCCCCCGCGCTTTGACAACCGTTTCTGTGCCCGAAGCATGAACACACCTTTGCGTTTTCCATTTCAAACCTCAAATACTCATAAAGTTTTCCAAAAGTAAACAAATATATTATATAGTTTTCTGCTATAGAACGCAAGTATAATAAAATATTTACTATACGGAAACCTTTTTTTGTATTTTACAAATTCGGGCAATAATTTTTTATCAAAAATACTTAAAAGATTGAGCAAAGGACAAAATCTCATGCGGGAGGTGGCAAATTGTTCGATTTCGGACTCAGATTGAAGGAGCTGCGCAAAAAGTACTCCATGTCTCAAAGCAGTCTCGGGAAAAGGATAGGGCGAAGCAAATCGGTAATAAGCAATTACGAAAACAACATAAAAATTCCGCCTACGGACGTCATAGCGGACATCGCCTCCGTTTTTAACGTATCGACTGATTATCTTCTCGGGTTTGACAAGGCGGAAATGATTTCGGTCGACGGACTGAGTGAAAATCAAAAGCAGCTCGTACAGGCTGTGGTGTTTGAGCTGAGGGACAAAACAAAAACTCAAAAAGGTCTGAGCGAAAGGCAGCAAAGTATTCTCAGCGCTCTTATGAGAGAATTTTTCGAAAAGCAGCGGTAAAACATAAGCGCGGCGGGCTTTTTTAAAAGCGTGCCGTACGCTTTTGCATTGCCTTGGCATTTTAAGTTTTTAAGGTCTTTTATTCGAATTATTCGAATTTCTTTTTTTAATTATTTCAAATTTTCTTTTTCCGTTTATTTCTCTTGTTTTTCTCTTGTTTTTTAGAATGCGTTGTGTTAAAATACGCAGAGTAAAACGGGAGACGGAGGGTAATAAAAAAGCTATGTACGATGAGCTTACCGAAGTGGATATAAAGAAAATGCAGGATGAAATAGACGAGCGCAAGGCGAAAAACGCCGCTCTGAGAGAAAACATCAGAGCGGCAAGAGAGCTCGGAGATTTGAGCGAAAACGACGAGTACAGGAGCGCAAAACGTGAATTCGGCAGAAACAACAGCCGTATACGGTATCTCGAAAATATGATACGCACCGCAGTTGTTATAAAAGCCGACTCCCCGAGCGGCGTCGTGGGGCTTTTTGACACGGTGGAGCTTTACTATGAGGACGACGACGAGACGTCCGAAATAAGGCTTGTGACGACTCTCAGAAACGACGTTCTGAGCGGCAACATTTCAAAGGAGTCCCCTCTCGGCAAAGCGATAATGGGGCGGCGTGTCGGCGAGCGCGTGTTTGTCAAGGTAAGCGACAGAGTCGGATATTACGTCGTTATAAAATCAATAAAAAAAGGCGAGGACGACAGCTCGCTTCCTATTTCCGCATTTTAAATAGGGATAAAATGCGCGATTTAAAATGATATGCGCCACAAAAGTTTTCGCCCGCCTTTTTCAAAAGGCGGGCGAAAACTTTTGTGTTGGGTCTGTGCGGAGTTTGATATTTATGCAAAATTACAGCTTCCTTGTCGCGGTCTCGAAAAGCACCTTGTTCGCAAAATCCTCAACGGACATCGCGCCGCCGTCAGCGCCGCCTCTCTCGCGAACAGCTACGCTCCCCTCTTCTTCCTCTCTCGCTCCGACAGTGAGCATGTAGGGTATCTTTTGCAGCTGCGCCTCGCGGACGCGGTAGCCGAGCTTCTCGTTTCTGTTATCGAGACTTACGCGTATGCCCGCCTCGTCAAGCTGTTTTGTAACCTTTTTTGCGTAGTCCTCAAAGAGCGGCGACACGGGGAGCACCACCGCCTGAACGGGGGAAAGCCACACGGGAAACGCGCCCGCGAAATGCTCGGTGATAACTCCTATAAATCTCTCTATTGAACCGAGCACCACGCGGTGTATCATTACCGGACGGTGCTTTTCGTTATCGGCTCCGGTATATTCAAGCTCAAAGCGCTCCGGCAGCTGCATATCAAGCTGTATCGTACCGCACTGCCATGTTCTTCCGAGAGAGTCTGACAGGTGGAAATCGAGCTTCGGCCCGTAAAACGCGCCGTCGCCCTCGTTTACTGTATAGCTCTTGCCAAGCTCGCCGATTGCCTCCTTCAGCGTTGCCTCCGCAAAATCCCAGTCCTTCTCGTCGCCCATATGGTCCTCGGGCATCGTGGACACCTCTATCTGATATGTCAGACCGAACGTGGAATAGACCTCGTCAAAGAGCTTTACGACGTTCTTTATCTCGTCTTTCATCTGCTCCCACGTCATGAAGATGTGGGCGTCGTCCTGAGTGAAGCAGCGAACGCGGAAGAGCCCGTGCAGCGTGCCGGACAGCTCATGACGGTGTACGAGCCCAAGCTCTCCCATACGGAGAGGAAGGTCGCGGTACGAGCGCATTTCGGACTTATAAACGAGCATGCCGCCGGGGCAGTTCATCGGTTTTATCGCAAAATCCGTGCCGTCGATGACTGTCGTATACATATTTTCCTTATAGTGCGCCCAATGCCCCGAGCGCTCCCAAAGGCTGCGGTTGAGCATCATCGGAGTTGATATTTCAACATAGCCGTAGCGCTTGTGTACCTCGCGCCAATAGTCGATAAGGGTGTTTCGCAAAACCATTCCTTTCGGCAGGAAGAACGGAAATCCCGGGCCCTCGTCGGTGAGCATGAAAAGGCCGAGGTCGCGTCCGAGTTTTCGGTGGTCGCGCTTTTTCGCTTCCTCGATTCGCTCAAGGTGCGCGGAAAGGGAGGCCTTGTCGGGATAGGCGGTGCCGTAGACGCGCTGGAGCATTTTGTTTTTGGAGTCCCCCTCCCAATATGCGCCGGTACACTGGAGAAGCTTCAGCGCCTTCACAGCCCCCGTTGAGAAAAGGTGCGGCCCCGCGCAAAGGTCGACAAACTCCCCCTGGCGGTAAAAAGATATTTCCTCGCCTTCGGGAACGCGCGCGATAAGCGCGACCTTATAGTCCTCGCCTTTTTCCTCCATAAAGCGAACCGCCTCGTCGCGCGGGAGTGTAAAGCGCTCAATTTTCAGGTTTTCCTTTACTATTTTTTTCATCTCCGACTCTATTTTTTCGGTCATCTCCGTTGTAAAGGGGGTATCGGAGTCAAAATCGTAATAGAATCCGTCGTCGATTGCGGGGCCTATTGTCAGCTTTGTTTCGGGGTAGAGTCTTTTCACCGCCTGCGCCAGTATATGGGACGCGGTGTGCCTGAAGGCGCGGCGCCCGCCGTCGTCGTTTGTGTCGATGCCGTTTTCGGTCAGCGCGCCGTCGAAGGTGAGGAGCGCGATATCGGCGTCGTTTTCGAGGGTATGTGTCAAATCGACGGTTTCACCGTTCACTCTTGCGGCGATGACCTCTCTTGAGATAAGTCCCGCATTTTTTGCGGCGTCGTAGACAGTTGTCGGAGCGGAGAGTTCGACACTGACTCCCTGCAAAAATTTAATTTTCATATATGATTACCTCCGTATTGTATTTTACGATTGAGTTTTGAAGTTAGCGCAGACCCATCGGAAAGTTTTCGCGCGAACAATGTGCGAAGATTTAAAAACACCCCGATGACAATTACCGATATCGCTCCGTCAAAAATCCCTTTTGTCCCGTCACGACTTGCGCCCGATTCTCTGACCCATTCTGACGGGGGTCTCGCGGCCTTTTTCGGTATTTTGAAAATATTCGGCGTCAGCCTCCGCTCTTCCGTTTTCAAGAAGTACTATGACAGTGCTCCCTCCGTACAGAAACATTCCCTTCTCCTCGCCGCGGCGCACGCGCTTTTTTTCGTGGTGATTTTTTATTCTTCCGACGAGCATCGCTCCGACCTCCATTTGGAGCGTGTCGCCGAAGTTGTCCGTATGTATAACCGTATACTCCCTGCAATTCCGAACGAACACGGGCTCCCGCTCAAGCGCTATTGGTCTTACTGTATGGAGCTTTCCCGAAATAAACACGTTATCCTCTTTTTCCCCGCCGTCGACATAGCAGTACCTGTGATAGTTGTCGACGCAGAGCCTGTAAACAAGGCATAAGCAGTTTTCGTATTTTTCGGAGAGCTCCTCGGATTCAAGAAGAGACTTTAAAGTATACGTACTCCCCTTTACGGGTATTATACTGTCCTTTTTTGCGCGGTATGCCGAAAGGAGCCCGTCGCAAGGGGATATCAGAGCGTCGGGGGCAAAATCGACGGGGCGTCTTTCGTCCTTTATTTTTCTCGTGAAAAAGTCATTAAAGCTTTTAAAGCTGTCCGACACGTAATCGTCAAGCTCTATGCCGTTCTTTTTCACAAATCCTTTTATAAGAAAGCGCGACGCGGCGCTGCTCATAAAAAGCCCGCATGCGCGAGATACAAAGCGTGATGTGAGCGGCTTTAAAATCGCTCTGCCGAAAGCCGTGCCGTACAGGAAACGGAGAGCGGCGCTCTCGCCGTCGTTTCGTGCTATTTTAAACACCGTCCTTTATTATTTTCGGTTATTTCTCTTTATTTGCTGTTTCCGATATATAATTTTCGAAAAAGCTTTCGCCGGGTCGTTATCTCGTCATTTCGTCATTTCGCTATTCCAATATTTCAGCATTTGAAAAGTCTTGCCAGGAGAATCAAAAAGAATTCGACGGCGCCGATGCCGACCATTATAAGAGTCCCTCTGAAGCTCGGCTTTACTACTTTGATTTTCGATATAAACGCGACGGCGCATATCAGTATCGTACCGAAATACATCGGCATTATATCGGAGGGGATTATGTACTGGAGAAGAAGAATCAGCGGGAAAATAAGCGACGCCGAGGTCACCGGAAGCCCCGTGTAAAATTTTCTCACTCCGCACTCGTTCTTTTGCCTTTCATACTCGCTGACGTTATAGTAGGCGAGCCGTATCATTGCGCAAAGAACGTAGAATATAAGAATAGCGCAGAAAAGCACCGTTATTCCCCTTTTTGCACCGCTGCCCCACGACTCTCCAATCTTTCTCATAATCGGGGAAACGCGGACCATGGCGCACCCTATCGATGCGGGAAGAACTCCGAACGCCACAAGGTCGGACAGAGAGTCTATTTGTATGCCGTAGCTGCACTCCGAGGGGGTGCGGTCCTTCTTCGTTCTTGCGACCTTGCCGTCGAACGCGTCGCAAAGTCCGCAGAACAGCAGGAAAAACACTCCGATATACGGGTGCCCTCCGCCGCTCAGCGAGATGATTATGCCGCAGCAGGACGATATAAGAGACAAGTATGTGAGAATTACGGTGTAATTGTAAAATCCTATCATTATTGGTGGCTCCGTTTATGACTTCGTTTGTTATTTGAGAGTCGGGAATTTATTTTATGATTTTAATATTCAGTATTCTTATATTTTATATATTCGACGCGCCCCGACGTTTTCTCTGAACGGCGTATTTTATAAGTGTTGCGGCGCCGCAAATCACAACGCATATATAAAACGACAGCGAGCGGCTGAGCAGCTCGAGGTTCACCGCCGTCTCGCGCGGCATGAGATTTGCAAAGCCGTCGAGCATTATATAATCCGCCACTCCCATAGCGCCCGGTATCGGAATCGAATTCGAGCCGATGACCGAAAAGCACTGCACGCTCCATATCCTACAGGCGCCCGAATACGCGCCGCCGCAGGCGAGAAACGTAAGCGCCGACACGGAAATAACGGAAATACGCTGAAAAATATTTAATATAAACGTGCTGAAAAGAGTTTTTTTCCGTCCGTTTATAAGCTTCACGCACTCCGAATACTCCGTGATATATTCATCGAGGCGGCGCAGCTTTTTATCACCGTTTTTGAGTATCTTTATTTTACACAAAAAGCGTATGCAGCCGGCGCAAATATTTCTCAGAAGCTTTGCATTCAGAAGAAGTACAATAAAGAAAAGAGCGAGCAGGCTTTGAATCACAAAGCCTATGACTATAAGCGCGCGCGACAGTCTGCCGAATGAGGAAAATACTTGCAGGTTTGTTATAAGCACGATTGCCGATATCACAAGTATTGACAGCGTGTACATGACAAGATTCAAAAGCAGAGCGACCGTGACGACTGTTCCCGGTATTTTATCCTTTATCATGAAATACGCGCAGGCGGGCTGTCCGCCCGTTGCCGACGGGGTTATCGCGGAAAAATAAATGTCCGAGGCGGAATAGGAAAAGCTTCGCCCGAAATTCACATGATAACCGAACGCGCGGCACACAGAGGCTATGGCCAAGCCCTCAAAAACTATAAAGCCGAGGGCGGAGGCACACGCGGCAAGCAGCCATGGCTTTGACGATGTTCCGATATACGTCATAAAAGAGCCGAGGGAAAAGCTCCTGCTCCGAGACACCACAGCCCACACCGTGGCGGCGGCTATAACGACAAAAAGAAGCGACCAGAGAAGCTTACGCCTTTTTTTAAGCGGTGAGGAGTGCGGCGAGCCGCCTGTGTTTTGCGCGTTTGATTTATTTGAACCCTTTGAAGTATTTATATCGGAAGTATTTAAATCATTTAAATCATTTGAAGTATTTAAAATATTCGAATCATTTTTCTTCATCGGAATGTCTCCGGCTTTGAATTTTCTTTTTCGGGCGCATTTCACTCCTGCTCCCCTTTTTTATATTTTTAAGATTTTCTGCTTTTTCAAACACCGACGCGGCGCCGCTCTTTTCGGAAATGAAAAGTCCGAGCTCGGCGACGGCGACCCCGCCGACAATGTCCGCGACAAGATGCTGTTTTATAAGCACTGTCGAAGCGAAAACAAGCAGTGTAAAAACAAGGCTTGAATACATATATATTTTCCCCGTCTTTTTCATTTTCATTGACGCGCGAAAACATATCCAGCTTTCAAGGCAGTGCAGAGACGGGAACAAATTGTCCGGGGTGTCGAGCGTATAAATAAAACCCGTGAGCCTTGAAAAGATATCGCGCGGCGCCACCGTCGGACGTACCATCGCGGTCGGAAGCGCTATGAATATAACAGTACTTATAAGCTTCGCGATTATCTCCCCCGAAATGACGCCATAGCAAAGACTCCGGCTGTCTCTTGCAATCAAAATAAAACCAAGGAGCCATTGGACAAACGCCAAAACGTATATTACAATAAACGGCGGGACAAACGGAATTTTGCCGTCAATCGGCAGTGACAAATCGTAATGTGTAAAGCCGCCCGTTATGAGCCTCGTCGCATAAAAAGCAATAATATTTATAACGACGCAGGCCGCAAGAGGTATGTATGAATAAGACGGTAAAATTCCCGATACTTTTTTTTTAAAGCTTTTAAAACTCATAACCCTCCCGTTTCACAATGAGGCTCTATGATATCGGCGATTTTGATAGAATTCGAAGAAATGGGGCAAAGACTCCATGCGGCGTCGTTTTTGCATTCGCCGTTTAACAGTATATCATAATTTATCGAAATAAGCAATATAAACAGACATGTAAAAATGTCTTAAAGAAACATTTATAATTTTATTTGGCAATTATTCGGTAAATCAGACGGCGCGGGGACGATACAGAAGTTGTTATGTGCCTTTTTCAAATCTCAAAAAGATACCGCATATCCTTTGATATGCGGTAGCGGTGTCCTTCAAAGTCGGGGCTTTTAGATTTTTTCGAATTTTTCGGTTTTTTGATTTTTTGATTTCTTGAAAAACTAAATTCTCCATATGCCGAAAGTCCCGCGCGGCTCGGCATTCGTTATATTTTATATTATTTATATTATGCCTTGCCGTTTGAGCCGCAGAGCTTTATTTTATGAATACAGAGCTCCTTTACGGCGTTTCGTCCCTTGCCCATAAACTTTTTGGGGTCTATAATCTTTTCGTCCCTCAGAGCCTCGCGAACAGCCGACGTACACGCGGCGCGAAGCTCAGTCGCAAAGTTCACCTTTGAAATTCCGAGCTCTATCGTGCGGCGTATCATCTCGTCGGGAATGCCCGAGCCGCCGTGGAGAACAAGCGGCACGTCGATTGTCGCGCGGAGCTTTTCGAGAAGCTCAAAATTGAGCTTCGGCTCTCCTTTGTAAAAGCCGTGAGAGGTGCCTATCGCGACGGCGAAAATATCTATTCCCGTGCGTGTCGCAAAATCGAGGGCCTCGTCGGGGTCGGTGTAAATGACGCCCGCGGATTTGAGCGAATCCTCCTTGCCTCCGACTGTTCCGAGCTCGGATTCGACTGTTACCCCGTAATTTTTCGCGCTCTCGACGACCCTCCTTGTCACCTCGACGTTTTCCTCGTACGGAAGCTTCGACGCGTCTATCATGACGGAGCTGTAGCCCGCCTCCATAGCCTTTACGACGTCGTCATACTTCTCGCAATGGTCAAGGTGCAAAGCCACGGGCACCGTCGCTCTTTCCGACGCCGCCCTTACCATCGCGCACGCCATCTCCCGCGTTATGTAGTCCACGGTAGTCGGGGTGGTCTGTATCATGACGGGGCTTTTCATTTCCTCCGCGGCGTCGACTATCGCCTGCACCATTTCCATATTCTCTGCGTTGAACGCGGGGACGGCGTATCCGCCCTCGCGCGCGCGGCGTATCATTTCTTTACTTGTTGTGTACATTCCGATTATTCTCCGTTTTAACTTTTCCGGTATTTAATTTTGCAAAAATGTCTTATTGGACATTGTTTTCCTTTATTATCGCGTTTACGTTTTCGCGGTTTATCTTACCCTCCATCGGGCCGAACGCCGCGATATTGAGCGTTGCGGCGGCGGTGGCAAGCTTTGCCGCGCCCTCGACGCTCTCGCCCTCGATAAGTCCGCAAAGGAACGCCGCGTCAAAGCTGTCGCCCGCTCCCGTTGCGTCGACGGGTTTTGCCTTATATACTCCGAAGCTGAAAGCCTTTCCGTTTCTGTCATATATATGACAGCCGCGCGAGCCGTCCTTCAGGACTATCAGCTCGAGCTTTTCGTTTTTAAAGCAGTGCTCGACCGCGCTGTCTATGTCGTCCTTGCCGCTGAACTGAAGCAGCTCGCCGACTCCGGGCATGAACACGTTTACGTTATCCATTACCTCGGCGACAAGGTCGGACGCCTCGGGATCCTTCATAAGCTCGGGGCGGATATTCGGGTCAAAGGAGACCTTCGCTCCCATTTTGACGGCGTTTTTCATAGTCTCGACGATGCGCCGTCCGAACGACAGCTCAGCCGTCATGGAGCAGCCCATAATGTGGAAGAATTTCGCGCCGGCGAGCTTCTCCGGCTCGGGCGCCGGCGCCATTACGGCGGGGGTGTTTCCGAGATGGAAAATAAACTTGCGCGAGCCGTCCGCAAAATACGTCACGAAAGCGCAGCCTGTGGATATTCTGTCGTTCTTTATAACGTCGGACACATCGACCCCGTCACCCGACAGTCTGTCAAGAAGGCATTTACCGAAGTCGTCGTCTCCGACTCCGCCTATTATCTTCGCGCTGTGACCGAGACGCGCCGCGGTGTCGATAAATATAGCGGGAGCGCCGCTGGGGTACGGGCCCTTAAACGTTCCGGCTCTGTCGAGAGGCTCGTCGACGGACGCTCTCATTATCTCGACTATCATCTCGCCCATTGTGATTATTTCAGCCATACTGTCACCTCACCTCTTATTTGCTTTGCCGCAGGGTGCCGCCGACATACAAAGGCGGCGGCGCCCCGCGCCTTATTTGATTTTGGAATTTTGGAATTTTGGAATTATTATAGAATACTCGAATAACTTAATGCCGAATGCGGCGCGTAAGATTTTATTGCGTCTCTTATTATGCCTCGAATTTGCTCTTCAGGAAAACAAGGCTGTCCGCAATGTATTTGTCCATTGTCTCCTCGTCGGCGTTGCCTGACAGGTCACGGTAAACCTTTATGTCCGCGGCGACAGCCCCGCCGGGCTTCATGAACGGCTCCATAACGACGTATCCGTCGTATCCGATATCGCGCAGCGCCTCGCCAATACCGTCCCACGGGATATTGTGTCCCATGCCGGGCAGCTTTCTGTTGCACTCGCCGACATGCACGTGTCCGAGCAGGCTTCCCGCCTTGCGGAACGCCTCGGGCAAATCGTCCTCCTCTATATTCATATGGAAGGTATCGAGCAGCAGCTTACAGCTCTTATGACCGACCTCGCGGCAGTACTTTATCCCCTCGTCGCAGTCGTTGATAAGAGGGGTTTCAAAGCGGTTGAGAACCTCAAGGCACAAATCTATGCCGAGCTCATCCGCGACGGCGGCGACCCTTTTCATCGACTCGACGGACAGCTTCCACCTGACCTCCTTGTCGACGTCGACAAAATCGGAGGGCCATGAGTTATAGTAAGCGCCGATAAGCACCTTCGAGCCGAGCTTGTCCATTTTGTGAAGAATGTCGATGAGGAATTTGATTCCCGCCTCTCTTACCGCGGGGTCCTTTGAGGATATGTCCTTCGACTTCGGAGGGCCGAGGTTGCAGGATATCTCAAGTCCCAGCTCCTTGCAGTAATCGCGGAGCTTTTCTATCTCGGCGTCGCTCATGTCGAGCGTGTGAGAGGCACCTATCTCCATCACGTCAAAGCCCGCCTTTTTGCACTTGTCGGCTATCTCGTAATAGTCGCATGCCCACTCATGGGTCCAATAAGCGTAAAGTGTTCCGTATTTCATGTTGAGCCACCTCTTTTTAAAATTTTATTTATTTTAAGCGCCTCGGCGCATTGTTTCGAATTTTTTGGATTTTTGAATTTTTGAATTTTTTGGATTTTTTAATTTTTTAAATTGTTTTAAACACGGGAAAATCCGTCGGGGACATTTTAAATATAAAAACCGTTCTGTAATAATTATACAATACAATAATTAAAAATGCCATAGTAATTTGTTGCAAAATTGATGTTTATATGTTGCATTTTTACACAAAAAGCGGTATAATGTATATAAAGGTAAAAATATGTAATTTTGTTTCGTAATTTAATTTCGTATATAATAATTTCGAGGATAATTTCGAGGATAAGAAAATGAAACAGGAGTTTATCAACGACGCGCGCGCGACGAGCGGGCTTTCGCTTTATTCGTGCGGACGCCGTGATTCGGAGGAGCCTCTCTGTTTTTCGGAGCGCGCCGCCGCGCATTACATGCTCTGCCTCATATCGGACGGCGCGGGAGAGGTCACCGCGGACGGGCGAACCTTTCTTGCCGCGAAGGGAGAGGTCTTTCTGGTAAGACCCGGCGTGAGGGTGAGCTGCGAGCCCGATTCCGATACTCCGTGGACCGTTTTATATATGGAGTTTGACGGCGGAGACGCCGAGATATACCTTGACGAGGCGGGATTTCCCGAGGGCGAGATTGTAAAGAGGGCGAGCGGGAAAGGAATCGCGTCGGCTGTCATGAGCTGCCTTGACTTCAACGGGGAAAACGTCCCGACGCAGTCAAAGCTCACCTCGCTGCTTCTCGGCGCAATAGGCTCCCTCGGGGCAAAAAGCGGTGAAAAACGGCGCGCCGACCCCGATATTCAGGTCAAAAAAGCCTTGTCGTTCATTGAGCACAACTATATGCGCGGGATTACGGCAGGGGACGCGGCGCTGCACCTTAATATCGACAGGACTCATTTTTTCCGCATATTCAAGGCGCGCACAGGTCTGTCGCCCGAAAAATATATAATGAAATGCAGGGTCGACAACGCGCGGCGCATGCTCGGCGAGGGAGACAGCAGCGTGACCGAGACGGCGCTTGCGGTCGGCATCAGAGACGTTTACTACTTTTCAAAGTTCTTTAAGAAAAACACGGGAATGAGCCCGTCGGAGTATAGAAAAAGATGCAAAAACGGCGTCTTAAACTCCGAAGCAATGCAGGACGCCGAGAATAATACGCCGTAAAATATAAGGAGTACTCTTTACAGAAAACAGACAGAAGGACGGACATAAAGACGGATTAAGAGACAGACAAAAGCTCAAAAGCCCGAGCGAAAATAAGCTGAAAGAAGAAACGGAGGAGAATATGGAGGACAAAAAAGAAAACAAAGCGGAGAGCAAAACCGAAAAAAACGCTTTTTCGCCGCTGACGTGTTCGCCCGTAATACTGTGCCCGCCGATAAACGCCTCCGCGCTTCTGAGAGAAAATTACACGCTTGTGTGCCTTATCCGCCACGGTCAGACGGACTGGAACGCGGTAATGCGCCTCCAGGGACGCGAGTGCGTGCCGCTGAACGACATCGGGCGGTGTCAGGCGAAAAACTGCGCCGAAACGCTGCGCGACGCGAAAGAGAGCGGCTTTTGCCCGACGAAGGTATTCTCCTCGCCGCTGTCGAGGGCAAAGGAAACTGCGGACTTAATAGCGGAGCGGCTCGGTCTCGGCGACACGCTGACCGAGGAAATGCTGATAGAGAGAAACTACGGAGAGCTGTCGGGGCTTACTCTTGAGGAAAGAAGGCTTAAATTCCCGCGCGGCGAAAGGCAGGCGAGCGGGGTCGAGTCCGTGTCCGAGGCGGCATTCAGAATGAAAAGGGCGATGAGGAAGCTTGCGATTTCGAGCCGAAGGGAGACAGTTATCGCGGTCACGCACGGCGGTGTGCTCAACGCCTTGTTTATAAGGATAACGCGCGGCAAGGTCGGCACGGGGAAAAACATATCGCCGAACTGCGGCATATCTCTTGTCGCCGCGAGCAGAATAGCGACTGTTCCGCTGGCGTACGGGCTGAAGGACGAGGCGTTTCTTGAATACATACGCGAAATGGGGATACAGGGGAAAGAGCATAGCTGAAAGACGTTAAAGTTCGCACAGACCAAGCACAAAAAGTTTTCGCCCACCTTGCCCTTGGGGTCCCCGCAAAAGCTTTGCTTTTGTGGGGAGTGGCTCAAAAAGGTGGCGGGGGCCGAGGCGGCGCCCCGACTTTACGCGTTCTTTTTGCAAAGCTTTTTCCTCGGCTTCTGAGTCAAGAAAAAACGTCAGGCGGTGCGCGCTGTGTAAAAACTCGGGGCAGTGCCTTCAAGAGCCTCCCCTGAAAGGGGAGGTGGCGCGAAGCGCCGGTGGGGTTTATAAAGTTTTAAAGATAAAAATTTCGGGGGCTTTTCAGCCCCCGAGTTTTTATAAAACTAACTTCACCGACGCTTTTCTTTGACGCAATCGGCGCAAAGAAAAGCTGCAAAAGAAACGCCATGTCTCGGGG
>CANRNZ010000003.1 GCA_947632135.1 uncultured Clostridia bacterium
GCTTCTTTTTTGACTGTTTCGGCTACGCTTTTCTTGCTGTTTGCACAGGCTTTTACATGTGTTGCGTCAACAAAAACCTCTTTCGGATCGACTAAATTATGCTTGATACATTCTTCAAGGATCCTTGCAAATATCTGCTCGAATATATCCGTATCCTTAAATCGTCTTGTATAATTCTTTCCGAAGGTCGTGAAATGCGGTACCTTATCCGTAAATCCAAGCCCAAGAAACCATCTGTATGCAACGTTTACCTCTGTTGCGTCAACAAAAACCTCTTTAGGATCGACTAAATTATGCTTGATACATTCTTCCAGTATCCTTGTAAATATCTGCTCGAATATATCCGTATCCTTAAATCGTCTTGTATAATTCTTTCCGAAGGTCGTGAAATGCGGTACCTTATCCGTAAATCCAAGCCCAAGAAACCATCTGTATGCAACGTTTACCTCTATCTCTTTAATGGTCTGCCGCATACTCCTTATTCCATACAGATACTGTATGAACGGTATTTTGATCAGCGTTACGGGATCGATACTCGGTCTTCCATTGTCCGCGCTATATTTCTCCTCCACCAATTCATAAATGAAATCCCAATCAATTGCCGCTTCGATCTTTCTCAGTAAGTGGTTCTCCGGCACTAGCTGCTCTACGCTTATTATCTCTATTTGCTCGCTTTTATTTTCCTTTACACTCAGCACTTTTTTCACCCCTTTTACCTCTTCTATTATACCATACTTTGACAAAAAAACAAAGCCCTTTTCAGAACTTTGTCTTCAGTCTGGGGCTTTGTCTTCAGGCTGAATAAAATAGAATATTTTATAATAATTTACAATTTATTCAATAATTTATAAGAATATTTTTTACGAACATAGCGGAAGCGCGCCCGCGGGACCGTTTTTGGCGCCGCGGACTCCTTCCGCAAATTTTATGCGCTTGACATCATACTTTAAATGTGTTATAAATGAATTATAAATTTGAATTATAAAAATTATAGATTAGATATTAGCCAAATGAGTTATAAACCGACGGATATCGGCCGTACTATTCATTTATCATATATCATAAGGTAAGGCATAAGTTATGATTAAAAATAAAATAAGAATTTGTCTTGACAGATTTCCCGAGGGCAGGACGCACGCCGTGACCTTCAGCTACGACGACGGGAGGATTCAGGACAAGAGACTTGTCGAAATATTAAATAAGTACTCTCTTAAAGGAACCTTTCATCTTAACAGCTGTAATATGCCCGCTGTATATCCGTTTTTAAAGGACGCAAAGTACGTTTCTCCCGACGAAATAAAAGATGTCTACCGAGGCCACGAGGTCTCGTGCCATACAGTAACTCACCCCTTTTTGTGCGATACTCCCGATGCGGCAATAGTCGGCGAAATAACGGACAACAAAGAGTTTATCGAAAAGTACTCGGGACAGATTGTAAGAGGAATGTCGTATCCCTTCGGTCAGTACGATGAGCGCGTGATAAATATATGCCGCGCTTGCGGAATGGAATACTCACGCACAGCAAGCAGCAGCTTTTCGTTTTCTCTCCCGTTGGATTTTATGAGATGGCAGCCGTCCTTTCACCATTCGCATCTCACTAATGACACTGTCGACTCCTTTCTCGCCCGACCGCTCTGCCCTGCTCCGCGTCTTTTGTATATCTGGGGACACAGCTATGAATTTGACGAGTGCAATGACGCGGACGCTTGGAAAAAATTTGAAGATTTCTGCTCGTATGTTTCGGGTCGGAATGAGATTTGGTACGCGACGAATATTGAGTTTTACGACTATGTCTGCGCGGCGCGCTCTTTAAGATTCAGCGCCGACTGTTCCATTGTTTATAATCCCTCATCGTGTGACGTTTGGTTTTCCGCGGACGGTCGGGACATATGCGTAAAGGGCGGGGCAACGTCGGAGCTCTGAATATTCAACGCTTAAACAAAATAATATTATAACATAAAATTCTAAAAAGAAATTCAAGGAGGAAATTTACAATGGCTGCAACGGCAATGAAAGTTTTGCTTATAAACGGCAGTCCACACGCAAACGGCTGTACTCAAAGAGCGCTGAGAGAGGTCGAAAAAGCTCTGAACGGCGAAGGGATTGAAACGGAAAATATTCATATCGGCGCGCTTGATATAAGGGGCTGTATTTCATGTAAGTCCTGTGTGTCACTCGGAAAATGCGTATTTGACGACATTGTAAACGACGTCGCTGCGAAATTTGAAACGGCAAACGGCATTGTTGTCGGCTCTCCCGTTTACTATGCGGGCTCAAACGGAACTGTTCTGTCATTTCTCGACAGACTGTTTTACAGTACGCGCTTTGACAAAACAATGAAGGTCGGCGCCTGCGTGCTGTCGTCAAGGAGAGCCGGGAGCACATCTGCATTCGATGAGATAAACAAGTATTTTACGATTTGCTCAATGCCGATTGTTTCGAGTACATATTGGAACGAGGTCCACGGCTCTGCTGCCGAGGACGTTGAAAAGGATTTGGAAGGGCTTCAGATAATGCGAAACCTTGGGAGAAACATGGCGTTTATGATAAAGTCAATAGAGCTAGGAAAGGAAAAATACGGTCTTCCCGAAAAAGAAGCGAAGAAATTTACAAACTTCGCCGACGGGCTTTAATACGTCGCTCGACAAGGAAAACGTTCAATCATTCTCTGCTTTGTGTCTCCGATTTTATAAAACCACTTTCCGTTTTTTACCTCTTCACTATTACCTCTCTTACATGCAAAAAATCGGCAAGTCCAAATGACTTGCCGATTTTTGTGGAGCAGATGACGGGAATCGAACCCGCGTATTCAGCTTGGGAAGCTGACATTCTGCCATTGAATTACATCTGCGTATATATTCATTTTTTAATTTTGAATTTTTAATTTTAAAATATTAAAATAAACTGTAAAACCGAAAAAAATAATAATTATCAGAAAAGTGACCCGAAAGAAATTATTTTACTTTCGGGTCATGGTGCGGATAAGAGGACTTGAACCTCCACCGAGTTGCCCCGACTAGAACCTGAATCTAGCGCGTCTGCCAATTCCGCCATATCCGCTGGTGCGAGAAACGGGACTTGAACCCGTACGGTGTGAACCACACGCCCCTCAAACGTGCGCGTCTGCCAGTTCCGCCACTCTCGCGTTTGCTTTGCGCCTTTGTAGTTTACTATAATTCATTTAAAATGTCAATAGTTTTTTTAATTTTTATTTATATTCCGTTTTCACGGATTCTGATTTTTGAGAGTTATTTCAAGCCGAAAACCGCTTTTTTTGCAAGGTTGACAATATATTAACTTTATTGTATAATTATATAATATAGCGGACTGTTTTTGCGTCGAAAAGTCGAAAATGCAATTAAAAGCGAAAAAAGAAATACTCCGTATATTATTGATTGTTATTATTGATTTATATTGATTTTTACTGATTTTATTGAATATTATGGAGAAAATACTTCCGAATAAAAAGCCGACGGCGCTTGATTTTATAATAATCGCCATATTTCTCGCTTTTGCTCTGCTGTTTATTTTTTTCAGCGTCGGGGGCGAGAGCTTGTCCGTAACAGTCACAAGCGATGTCGGCGAGACGACGTACCCGCTTGACAGGGACATGACGCTCCATATAAGCAGCGGCGGATATAATTATACTGTTGAAATAAAGGACGGGAAAGCCGCCGTCACCGAGGCAGACTGCCCCGACGGAATATGCAAAAGCACACGCCCGATTGACCGTGACGGCGGTTCGATAATTTGCGTTCCCGGAGGACTGCTTATAAAATCAAACATCTCACATGGAGAGGCGGAAAATGGAAAAGCGGACATCATCATCCCGTAGTGCCTCGAGCAAAGCAAGCAATGCAAAGGAAGCGGCCCTCGGCGCGGCATATGTCTGCCTTGCGCTCGCGCTTTCCTTTCTTGAATCGCAAATACCGTTTGACGCGCTCGTTCCGATACCGGGCTTCAAGCTCGGTCTTGCCAATATCGTAATATGTACGGTCTTTTACAGACACTCGGCAAAAACGGCGCTTCTTGTTTTAATATGCAGACTTGCCCTGTCATTTATTCTTTTTTCAAACATATCCTCCTTTATTTTCTCGCTCGTCGGAGCGCTTTTGTCCTACACTTCCCTTTTTATTTCAAAATATATTCTGAGAAGCAGGATAAGCTTTATCGGAGTGTCGGTTATATCGGCGGTCTTTCACAATATGGGTCAGCTTGCCGCGGCGCTTTTGGTAACGGGAAGTCTCTCGGCGCTGTTCTATATGCCGTACCTTGTTTTGGCGGCTGTGATTTGCGGAGGAGCCACCGGGGTAATTCTCTGCTTTCTTCCGAGAAATGTTTTCTTTGAAAAGGAGCTGAAAAGCTTATGAAAAAATTTATTTCAGCGTTTCTTGCGGCGGTTGTTTTTATAGCTGTTTTATCCTCTTTTTCCTCTTGCGAAAAAAACGAGGAAAAGGAGTACTTTGACGCGAACTTTATCGCGATGGACACCGCGGTAACGGTTCGTCTCGCAAGAAACAGCGGAAAAAAGGACGGACGAAAAATAATATATTTCGATGACGCTTACCTTAACGAAATAAAACAAAACTGCGCCGATATAGCAAAGGAGATAGAGGCTTCCCTTTCAAGAACAATCGACGGCAGTATTGTATCGTATATCAACAAAGAGACAGACTGCGTTTTGGACATTGACGGCGATTTTATATCTCTTCTGAATGAATCCTTCGAGCTCTCGGAGAACACGGGCGGCGCGTTCAACATAACTCTCGGCACTCTCACCGAGCTTTGGAATATAACGGGAGACACCCACCGAGTACCCTCTGCCGAGGAAATATCCGACGCCCTCAGCCACACGGGAAACGACAAGATAACAGTTGGAGCCTCCGACGTGAAAAAGAGCGACAGAAAGCTGAAAATCGACCTCGGCGCTATCGGAAAGGGGTACGCTCTTGAAAAAATAACGGAGTATCTTGAGTCGACCGACGTTCTTTACGGACTTGTGTCATTCGGAGGAAACGTTTCGGTGTTCGGCTCAAAGGAAATAAAGGGAACAAAGGACGAGGAAAGTCAAAAATACAAAATAGGGATTACCGACCCGCTCGATACGTCAAAGGTCGTAGGATACGTATATATCGACAGCGGATACGTGTCCGTATCGGGAGATTATGAGAGATACTTTGAGGAAAACGGGATAAGATATCATCACATATTCGACCCCGAGACAGGCTATCCCGCCGATTCGGGGCTTTCAAGCGTTGCTGTCATATGCTCCGACGCGAGCACGGCGGACGCGCTGTCCACGGCGCTTTTCGTGATGGGGTACGAGAAGGCGCTTGACTTTTATAAGTCCGAAAAATATGATTTTGAGGCGGTATTTACAAAAAAAGACGGGACGACACTTCTGACAAGCGGACTTTCCGAGAGCGGCATGTTTGAGGAATACGTCGAGGAACCCGCCGAACCTGCAAATACCGATTGAACCGAGAACTTGGAGGAAACCTTTGGCGACGGAAAAACAATATAAAGATTCTTTTATGGAAAAAATTGAAAAAACAGAAAAAGCAGAAAAGTACGGTGAGAGGACGGAAGTCGAATATTTTGCGTCGGCGGTAGCCGAGATAAACGCCGCAAAATACGGCGCAGAGCGTCCCGGATTTTATATACAGACTCTCGGCTGTCAGCAGAATGAGGCGGACAGCGAGAGGATAGCGGGACTTGCCGTCATGATGGGATACAAGGCCGCGGGCGACCCGTCGGAGGCAAAGCTTATAATCGTAAATACCTGTGCGGTGCGCGAGCACGCGGAGATAAAGGCGCTTTCTCTTATCGGAGAGTACAAGCATTTAAAGGATAAGGACCCCGAAATTATAATCGGTGTCGGCGGCTGCATGGTGACTCAAAAGCATCGCAGCGACAAGCTGAAAAACAGCTACCCTTACGTTAATTTCGTCTTTGACACAGGAGCCGTCCACCGCGTTCCCGAGCTTGTTTTCAATGCGGTTTGCGGCAAAAAAAGAGAATTTATTCATTCGGACAAATTCGAGATAACGGAATCAATACCTACATACAGAAAAGCTCCGCACACGGCGTGGCTCTCCGTTATGTACGGCTGCAATAATTTCTGCTCTTACTGTATCGTGCCTTATGTCAGAGGAAGAGAGCGAAGCAGACTTCCCGAGGACGTGATATCAGAGGCAAAAGAGCTTATTTCAAGCGGGGCAAAGGAAATCACTCTTCTCGGGCAAAACGTAAATTCATACGGAAAGGATATCTCAAACGGCATCTCTTTTGCCGCGCTTCTTCGAAAAATCTGCGCGCTCGACGGGGATTTCAGACTGAAATTTATGACAAGCCACCCGAAGGACGCATCTGACGAGCTTATATCCGCGATTGCCGAAGAGGAAAAAATAGCAAAACACCTGCATTTGCCCGTGCAGTCGGGCTCAGACAGGATACTGAGTCTCATGAACAGGCGCTACGACTCCGAAAAATATCTTAAAATCATTGATAAGCTTAAAAAAGCATGCCCCGACGTCAGCATAACGTCGGATATTATAGTCGGCTTTCCGGGCGAGACTGAAGAGGATTTCAAAGCGACTCTCGACATTATAAAAGAGGTTCGCTATGACGCGCTCTTTTCGTTTATCTTTTCGCCGCGCGAGGGTACTCCCGCGGCAAGAATGGAAAATTTCGTCCCGAAAGAGGTATCGACGGAGCGTTTTTCAAAATTGCTCGAGCTGTCAAACGCCATCTCCCTTGAGAGAAACAAACGCTTTGTAGGCAGAACCTTGAAGGTACTTGCGGAGGGAGTCAGCAAGAATGATTCAAATATGCTGACCGGCCGCTCGGATTCGCCGAGACCTATTCATTTCAAAGGAGATAATTCCGTTATCGGCGAATTTGTCAATGTCAGAGTAACCGAGGCGGAAACCTTTTCAATGAACGGGGAAACGGTAAAACGATAAAACGATAAAACGGTAAATATGCGAAATTTTCGAAAGCATTTATAAACTGACTGAGAAATCAAAAAATAAAATATTATAATTTAAAAAAGGAATGAAAGATAAAATGGAAGCCAAAACAGAAAAGAAAATCATATCGGACGGACTTACGGCGGCAATTCATGTTGTCGCGGACCTTATAAAAGCCGATTCAAGACACAAGGCAATATCGGATGCGTCCGAGGCTTATTCAAAAAACGAGGAGCTGACAAAGCTGCTTGAGGAATACAACGCCGTTCAGGAGGCGCTCGGGCTTGAATATCAAAAGGAAACGCCCGACAACGACGCGGCATCAGCTCTTCAGTCAAGGCTTGACGAGATATACGGCGCCGTTACAAATCACCCTGTGTATGTCAGATTCAGAGAGGCCTCCGAGGACTACGAGGAGATGACAAACGAGGTTTACGCCGAGCTTGAATACGCCGTGACTGGAAAGCGTCCTCAGTCGTGTACGCACGACTGCTCGACGTGCGGCGGATGTCATTGACAAATGACGATATCGGGACAACAGGATAATAAAGCTATTTAAAACGGCTTTACGCAGGAGGTATACATGGAATATACACCCATGATGGAGCAATATTTTGAAATCAAAAACAAATACGAGGGGTATATCCTTTTCTACCGCCTCGGCGATTTCTACGAAATGTTTTTTGAGGACGCTCAGCTTGTTTCCCGCGAGCTTGAACTCACTCTCACGGGGCGCGACTGCGGAAACGGAAACCGAGCTCCGATGTGCGGCGTCCCTTTTCACTCCGCCGATACCTTCATTGCAAAGCTGATATCAAGGGGATATAAAATCGCCGTCTGCGAGCAGACGGAGGACCCGTCTCTTGCAAAGGGGCTTGTAAAGCGCGAGGTGATTCGCGTGATAACCCCCGGAACGGTTATCGAGTCGTCGATGCTGAATGAATCGAAAAATAATTATCTCGGCGCGATATATATATCGGACGAGGGCGTCGGCGTTTGCTTTACAGACATTTCCACGGCGAAAATACACGCCACAGAATTTGATACGTCGGATTTTGAGAACAGAACGATAAACGAGCTCTCAACATATCTTCCGACTGAGATTATATCAAACGACGACCTTGACAGGTATCCGCTCATCAGCTCATTTATTAAAGACAGGTCAAATATACTCTGCTCTAACGTCTGTCCCGAAAGGTTCGCGGTGTCCGACGCCGCAAGAGAGGCAAAAAAGCATTTTGGCGACAAAGCCGATGAGGAAAACTTCCCCGTCGCTCTCGTCGCCGTCGGAGCGTCTCTTTCATATATCAGAGAAACTCAGAAAACGGACATATCATATCTTACCGATATAGATTTGTACGAAAACAAAAATTTCCTCGAAATGGATATTTCCACAAGACGGAACCTTGAGCTTACCGAGACGATGATAACAAAGGATAAGCGCGGTTCCCTGCTCTGGGTTCTTGACAAAACGAGCACCGCAATGGGCGCAAGACTTCTTCGCTACTCGGTCGAGCATCCGCTTACAAATGTGGCTCGGATAACGAAGCGCCAAAGGGCAATCGGCGAGATAGCCTCGAATTTTGTGCTCAGAGAGGAGCTTCGCGAGCTGCTCGGGTGCGTGCTTGACCTTGAAAGACTTATAACAAAGGTAACATACGCAACGGCGGGCGCAAGAGAGCTTCGCGCCATATGTAAGACTGTAGCGGTTCTGCCGCGTGTCAAAGCCGCGCTCGACCCGCTCGAATCGGAGGAGCTGCTGTCACTTTTCAACAGTATAGACGAGCTGACCGACATACACGACCTTATCGACTCCGCGATAAATGAAGACCCTCCGTTTCAGGTGCGAGAGGGAGGAATTATAAAATCGGGCTTTAATGCCGATGTGGACGAGCTACGCTCGATTGTGGAAAACGCCGAGGACTGGACACGGAAAATAGAGACGGCAGAAAGGGAGAAAACAGGGATAAAAAATCTCAAAGTCGGAAACAACAGAGTTTTCGGCTACTATATAGAAATCACAAAGTCCTACAGCGGCCCCGTGCCCGAGGGATACATAAGAAAGCAGACTCTTGCAAACTGCGAAAGATATATAACCCGCGAGCTGAAGGAGACCGAGGCGACGATTCTCGGCGCGTCCGATAAGGTAAAGGCTCTCGAATACGAGCTGTTTTCAAAAGTGCGCGATACGGTCGCGGACGCCGCTTTGAGAATCAGAAAGAGCGCCGCCGCCCTTGCCGAGCTTGATATGTATGTGAGCCTTGCCGAGGTCGCGGTTCAAAACGGATACGTATGCCCCGAGGTCGATTGCAGCACCGAGCTTATTATTAAAGACGCAAGGCACCCCGTTGTCGAAAAGTTTACCGAGAACTCTTATTTTGTTCCGAATGACGTTCACCTGAATACAGAGGACAGACGTCTTATGCTTATCACGGGACCGAATATGGCGGGTAAATCGACATACATGAGACAGACTGCGCTTATAATCCTTATGGCGCAAATGGGCTCGTTTGTCCCCGCGTCGGACGCAAGAATCGGCATTTGCGATAAGCTGTTTACACGTGTCGGAGCGTCGGACGACCTCTCGTCGGGTACGTCGACGTTTATGCTCGAAATGAAAGAGGTCGCAGCGATTGTTAAGGGCGCGACAAGGAAAAGCTTTATAATTTACGACGAAATAGGAAGAGGTACAAGCACATACGACGGCATGAGCATTGCGAGAGCGGTCGCGGAGTACACCGCCGGGAAAAAGCTTTCGGCAAGAACAATGTTTGCGACGCACTACCACGAGCTGACGTGTCTTGAAGAGGAAACAGAGGGCGTCGTAAACTATAATGTCGCGGTTAAAAAGCGCGGGGACGATTTGACGTTTCTGAGGAAAATTGTAAAAGGTCCCGCCGACGAAAGCTACGGCATACAAGTAGCAAAGCTTGCGGGCGTTCCGTCGTCGATTGTAAAGCGAGCAAAGGAAATACTTGAAAGCCTTGAAGCGCAAAGCGACGTCGGAGCCCAAAAGCCCGAGGTCCCGCGCAGCGCCGAGGCATCGGACGGCGCGCTATTCAATATGAGCCTGCTTGATATATCAAAGGACGAGGTGTGCGAGAAAATCAAAAAGACAGACCTTAACACCCTGACTCCCATTGAGGCAATGAACCTTATATTCGAGTGGAAAAAAGAGCTTGCAAACTGACTGTGCAGAAAGCGCCGCAGGATAGCGGGCGTATATAAAAAAGGCAAAAAGATATAAGACGGAAATAAATAAGACGAAGAAAGGAGAGACTGCCGTGGGAAAAATAAACGTACTCGGCTTTGACGTCGCAAATCTTATCGCGGCGGGCGAGGTTGTCGACAGACCCGCGTCGATTGTCAAGGAGCTGCTTGAAAATGCAGTCGACTCGGGAGCCGACTGCATAACTCTTGAAATAAAACACGGCGGTATATCCCATATAAGAGTTTCCGACAACGGCTGCGGAATCGAATACGACGATTTGCCGCTCGCGGTGCTGCGTCACGCGACAAGCAAAATAAAAAACGCCTCGGATCTTGAGGAAATATCGACTCTCGGCTTCAGAGGCGAGGCGCTTGCGGCGATAGCTTCCGTCACGAAAATGAAAATCTACTCGCGGACCGAAAACAGCGAAAACGGCTCATTCATGGTCTGTGAGGGCGGAGAGATTGTCGACCTTTGCGAGGCGGGATGCGCCGCGGGTACTACCGTAATTGCGGACGAGCTGTTTTACAACGTACCGGCGCGCCGCAAATTTTTAAAAAGAGACGCCACGGAGTGCGCCAAAATAACCGAGATTGCAGAAAGAGTGGCGCTGTCAGCTCCCGACGTGTCTTTGAAATACACAAGCGACGGCGTTGTAAGATTTATGACGCAGGGAGACGGAAATCTTAAAAACGCAATACACAGCGTTTTCGGAAGAGAAACCGCCGAGAGACTTATTAAGGTCGACAGAAGCGAAAACGGAGTCAGGGTTTCGGGTTATGTCAGCGACGCCGACAGGAGCTATTCGAAAAGAAGCATGGAAATCTTTTTCGTAAACGGCAGATTTATAAAAAGTCCCATCGCGACGGCGGCCCTCGAGAGGGCGTACGTGTCGAAAATACCGTCGGATAAATTCCCGATGTGCGTTTTGAATATAAGCATCGCGCCCGGCGCTGTCGACGTAAACGTACATCCGACAAAGCTTGAGGTCAAGTTTTCAAACGAGCGAGTCGTCAGCGAAGCAGTTCACTTTGCCGTTTTGACGGCGCTGAACTCTTCCCTTTCAAGGCCCGAAATAAAAATCGGCGCCGTCTACGGGCAGGCGCCGAACAGCTCCTTTGAATCTAATGTAAATGCAAATGATAAAAATACGCTGCACAGCACGCAGTCCGCGGGTAATTTTGAAAATCCTGAAAATTATGTATATTCGGCAAATCCTGTGGAAAACCCGTTGAACGATGAAAAGGTACGGCGTGTTCTGAGCGGATTTGCGCCCGTCGGCAGAGCCGAAAAGGACAAACAGCTCGATATAAGCTCCGCGGCAAATGCAGAAAACGGCGTCTCGCCCGAACGCTCAAATTATGCAAATGACTCTTTTACAAACGGCAAAAACGGTGCAAATTACACAAACGACTTAAATCGACGTACAGTCGGAGAATCCGTGGGGCTCTCGTCGATTTTGGCAGGATATGACCTTTCGTCGTTTGAAAAAAATATTAAATCCGAAAAAAAGGAAGAAATAAGGGAAGAGGCAAAAGAAAACAGTCGGGAAACTATTCCCGATGATCATACATACGAAAAAGACGTCGACTCAAAAAGCACAGGCGCTCAGAGCGCGAAATACAAGCTTTCTCTCGCTTCGGACAGTGAAACTGAAACGGAATCCGAAAACGCAGATATCCCGAATTTCAGGATTATCGGCGAGGCTTACGACTGCTATGTCATAGTAGAGCTTGAGGACAGAATACTTCTCATAGACAAGCACGCGGCGCACGAGAGAATTATTTTCGACGAGCTGTGCGAAAGGCGGCGCACCGCGAACAAGGACGCGCAGATGTTGCTTGCGCCTGTAGAGTTTTCGGTATCCGAGGACGAGCTTCCCGTCATCGACGAATACTCGGACGATATACGCTCGATAGGCTTTGATTTTACGGCGGACAGAGAAAGGCATACTGTCTCTGTCACACAAATACCGTCCGAAATAAGCGCCGCCGCCGCCGCTGATATGCTCGGGACAATGATATCGAGACTTTGCGAAGGGCTCGGCACCGTCGAGAGCGCCGAGGCGGAATTTTTTGAAAAGGCTCTTTATCAGGCGTCCTGCAAGGCGGCGATTAAGGGTGGGCGGTACTACGGAATCGACCACATAAAGTGGATATGCAGACGACTTTTGAAAAAGCCCGGCGAGGACGGCAAGGTTATAAAAACATGTCCTCACGGGAGGCCTGTCGCCTTTGAGATAAAGAAAACCTCTATTGAGCGCCAGTTTTCAAGAATTGATTAAAACAAGAATTGACTAAAACAGATTAAAGCCGACCTTGCGTCCCATATCTTTTACGGTTCTCGGCTTTAAGATTTTTTTACCGCCTCAAGGTAATTTATCTTAACTCCCTTTGCGGCAAAATTCTTTTCGTATTCGGTTTGAACGTTGTCGGCGTTTTTCTCTGAGCCGTGCAGGTCGTGTGTAAAATAAGAGAGCTCAAGCGAGGAGTCGCGGACTGTTTTAAGAGAATACTCGAAAAGCTGTATGTTGTCCGTTTTGAATCTGAAGCTTCCGCCGGGAATAAGAAGCTTTTCGTATAAGCTCAGAAAAGACGGCGCGGTAAGTCTCCTTTCCGCCTGTCCGTTTTTTGTCCATGGGTCGCTGAAATTTGCATATATCGTGTCGAATGTACACGGCTCGAACAGTTTGTCAAGCTCCGCGGCGTCGCATAAAATAAACCGCACGTTTCCGCGCATTTCAAGCGGTATGTCAAAGCGCTCGCCGTCCTTGTATATGTGCCCGTCGGGCCCCTGCCAGTCGCCGTGCGGAGAGAGCGCGCCGAGACCTCTTGACGAGGCGTACTTCTCTGCCGCGACTACTATCACGTCACGCACCTTTTCCATTGCAAAATAATTGTAGCCGTCGTCGCGAAGAGATGTTTCGCATATAAAGTCCCCCTTGCCGCACCCGATTTCAAGGCGGAGCGGAAGCTCCTTTTCAAATATTTTGCTTGTTTCGCCGTTCTCGGCGCGCTTTTTGCAGTATGAGTCAATGTCGGGAAAAACTACGGACGAAAGCGCGAAAAGTCTTTCTTCTCCGCGTTTCTTTTTTCTCATTCGCATATTGAAATTTGCTCCTTTTTTTGTTATCATATAAATGCCGTATACATGCCGTATAAATACCATAAAAACATCTGATATGACATCGGTTATGTCTGCTTTTATACCTGTAATTATGATACATTACAGCCCCGAAAATTTCAAGCGTTTTTAAATATTTAAATAAAATCAGGCTGAAATGAGGTGACTTTTTGGAAATAAATATTTTTATGACGGAAATTGAAAAAAGCCTTATTGCAAACGGAATATCCGAGACGGACGCAAAAAAACACGCCCGGATAATCCTCCGCCTCATGAGTGAAAACGGGAACGGCGATATATCCCGCGTAAAAACCGAGAGAGAGATTTATGAAATCGTCTCGGCGTACCTCGGGAAAACAAGACGTGAAAGAGCCCCGAGCGAAATTATGTCCGTAAAAAATATCACGCCGCCCGCGCGCGGCGACACCTCCCTGCCCGCTGACGGCAGTGCCGACGGCAGAGCGGCGCCCGACGGCGCGAGATATAAAACCACGAAATTTTCCGCCGCGGAAGAAGCGCCCGATGTCGGCGCGACCCGCAAAATGGAGCGAACCGTAAAAAAACAGATAGTAAAAACGGTGCTTTCAGACGGGGAGAAAAAGGAATACAGGAAAATAGTTCTGAAAAATATCCCGACCCTTCTTGCGGTTTATTTCGCAATAGGGCTTGTGTCCCTTGTCGTGTATACCCTCATTGCGCTTCTTATAACGGCTCTTCTCTGCGTTCTTGTATCTGTCACCGTCGTCGGAAGCGTCGGTTCCCTTGCGGGCTTGATATACGGCGTCATAAAGCTTTTCAGCATCGTTCCCGAGGGGATTTTTGAGATAGGCTTTGCCCTTGTCATAGCGGGGATAACTCTCGCGCTTTGCATATGTATTTACAATTTGTCGGTAAGAGCCGCGCCGATACTTTGGAAAAAATTCACCGCGTATCTGAAGGACGGCATCGTGTCCCGTCTTAAGCTTTACTTCAATCAGATGAGAAAGGAGGCGTCGGAAAAATGAAATCCATGTCCAAATTCTTTCTTATTTTTTCGGGCGCGCTCACGGGAGTCGGCATTATAATATGCGTTATTGCGTCCTTTATGGCAAAGAATCAAAACGTGCAGCTCTTTCAGAAAAAGATTGACGGCAAATATGTATACACAGTTGACATAAACGACACCGACGTCACCAAAATTTCAATAGACGCCGCGGACGCGGATATAACGGTATATACGGGTCAGGAAAAGGATTACCTCGAATTTATAAATTTTAACGATACATACTTTTCCGTTTCAACAAGGAACAGGGTCGTCGATTTCGGCGAATATGTCGATTTGCCGTCGCTTTTCAGCTTTTGGGACCCGTCCTTCCAGTTTAAGGGTATGAGGTCGCTTTTGACCGTTTTCAAAAGGTACGACGGGGATAAAAAGATAAATATATACCTCAGCGACGAGAGGGACATCAAGATATTTGATTTTTCTCTCGAAAAGGGAGATATAACAGTCGAAAATCTTTCGACCGCCACCGATTACAATATAAACCTTGACAACGGGAACATTAAGCTTAAGGATTTGAAAACCACCTCCAATGTCAAAATCAAATCGAACAGCTGCAACCTTTCGACCGAGAACTGCGAAATTTCCTATTTTACCGGGGACATAGCAAATATAACAATGACGGGCGACATTTCCGAGGTGCACAACTTTACGCTCAGCTCAAGCAAGGGAAACGCCAATGTCACACTCGCATATGACAGCGAAATATCGACGACAAATATAATGACGTCGGGAGCGGTCACGGTAAACGGAGAGCCGTCTCAGGGAAACTATACCGGCGGCGACGAGGGTGATATTCCCGAGGACGCGTCGTCAGCAAAAATAACGGGGGACACGCTTAACGTAAACCTGATATGGGCAAACATGTCAAATGATAAAAAAACTGAGGAAACTCAGTAAAATATAAAAATTTTTGAAATTATTAAGTTTAAGGAGACAGAAAATGCACGAATACAAAACAAAGGGAACATGCTCGTCAAAGATAGCGTTTGACATCGAGGACGGAAAGGTAAAGAACGTCTCGTTCTGTGGCGGCTGCAACGGGAATCTTAAAGCGATTTCAAAGCTCGTTGAGGGAATGGAAGCCACCGAGGTAATAAGGCTTTTAAAGGGCAACACGTGCGGCATGAAAAATACTTCATGCGCCGACCAGCTCGCAAGAGCCCTTGAGGGCGCTCTTGAAGAGGGAAACTGAGTATACAATATTCGGAAGCTTCAAAGCTTCAAAGCTTCAAAGCTTGAAAAAGTTTTAAACAAGTCAGAAACAAGTCAGAAACAAGATAAAAAAGGAGAAACCTATGTTCAGTATCAAAGGAAACGGGATGGATTATGAAATCCGCGTAATTGACAAAGGCGTTTTTCGCTTCAGAATGGCAAAAAACGGAGAGTACACCGAAAGTCTGCTCTCGCGCTACAACATTCTGAAGGAAAGCGGTGACATGGAGGCAGAGAGCGCGCAGAACGACGAGACATATTCCGTCGTATCAAACGGCGTGACCCTCGTTGTCAACAAAAAAACGAACACACTGACAGTGCTCGGAACAAAAGAACCGACTGTATTTGATTTTGACGGATATAACGGAAAAGAATATACAAACAAAGGCTTTAAAATAACTGTCGGATTATCCGAAAACGAGCGCTTCTTCGGGCTCGGAGACGAGAGCAGAACGAGCATTGCGAGACGCGGTACAAAATCAAGACTTGACATCAGGAACATAGCCTCCTACGGTCCCGTACCGTTTATAATGAGCTCAAACGGTTACGGACTTCTTCTGAACTGCACCTACGCTCACACCTTCGACATCGGAAATGAAGAACACGACAAGATGTTCATTGAGTCCCATAAGGGAAACATCGACTTCTATCTTTTCATTCCCGAGAGCGGAAAGCTCGCCGATATCCTTGACCTTCAGGCCGCCGTGGCGGGACGTCCTCTTATGATGCCGAAATCGTTTTACGGGCATACATTCGTGCTCAACGAGCAGACGAACGCAAGGGAGATGCTCTGGGACTGCCTTATGTTCAGGCGCGAGGATATACCCTGCGATATGGTCGGACTTGAGCCCCAGTGGATGAGCCGCAAATACGACCGCACAGTTGACAAAAAGTGGGACGAGGACAGATTCTATTTGCCCGGATGGCTGCCCGAAAACCAAAGCGGACCCGAGACGTTCTTCTATAATCTTCGCCTTATGGGTTATAAGCTCAGCCTGTGGCTTTGTCAGGATTATGACCTTCTCTGGGAGGAGGAGCGCCTGACCAACGCGCGCGCCATAAAGTTCAACAAGGAATATACCTTTGAGGGAGCGTCAATTCTCGACGAACATCTCGCGTGCCCGAGCTATATGGACGGCCTCACAAAACGCGACGAGCCGTGGTTTGAGCACCTGCAAAAATTCGTGGATAACGGCGCGTCGGCGTTCAAGCTTGACGGAGCGTTTCAGGTAAACGACCACCCCGACAGACTCTGGGGCGGAAAATATTTCGACGACGAGATACATAACGTCTACCCTGTTCTGTATGTAAAGCAGATGAAAGAGGGATTTGAAAATTATACGGACGGCAGAAGAGCTTTAATATACACTCCGTGCATGTACGCGGGAAGCCAGCAGTACTGCGCTTCGTGGGCGGGCGACACCGGCGGCGGATATGACACAGTCGTCGCAATGCTGAACTACGGCCTCTCGGGTCATACAAACGTTTCGGCGGATATGGAGGCGACAAGCCCCGAAGGACTTCACTACGCGTTCTTTATGCCGTGGGTACAGCAGCTTGGTTGGAGAAACTGGCAGCAGCCGTGGTTCATGGGCGACGAGCTTGAAAATATGACTCGTTACTATGGCAAGCTCCGCTCTTCCCTTTTCCCGTATATATATTCAATGGCGAGAAAAGCGTCCCTGACGTCAATGCCGATAGCGCGCGCTCTCTCTCTTATATATGACGACCACCCCGAATACGATTATGTTGCAAACACATATATGTTCGGCGACAGCTTCCTTGTCGGCGTGTTCGATATGAATATAACTCTTCCCGAGGGAAAATGGTTCGACTTCTTTACGGGAAAGGTCTATGACGGCAATCGGGTGATAAAGTACGATATACCCGAGGGACGCGGCGGCGCTCTGTTTGTAAAGTGCGGCAGTATCGTCGTTACAATGGAGCCTCAGCCTTATATCGAAAAATTCAAGGGCGATAAATATACCGTAAACATCTACCACGGCGGCGACTGCGAGTTTGATTTGTATGAGGACGACGGTCTGTCATACGATTATCTTGACGGAGCCTTTGCCGATACAAACATGACCCTTACGGACTCCGCGGCATCGTCGTTCACATTCACGCTGAAGGCTCGCGAGGGCGCCTTCAGCGGCAAAGAAAAGCGCCCCGACGACAGATACAAGCCCTCCGACCCCGTAATAAACGGAATCGGAGATATTCCCTCCTTTGATGTTGTAATTCACACAGCGAAGGCAAAGGAGATAACTCTTGACGGAAAACCCGTCGATTTTGAAGTCAGAGACGGAAAAACATACTTCAAGATTTCAAAAGACGACCACGCCTCGGGAGACCTTGTATACAAAGTCACGCTCTGAATACTGCATCAGTGATTAGCGGTCAGTGGACAGTGAGCAGTGAGCAGAACGGAAACGATTTACTGACCACTGACAATCGGTCGCTGACCGCTATTTCAATATATAGTGAGGTGGGAGAGTGAGCAAACGAAAGAAAATAATATGTATCGCGTCAGCAGGCGCGCTGTGTATCCTGCTCGTCGTCGCTTTGTTTTTTATACTTAAATCATGCAATAATAAAAGCGGCGCGGGACAGGACTCGGGCAGTTCAAGCTCCGATGATACTGCCGCCTTGCCTGCGGTGACAGATGAGCCGTATATTTATGACGACGGAAATGTCGACCCCGAAAACGCAGAACTGAATACCGAAAGCGGAAAAAACATAACCGCAGATGAAATTCAGCCCGAAAGCGGGAGAACAAACGGCGTTGACGTTTCAAAATGGCAGGGTAAAATCGACTGGCAGGCAGTCAAAAACAGCGGAATGGATTTTGCATTCATTCGCATAGGATACAGAGGCGGCGACGGAAAAATATACAAGGACGACAACGCCGACTATAATATTCAAAAAGCAAGCGACGCGGGGCTTCTTGTGGGCGTGTATTTCTTCTCCACTGCGGTAAATAAAGACGAGGCAAGAGAAGAGGCGGAGTGGACTATAAACGCGATAAAGGGATACGCGATATCGTACCCCGTGGTTTACGACTGCGAGGGCTTCAGAAATCCCTCGAGCAGAATGCACAGCGTCAGCGCTATTGAAAGAACGGAGAACGCCGCGTCGTTTCTCGCCGCAGTTGAAAAAGCAGGGTACGAGCCGATGCTCTACGGCTCAAAAAACGAGCTTGAAAACAGCGCGTATTGGAATATTTCGGAGCTTGATACAAAATACATGGTCTGGGTCGCGCAGTACCCCGCCGTTACATATCCCGAAAAATCAAATCCCGACTACGGAAACAAATTCAGCGCGTGGCAGTATACAAATATGGGCGCCGTCCCCGGAATCGACGGCAGCTGCGACCTTAGTGTATGTTATTTTGAAAGAAGCTACACGGCGCCAAAGGATACGTCTGTTTCACTCCCGCAGCCGAGCGTACCGCAAAGCGCCGAGGACAGAAAATATACGGCCGTCAGCGACACCGTAACTGCAAAGGACGAGACAAATCTGCGAAGCGCCGCCACAACGAAAAGCGACATTGTAGCCCTCCTCAAAAACGGTCAGACCGTAACGAGAACGGGAATCGGCTCAAACGGTTGGTCGAGGCTTGATTACAACGGACAAACGGTCTATGCGATAACAAGCTACCTTACGACAGACCTCACCCAAAGGCCTCAGGTCGATACAAATCCGAATCCGAATATAGTTGCGGGAAACACATTCACGGAATGTAGCGACAGCGTGACCGCAAAGGAATTTGTAAATCTGAGAACTCTCCCGACGACTGAAAGCGACATCGCGGGAACCCTTTCCGCGGGACAGTTTCTTGAGAGAACCGGTACAAGCGACAAGGGCTGGTCAAGGCTTGTATACAACGGTCAGTCTGTATACGCCATAACAAGCTATCTTACGACCGAATACTCGACGGATGAACCGTCGACCGAGACGGACGACGCAACCGAATATAACGATTTTGAGCCGACAAACGACAACGTTACGGCAAAAATCGAAACAAATCTCAGAACGGCTCCCTCCACAGTCGACTCTCAGGTCGTATATACCCTTAAAAACGGGGAGTTCGTACACAGAATAGGAATAAGCGTCAAAGGCTGGTCAAAGCTCGAATATAACGGACAGATAGTTTACGCCGTATCAAGCTATCTTACGACAGATACAGCGCAGAGCACAGACACAGCGTCCGAAAACGGCGAGACGACAAGCGGGACTTGACCTTACTTACAAAAATTTACAAAAATAATAATAAAAAAATTAAAGAATCCCGTCGGGCTTTCACCCGACGGGATTTTGCGTTTTGGCTTATTAACTTATAATATTTTCCGGCGGGAGCGGCATAATCAATTGCCGGATTCATCCGCTGAATCATACACGTTGTCCTGACGGGGTCTTGAATCCTGAATGAAATCAAATGTCAGAACGTCGCCCTCGTATATTTCGACCTCGCTCTGTCTGCCTGTCGTTGTGGGGTTGCCGTTTATACTGCATCTCCAATAGGCATAGTAACCAGTAGTTGCGTCAGTCTCGGACCTTTCGGCAATGCCGTTTACCATTCCGACGCTGTATCCGTCGGCGGTGAGAGCGTAGCCGTTTTCAAAGTCGAGCTCAATCAGAGCGCTCTCCGCAGCGGCAAGCGCGGTCGGCGGGTTGCCTTTTACCGTAACGGGCATGTGCCCTATCTCCTGTGTGCTTGTAACCTTGTTGTTTTCATCGTATTTTACGACGTTGAAATAAACGGTCACATTGGCCTCCGTTGCAGAGCACGAGCAAAGCGCGACGCCGAGAATTACGGTGACAAGCGCAAGCGCTATCAGTCTTCTTATTTTGATAAAGCTTTTCATAAAGATACCTCCGAAAGTAAATCATGCGATTATTGCATATACTTTGCTTTATTTCACATTATTTCATATAAAGTATATAACATTTTACGCCCGTTGTCAATAAAATCAAAGCAAATATACCAAAGCTTATTTATAAGGCATTATTTTTTAATATCTCGTGCTGTCTCAGTTGTCCTTTTTATCGTTATTAGCGTTATTTTTGTCATTATTATTGTCTTTATTGTCTTTATCGTCTTTCTCCGTATCCTTCGAGCCGTCGGAGCTTTCGGTATCGGGCTTCGTTGTATACTTTTCGGGGTGATCCCATCTGTCGAAATTGGTATGCAGAATACAGTAACAGTTGTACTGTCTGTCGCTGCTTGAAATCCCGGGGAATTTCGCGCCCATTGCCGCCTGGAAGAACGGGACCTGAAGCGATGTGGACGGCTTCATTGAGGGGAGTATATCGCGGTAGGTGTACTGCGCGTCGGAAATATATATCTGATAGTCCATATCGCGCTTTATGTTAAGAAGTCCGACCTTCTTCACACTGCCCGCGGGACAGTCGGGCCCCGCGACTCCGCCGCCTGCCGTGCAGTAGTCGACAAGTGTGTGTACGTTGCAGGGCTGAGTGGGTTTTGTCGCCTCGGTGAAGTATCCCGTTTCGGCGCGGCTTCCTCTTGGGTCGGCGTAGCACGCCTCGGTCATAAGAAGTCCCGAATCCTTGCAGTAGGTGCATGTGATGACGCCCGACGCCTCGTTAAAGGTTTTGAGAGGCTCGCCGCCCGCATTTGCCTCGTCGATATACTTTTGATGAAGCTTTGTCATAATATTGTCCCAAAGGGACACTGCGGGATTGCTTCTGAACTCGGAAAGGGACTGGTTAAGGTCATATCCGAACCATACACCTCCGACATAGTACGGCGTAAATCCGATATACCATCTGTCATAGTCCTCCTGGGTCGTACCTGTTTTTCCAGCGCAGTTCACATAATTTTTAAGAGTCAAATTCGCGGCTGTACCCGTGGAGACGACCTCTCCGAGCATCTTTGTCATAATCGACGCCGACTGGGAGCTGATTACTATTTCCTGGTTCAGGGGATTTTCGAGAAGAACCTCTCCGAAGCTGTCCGTCACTTTTTTCCAAAGTCTCGATTCGGAGAAAATGCCGTCGTTTACGAAAATGGAGTACGCGTTTGTCAGCTCCTGAACAGTAAGTCCGAAGGAGAGCTGTCCGAGCGCAAGCGGCGCCCTGTCCTTATCGGTAACTATAGTCCCCCTTGAGGTTTCATACGACTCAACAAGACTTTTAATTTGAAGCCTGTTGTACAAAAAGTCAAAGGAGGTGTCAACGGACAGAAGGTCGAGCGTCCTCATTGCCACGGTGTTCTTCGATACTCTGATACCCTCGTGTATCGTCGTCAGTCCTGCGTACGTGTTCGGAGCGTTTCTCGGGTACGGAACAGTTCCGTTGAACATAAGAGGGCTGTCGTCTATTGCCGTGCCGTATGTGATAATACCCGCGTCAAGAGCGGGAGCGTAGACCGAAACGGGCTTGATTGACGAACCTGCCGGTCTTTTGGACTGCGTGGCGCGGTTCAGTATTCTGTTTCCTATCTTCTCTCCCCTGCCACCGACAAGGCCGAGAACGTCGCCCGTATAAGGGTCTGTTATTACCATCGCCGCCTCGGGCTGTTCCGCGGTCGATGCGTATAAAAAGTTCTCCTCGGTGTCGTTTTTAAAGACATTCTCCATTGTCGTCTGAACGTCGTAGTCCATAGCGGTATATATCTGAAGTCCGCCGTTGTATATCATCATGCTCGCGACATACTCCGAATAGCCGTACTGCTCCATCAGAGCGTCTCTTACCGACGTAAAAACGGCGTCGGTATACCATGAGTTTACGTCCCGCACGGCGGACGTGCCCTTGTTTGCCGTGACGACAAGCTCGGTGCTCGTCGCCTCAAGGTACTCGGCCTCCGTTATCTTTCCGTACTGCCACATCATATACAGTACGTCGTTGCGGCGCGACCTGTTTCCGTCCTCCTTGTCCTCGCCGGTCTCATCGTCGTGGTAGAATACGACGTCATGGCGCAGAGGCTCGTATTTCGACGGATTTTTAACTATCGCGGCAAGAGACGCGCACTCAACGAGAGACAGCTCGCTGACGTCCTTGTCAAAATAGAAGTTAGCCGCCGCCTGAACGCCTGTACAGTTGTTTGACAAAAAGACGATGTTGAGATACATCTCCATTATCTCCGTCTTGTCAAGCTGATTTTCAAGATAGAGCGCCCTGAATATTTCCTGGACCTTACGCTGTATTGTCACCTCGTCCTCGCCCGTCAGATTTTTTATAATCTGCTGGGTTATGGTCGAGCCTCCGAAGTCACCGTCGCCGAAAAAGAATCCTGCGACGGCTTTCGTCGTGCGCACCCAGTCGACGCCGTTGTGGGACCAGAATCTGTGGTCCTCGATTGACGTGAAGGCGTCAATCAGCTCCTGCGGGAACTGGTCGTAGGACGCCCATATACTGTTGTCGGAGCCGTGGAGCCGCTGGTTTTCTATTTCGACGTCTACCCCGTTTGAATTTATCCTGTCCTCTTCGGTCTCGTACTTTGTGTAAAAGATTCTCGTCGTCGTATCGGAGCCTTTTGTTACGAGAAGCGATGTGTCGATGGTCGGGTCGACGTAATCCTTGATGTAGAGGGCAAAAACAGTACCGACAATTATACCCGTTATCATTCCTATCAGTATAATCGTAAGCACAATATTGAGGAGAGTCGTCAGAACTCTGCAGGATATTTTTCCGAAAATCCGCAGTCTTTTCTTTACATCTTCCCTCTTTTTTTCCGCCGCGGCGTCACTTTCCGAATCGCCCGAATTTCTCGGATTATCGGGAATATTCGGATTGTTCGGATTATTAGAAATATTTTGATTATTTTTATTATTTGAAATATTTGAATTATTCGAAATATTCGAAATATTGTTTTCCGGTTTTTCTCTGTTCAAGCGAGCACCTTCCTTCGTCAGAGGATAAATACAAGATTATTTAAAGAAGTAATATTTAACAACAGAAAAAGCATTATCGAAGTATTTATATTACCATATGTTTTTGGACATACTGTTAATAAACACGGCTTTTTGAAATTTTAAATATTAAGATTTTATTATTTTTATATTTACGTAACAACATATATATCATTATACCTTTAAATCATAAAAGCGCAAGAGGAAAAAATGAAAAAAAGGACAGTTTTTTTAACGCTGGCAGCAGCCGCCGTCCTGTCGCTCGCCGCCGCAGGCTCCGACCTGACGCTCGGTAAAACAAGCCGATACAAAACGGAACTTGAAAGCGCAAATGACGCATACGATTCAAGCGTTCCCGCTTTTGATACGGAAAAAATTCAAAACGTCTATACGGTAAGAGAATACCGCGAAAAAATAGGCATATTCAAAAACGGCGAATCGGAGCCTTACGCAGTGCTTGATATTTACACCTTTATTCTTCCCGAGAAAGACCGCGAGCTTTTAAAGAACGGGTTTCTTGTTGACGAGGACATGCTCTACAGAGTCATTGAGGACTATACTGGTTAAAGCTTTACGGCTTGTATGTTTTATTGCGCCGCTTAGCTTACTGTTATTTGTATACCGCTCCGCCCTCACCGACGTATTCGCAAAGAAGCCTTATAAGACTGTCCGTGACATTTACGCAAAGTCCCTTTTCTCTCACATATTTTTTCTTTTTTTCACTGTAAAAAACCACATCCGCATCGCCGGGAAATTTCAGCGCCGCGTCTCTGACTTTTTTGTACATCGGAGTGTCCGTGTCGTCTATTTTAATATACAGCGTGTGTCTTTTTTTGTCGCTCTCCGTTGTATTTGCTGATTCTTTTGGCTCGGAATTTTCAATCAGCTTTTCTATTTTATCTCCGATAATCGATACGTCGTCGTCCTTAACCGATACTGCGCCGCGCACAAGCACGGCGGAGTCGCTCGTCAGGAGGTGCCCGACTTTGGAGAGCAGATTCGGAAATACCACGACCTCGATTTCGCCCGTCTTGTCCTCAAGAGTTATAAAAGCCATCGGCTCACCGTTTCTGGTGTTCTTGTTTACTCTTTTGTTTATTATTCCCGCAATGCACACCTTGCTGCCGTCGTGAAATGTCGGCGCGGCGCTTTTTTCGGAATTTTCGAAGCTTTCGGAGTTTTCAAAGCTTTCGGAATTTTCCGAGTTTTCGGACTGTTCGGCAAAATCTTTCGCGAAGGCTTTTTTTATTTTCTTTATATCGCACGCCCCCGCCCTTTCGATATGAGAGCTGTAACGCTCGACGGGACTGCCGCTGAGATACATTCCGAGGCTTTCCCTCTCGTACCTCAGCTTTTGAGCGGTATCGAGCTCGGGGAAATCGGGAATTGCAAATTTAGTACCGAATGACCGTCCGCTCTCTCCGAGAACGGACATAATATCGAGCTGCCCGTCAAGCTTTGCGGACGAGAGACTTTTGTTCTCGGCAACCTTATCCGAAAGAGCGAGCAGACAGCTTCTTTTTATTCCGAAGCAGTCAAGAGCGCCGGACTTCACGAGCGTTTCGTACTGCCGCCTGTTTATATCGGATTTTTCCGTTCTATGGATAAAATCGTCAAAGGACATATATTTTCCGCCGACAGCGCGTTCATTCACGATAAAATCCGCAAGAGGACGTCCGAGATTTACTATTGCAGAAAGAGCGTACCGAATCGAGCCGTTTTCAACGTGAAACTTCTGAAAGCCTGAATTTACGTCGGGTGGCAGTATGTCTATCCCGCGTCTGCGGCACTCGGAAATATACTCCGACGACATTTCGGAGTTCATAAGAGCGCAGTAGTACTCGGTCATATAGTTGGCTTTAAGATACGCTGTTCTGTAAGCCGTGACTGCGTACGCCGTCGCATGGCTTTTGTTGAAGGCGTAGCTTGAAAATCCCTCTATATCGGAAAAAATCTTTTCCGCTGTCTCCTCGGGCACTCCGTTTTCGGCGGCGCCCTTTATGAACTCCCCGCGCTCGCTCTCTATAACGTCCGCTTTTTTCTTTTTTATGGCGCGGCGCACATTGTCGGCACGGCTGAAGGAATATCCCGCAAGGTCGCGGAATATCTGCGTCACCTGCTCCTGATACACAAGGCACCCGTATGTCGGAGCGAGAATCGGCTCCAAAAGCGGGGTGTCGTATTTTATCCTGCTTTTGTCGCGCTTGTTTTCAGCATAGGCGTCCACCGCCCCCGCCTTCATAGGTCCCGGTCGGTAGAGCGCTATGGCGGCCACTATGTCGTCAAAGCTTTCCGGTCTCATTTGCGTGAGCTTTGCGCGCATACCCGGAGAGTTCAGCTGGAAAACGCCCTCTGTGTTGCCCTTACATATCATTTTAAATGTTTTTTTGTCGTCAAACGGGATTTTTTCAATATCAAATAGAGAATCCTTTTCCCTTATCTGCCGCTCCGCTTCCGCTATTACAGTAAGATATCTTATGCCGAGAAAGTCAAATTTCAAAAGCCCCAGCTCGGCTATCGTGTCCATGTCGAACTGAGTCAGAGGATTGCCGCCCGTCGCCGCTATCGGGACATATTCGTACACAGGCTTGTCCGTTATAACGACGCCCGCCGCGTGGGTCGAGATGTGCCTCGGCATTCCCTCGAGCGCCATCGAGATATCCACGAGCTTTTTGATTTGCGGCTCCGAGTTGTATCTTTCCGAAAGATTTTTTTCTTTTTCAAGAGATTTCTCAAGCGTTATTTTTGGATCCTTCGGTATCATCTTTGCCACTGTGTCAACAGTTCCGTAAGACATTCCGAGCGCGCGCCCGACGTCGCGTATAACCGCTCTCGCCGACATTGAGCCGAAGGTTATTATCTGCGAGACTCTGTCGTCCCCGTACTTTGACTTTACGTATTCTATGACCTCCTCGCGCCTGTTGTCTGCAAAATCAATGTCAAAGTCAGGCATACTGACTCTGTCTTCGTTGAGAAAGCTTTCGAATATAAGATTGTATTTCAGTGAATCAATATCGGTAATACCTATGAGATATGCTACGAGACTGCCTGCGCCCGAGCCTCTCCCGGGGCCGACAGCGATCTTATTTCGACGCGCGTAGTTTACAAAATCCCATACAATGAGAAAATATTCCGAGTATCCCATTTTATTTATTACGGACAACTCATAATCCGTTCTGGAAAGGTAATCGGACTCGGTATGTCCGTTTCCGAGCCTGATTTTACCCGCTTTTATTTTGTCCTCGTACCCCGAGTACGCAAGCTGTTTTAAATAATCTGCCGCGTCGGCGTTATCGGGACATGTAAAGCGCGGGAGATATGTTTTTGTAAAATCAAAATCGAAATTGCACATTTCGGCAATTTTGACAGTGTTTTCAAGCGCCCCGTCGTATGCGGAAAAGAGAGCTTTCATCTCCTCGGTCGACTTGTAGTAGTATTCGTCCGTCTCAAAGCCGATTGGGCGCCCGTCTGCTATAACATTGTTTGTCTGTATGCAAAGAAGAATTGCCTGATACTCGGCGTGCTTTTTTTCTATATAGTGTACGTCGTTTGTCGCGACGAGAGGTATTCCCGTTTCGCGGGAGATATTCAGTATTCCCTCGTTCACTCTTTTTTGTTCGGGGATACCGTGGTCCTGAATTTCAAGATAAAAGCTGTCAGCTCCGAAGATGTTCCGCATTTTCAGCGCCATAGTTTTTGCGCTCTCGTAAAGATTTGAAAGTATCATTTGCGGAATATATCCCGCAAGACATGCCGACAGCGCGACAAGCCCCTCGCTGTGCGCTTCGAGCAGCTTCATGTCGATTCTCGGCTTTGAATAAAATCCGTCGGTAAAGGACTTTGATACCATATATATTAGGTTCTTATAGCCCGTTTCGTTTTTGACGAGGAGAACAAGGTGATAGTACCCGCCGGAAGACTTGTTTTTTTCAAGCATGGAGCCCGCGGCAACGTAAACCTCGCACCCGATTATCGGCTTTATTCCCTCTTTTTTGCACGCCTTGTAAAAATCCACAACGCCGTACATTGCGCCATGGTCTGTTATCGCGACGGCGGTGTGCCCGCACGCCTTCGCCGCTTTCGGTATTTCCCGAATACGGCACGCGCCGTCAAGAAGGCTGTATTCACTGTGTAAATGCAAATGCACGAAAGTGTCCAAATCAATTCCTCCGACCGCGCAGATTTAAAAATAAAACGTAAAAACTTAAAAGCGAAAAAGAAAATCGGTTGTATTGGTTGTATAGATTGTATTGGTTGAATTAAGCCGTAAAGCCGTGCGGCGTCAAACGCCGCGCCGATTTGTCACTATACGGTAATAATCCATTATTTTGTCAAGCCTGTGCTTGACGCCCGATTTCGATATCGGCGGGTTGTGAAGCGAGGCGAGAGACGCTATCGACGCCGTGTCGTTCTCTACTCTGAGGCGAGCCGTTTCGCGCAGCTCCTCGGACATGCCGCCAAGGTATCCGTTATCGGTAAGATATTGGATTGCGTGTATATACGGTATCACCGCTACCGCGGTTTTCTGTATGTTTGCCGTTTCGAAATTGTTCTGCCTGTTTATCCCGCCGCGAACTTCCTTTACAAGCTTTAAATTCATCATATCAAAGGCTGTAGACTGCGCTCCGAGGGTCGCAAAAAAATCCTCGATACCCCCGCTGTCCTTAAAGTAAAGAGTAAATCTGTCGCGTCTCGTTCCGCGCTTTGCATTCAGTCCGAACTCGCTCAGAGTATCGCATACAAAGTCGCGAAAATCGCGGTCGCGAAAGGACATCTCAAGGTGATAGCTTTTTTCGGGCGCCGTGACCGTTCCGAATTTTATAAACATCTGCCTCAAAAATACAAGGCTGCACTCGCGGCATAGCGCCGAGTTTTCCGCTTCCCTCAGCGCGTCATAGTCAACATCTCCGCCCTCAAGCGCTTCCCTCAGTTTTTTCTCCGTCCTGCGGCAGCACCCTTTTTTCGGAGTTATCCCGGACAGGATATCCTTTGTCTTTTTACTGAAGCTTATTTCCTTCATATCAATTATTCATTCCGTTATCCATACGTCTCTATATTCGCATATCAGTTATCAAGCTCGGCTTGACTTTCAAAAACCGGATTGTGCTCTTACTCTATGTAAATAATTTCTGTCTCTATTTCAATCCCGTATACTTTGAATATTTTTTCTTTTACAATTTTTATAAGAGAGAGAACGTCGTCACACGTCGCGCCCCCCTTGTTTACAATAAATCCCGCATGCTTTTCGGAAACGCACGCTCCGCCGACCGAAAAGCCCTTGAGCCCGATCTCGTCTATCATCTGCGCAGTGTATCTTCCGGGATATCTTTTAAAAACGCTTCCCGCGCTCGGATATTCAAGAGGCTGCTTTTCCTTTCGCCTTTCCATATAGCTGTCCGCTTCCCGCTTTATTTCCTCTTTATCACCGCAAAGCAGCTTGAATTCGGCTGAAATTATCACTCTTTCGGGGTGCTCCATGTAAGAGGAATGTCTGTATGAAAAGTCATGCTCTTCAAGAGATATAGAAGAAGTTTCGCCTGTGCATCTGTCGTAATATGTGCTGCCCGAAAGAACACACGAGACTTCCCCGTTGTATGCTCCAGCGTTCATGTAGACCGCGCCGCCGACGCTTCCGGGAATACCGTATGCAAAGGCAAGGCCCGAAAGAGATGCGTCGGTCGCCGCGCGGGAAACCGCGGTAAATGAAGCCCCCGCGCCGCAAAATATTGACTCTCCTTCAATTTTTATGCTTGACATTTCGGAAAGCGAAATCACAGCCCCCGAAAATCCGCAGTCGCAAAACAGGACGTTTGTCCCCCTGCCGAGAATATATGTCCTGACGTCTCGTTTTTTTGCGCAGTCAAGAGTATATTTCAAAGCTTCAAAATCTCTTGGGCAGATAAAGAGCCTTGCGGGGCCTCCTATTTTAAACGACGTGTGATTTTTCATCGGTTCGTTTTCGATAAATGTAAGCGCGCCGCCGCGTGCCGAAAACGAGGTGACGTCCGATACAAGCTCGCAGAATTTGTCCATAGAACTCCTTAATATATAATTATACCCGCCTTGTTTAAATACAAACAGTTTTTTTGAATAATCTCAAACAGCCGAAATAATCGCCGAACTAAGGTCATGTCTTAAATTTTAAAGAAGAATATCTTTAAGCGATAACAAAGAGTGAACGGTGTATGTCGGTTCAATACCGCAATCATGCGAAACGCGTGAGTAGAGGCAGGAGTCAAGCCCCGCGTTTTTTGCGCCGAGAATATCGGAGGACGGAGAGTCCCCGATAACAAGATAGCGCTCACGCTCAAAGTCTCCTATGTCGGCTATCACCTTGTCAAAAAAGTCGGCAGAAGGCTTTGCCGTCCCAAACTCCTCCGATATGTATATCTTATCGAAAAATTTATTAAGGCGCGACGCGCCGAAGCGGCTTTTCTGTGATATTGCAAGACCGTTCGTTATTACATATATTTTATACTTTTCGTAAAGCGATGAGAGAATTTCAAACGCGCCGTCAGTCTCATATCTTTGCTCGGAAAGCGACGTTTCATATTTTTTTGAAACCTCGACATACGGCGCATTGTATAAGCCGTGACATTCAAAAAGTCTTTTGTAACGCTCGACCCTCAGAATATCGCGTGTTGTGAGCCCTTTTTCAAAATCCTTCCAAAGGGCGTCGTTTATCATGTGGTATTCGTCGGCGACGGACGGCGAGAACTCAAGAGGAGAGCCGCAAAGAGCGATTTGCAGCGCCTCGTATTCGCACCTGTCAAAATCGAAAAGAGTGTTGTCGGCGTCAAAAAGAAGATATCTGTACTTTGACATATCAATAAAATTTTATTATAAAAATATTGTATTATTCTTATTATTCGTATTGCTCGCGCTGTCGCGTCGGTTGCATTATTATTTTACGCCGCGCTTATTTCAGAACTATTCTGTGATATGTTTTCTTTCCCTTTTTTATGATGAGCGACTCGCCTATCTCATCCAAGGTGACAAAGGCGTCAAAGCGCTCTGCCTTTGAGTCGTTTATAAGCACTCCTCCCTGCTGTATAAGGCGTTTCGCCTCTCCCTTTGACGGCGCAAGCTTTGCCTTTACAAGCAAATCGGACACAAATATTTTTCCGTCAGTAAAATCAGCCGCCGAGAGCTCCGTTGTCGGCATATCGTCCGATACGCCGCCTGCGGCAAATACCTTTTTCGCGCTTTCCTCGGCCTTTCTCGCCTCGTCCTCACCGTGAATGACAGCCGTCACCTCGTATGCGAGTTTTTCCTTTGCGCGGTTTATTTCGCTTCCCTCAAGCTTTTCGTACTCGGCAATTTCGGACAGCGGCATGAATGTCAGCATTTTCATGCAGTTTATAACGTCGGCGTCGTCGATATTTCTCCAGTACTGGTAGAAATCGTAAGGCGAGGTCTTTTCGGGGTCAAGCCACAGAGCGCCCTTTTCTGTTTTGCCCATTTTCTTGCCCTCGCTTGTGAGCAGGAGCTTGAACGTCAGACCGTAGACCTCTTTTCCCGTCTTGCGCCGTATAAGCTCGACGCCGCCTATTATGTTCGACCACTGGTCGTCGCCGCCGAATTCAAGAGTACAGCCGTAGTCGCTGTAGAGCTTGTAAAAATCGTAGCTCTGCATTGTCATATAATTGAATTCCATGAACGTAAGTCCCTTTTCAAGCCGGGACTTGTAGCACTCCGCCGCGAGCATACGGCTTATTGTAAAGTGAGGTCCGACCTCTCTCAGATAGTCGATATAGTTCATATTCATAAGCCAATCGGCGTTATTTATAAACAGCGCCTTGCCGTCGGATATGTCGATAAATCTTGACATTTGCTTTTTGAAGCACTCGACATTGTGCTCAATCGTTTCCTTTGTCATCATTTTGCGCATATCGTTTTTTCCTGTGGGGTCGCCGATCATCGCCGTGCCGCCGCCGAAAACCGCAATCGGACGGTGGCCCGCTCTCTGCATGTGCGCCATTATTTTCAGCTGGATAAAATGACCTATGTGAAGGCTGTCAGCCGTCGGGTCAAAGCCTATATAAAACGTGAGCTTTTCGTTTTCAAAAAGGCGTTTTACCTCGTCCTCGTTCGTACACTGGGCTATCATGCCCCTTGCCTTAAACTCGTCAAAAAGATTCATTTCGGTGTTTTGCGGCGTCTTTTTTTGCCGCTCTCCTTTCGGTATGTGTGATTTATGCAGCTATAATAGGTGTATTTTAAATGTGTTTTCAGTGTATTTTCAGTATATTTTAAATGTACTTGTAAGTATATTTTAAATCTACATTTTGATTTTTGCTTTTTCAAGCATTTCGACAGCCGCTCTCACCTGTTTTTCGGTGATGTTAATTCCGCCGATTATCCTTGAGAGCTCCTTTACTCTCCCGTCTCTGTCAAGCGGTGTGACAAAGCTTTCGACACGTCCGTTTGTCTCATGCTTTGAAATTTTTATGTGGCAGTCGGCAAGAGAGGCGATTTGAGCCGAATGGGTAATACATATGACCTGCGCGCTTTTTGACATATCGCGAAGCTTGAGTCCTATTCTCTCCGAGGTGGCGCCCGAAACGCCGGCGTCTATTTCGTCGAAAACAGACGTTCCCTCTCCGCTTTTGACAAGCATACAGCTCTTTATCGCGAGCATTATTCTTGACAGTTCGCCTCCCGAGGCGATTTTCGATATCGGCAGCATATCCTCGCCGATATTGGGGCTTACGTAAAAGTCGACGTCGTCGTATCCGAATGAATCAAAAACGTATCCGCCCTTCCCGTCATGCCTCGGCTGCACCTTTATGCAAAACGTGACCTTCGGCATATCAAGCTCGCGCAGAACAGCCGAAATTTTTTCGTTCAGTACGGTCGACGCGTCATTCCTTTTTTTGGAAATAGATGACGCCGCAGCGGCCGCCTTCATTTTCAATTCTTCTATCTGTCTTTCGAGGTCCTCGGTGGCGACCTCCCCGCTCTCGAGCTCTTTTAAACGCTGAGTCAGCTCCGCGTGCTTTTCTATTACGTCCGATATTTCGGGGCCGTACTTTTTTGTCGCCTTTCGAATGATCGTAAGCCTTTTTTCAACAAGGTCGAGCCGACGCTCGGGGTCCTCGCCGCCGTCGATTGACGACTCATCCTCTACCCTTTCGGCGATATCGGAAAGCTCATATCTTAAAGCGTCAAGCCTTGAGGCAATCTCCTCGGCGCCCTCTATGACCCCGTCGAGAGCCCGCACGGCGGACGATGCTCTCTCGAGCATATAAGAGGCGCTGACACCTTTCTCGTTGTCCAAAAGCGCTCTCTTTACGACCGATACGTTTTTCGTTATTTTCTCAATACTGCGCAGCTTTTCACGCAGCCGCAAAAGCTTTTCTTCTTCTTCGACGTCCGAAAGACGCGCCGACTCTATTTCTTTTATCTGATATTTCAGTATATCAAGCATCATCTCCCTGTCGGAAAGAGACGCTTTCAGCCTTTCGAGCTTTTTTTCGCACTCGCAGAGCTCCTTATATATTTTTTCAAAATCAGCAAGCTCTTTGTCGTTTGAAATATATCTGTCGAGCAGGGCGCGAAGCTCTCCCTTTTCCGACAGAATACCGCTGTCTTTTTGACCGTGTATTGTAAGAAGCGCCGCCGCCGCCATTTTCAGAAGCGAGACAGAAACGCTTTTGCCGTTTATTTTGACGGCGCTTTTGCCGTCCTGTGTGAGAGTCCGCGATATGAGAAGCTCGCCGTTCTCGTCGGGAGGCGCGCCTATCTCATCAAGATATTCCTTTTTTTCGCTTAGCTCGGAAAAAAGCGCCGTGACCTCGGAACGGCTCTCTCCCGTTCGTATCATATCCTTTGAGCCCTTCTCGCCGAGCGCGAAGGCTATACTGTCAATTATAACGGACTTGCCAGCTCCCGTCTCTCCGGTTATTACGGTAAAGCCGCCCTCAAGGTCAAGACTGAGTTCTTTAATTACAGCAACATTGCTGACAGTCAACGATTTCAGCATTGTAAATTCCTCAAACAATTTAAATCAAATAAAATCAAATCAAATTAAGTTATATACGCGGTATATATAATACTTATGTCTTGTCAGAGCGAAAGGTTTTTAAGCTTTATTACCGTTTCTCTTGCGATATCCTCTGAGCGGGTGAGCGCGAAGATTGTATCGTCTCCCGCGACGCAGCCCATTATCTCAATGTCGGACAGAGCGTCGATTCCCGCCGCTACCGCCTGCGCAAGACCGGGATATGTTTTTATAACGACCGTATTGAGCGCGCTGTCAACGCTTTTGACCGACGCCGCAAATGCCGCCGAATACGCCTGCTGAACTCCCTCGCTTTTTGCGCTCGGCGCGGTATACTTGTATTTGCCGCTTTCGGACGTGACCTTTACGAGCTTCAGCTCTCTTATGTCACGCGACACCGTCGCCTGAGTTACCTTAAAGCCCGCCCCGGCAAGAGCCGCGATAAGCTCCTCCTGTGTTTCTATATCCTTATCGGAAATGATTTCAAGTATTGTTTCATGGCGTTTGCTTTTCACTTTAATGACTCCTTATTTTCAAAGACTTTTATTCAAAGACTTCCGCTTTCCATTTCGGTAATTTTTCGGTGGAGCACGCTGACAAATCCCCCGCTTTTTACCTTGACAAGACGGGTTTTTTTGAGGCTCTTCTTTATGACGACAACGTCGCCCGAGAATATTTCCGTATTTTCTCTTCCGTCGGCAGTTATAAACATGCTGTTCTCCCTGCACACGGCGTTCTTTATCTCTATAACGGAATCACCCATAAGCACAAGAGGTCTGAGAGTGAACGAATGCGGGCAGATTGGGGTCGCCAGTATGCACTCCATCGACTGGGAAACAAGAGGCCCCCCCGCCGACATGGAATAGGCGCTCGAACCGGTCGGAGTGGAAATCACAATACCGTCCGCAGAGTAGCGTGAAATATAAATCCCGTCGCAATACAAATCAAAGCCCGAAAGCCTTGAAACGGGTGCGTTTGAAAGTACGACGTCATTGAGACACGGATACGGGAGATATGTTTCATTTCCGTTTCTTATGACCGAAACATCGAGCATCATGCGCTCGTCCGTTTCGAAATTCCCCTCGATTATTTGTTTAAGAAGGGACGTCTCGCTTACCTCAAGCTCGGCAAGAAATCCGAGCCTTCCGAAATTTATTCCGACGATCGGAATATTATACTCCGCCGAGGTCCTTGCGACCTCGATAACGGAGCCGTCGCCGCCCATAACGATAATAAGCTCCGAGCCGTCGAAAAGCTCTTCCCTGCTGGCCGATATTACAGCGCCGCTGTGGAAAAAAGCGCTTTTCTCGTACCTTTTCTCCAGCTTCACGCGGCAGGAAAGAGAAGAAAGAATATCAAGTATTTTTTCAATCTCGGCGTCCGGAATATGCTTTTTTTCTCCCGGCACAAGTGTCACGTTTTTAATCGGTTTCATCATTTTTTCCTTTTTTGATTTCCGTCGGTTTTTGCCGCTTGGCTCATGAGCGCCTCGTGTATGTATTTATCAAAGTCGGAACTGACGCCGCACTTTTTCATATATGCGAGGAACTCCGTGTTCCCGTCTCCCCCTGTAATCGGAGACCTTATTATCCCGCACACGGAAAAACCGCACTGCGCGGCGGCGGCGCAGACTTTTCTCAGAGCCATGGCGTGGTACTTTCCGTCCCGCACTATCCCGCCTTTTGAAAGAGCGTTTTTCCCGCACTCGAACTGGGGCTTTATAAGGGTAATAAAAATCCCGCCGTCACACAGGACGGAGTATACGTTTTCGATTATGTAGGTCTGAGATATAAATGAAAGGTCGCATACGGCAACGGAGCACGTCTCCCCGATAAGGCTCGGCGATATGAGTCGAGCGTTGCAGCCCTCCATGTTTACAACTCTCTCATCATTGCGCAGCGACATATGAAGCTGTCCGTGACCCGAGTCGACGGCGTAAACCTTTGACGCGCCTTTTCGAAGAAGGCAATCAGTAAATCCTCCCGTGGACGCGCCGACGTCGACGGCGACGGCGCCCGTCATATCGAGCCCGAAAAAGTTAATCGCCGCCTCAAGCTTTATCCCGCCGCGCCCGACGAATGAGTAAAGCTCGCGTGATACCTCGACGCGCTCCCCTTCCTCCGCGACGTCAAAGGACGCCTTCTCAACAGTTATCCCGTTTACCTTGACGCATTTGTTCTTTATCAGCTCCGCGGCGTAGCTCCTGCTTTTTGCAAGCCCATTTTTTGAAAGATAAATGTCAAGTCTCATTTTCGGCTGTTTAAGCGCTTTTGGCGTTTCTAATTTTTTCTGCCGTTAAGGTAGATTGGGAATGCCGAAAGAAAGTCGGAGGAGGGATACTTCCCGATTATTTTCGACGCATCAATAGAGAGTCTTTCGCATTCCGCCTCTGCATCCTCTTTTGAAAGAAAGGTCAGAGCGTTGACTCTCCCGTTTTTCTCGTCGACGCCGACAGCCTTTCCGAGAAGCGCGGCGTCGCCTTCAAGGTCAAAAAGGTCGTCCCGTATCTGGAAGGCAAGGCCGATACATTCGGAATAATCGGAAATATCCGAAAGTATTTTTTCATCCGCGCCGTTTTCTACGGTTGTAAGGTATCCGATTGTTGCCGCGGCCTTTATAAGCGCAGAGGTCTTCATGCTGTGGAGTTTTTTCAGCTCGGCGTATGACGAGCTTTGACCCTCAAGGTCGACCTCCTGACCTCCCGCCATTCCGAGAGTGCCCGACATTTTTGCGAGAAAGTTTACTATTTTTCCGCGGGCAAAATCGGACACGCCAAATGCCGCTGAGGCGCACTCCATAGCGTATGTAAGAAGCGCGTCGCCCGCAAGGAGTGCCGTCGCCTCGCCGTATGCGATATGACACGACGCTTTTCCCCGTCTCATATCGTCGTCGTCCATGCAGGGGAGGTCGTCGTGGATAAGGGAATAGGCGTGTATCATCTCTACCGCCGACGCGCACTCAAGGGAAATATCGGCGCTGCCGCCGAAGAGCTTTGAAAACTCGATTGTAAGGCAAGCTCTTATTCTTTTTCCGCCGCCGAGAAGCGAGTATTTCATCGCATCTTGCAGTCTGCCCGAGCCGATATACTCATCCCCCGTAAGACGGATAAGCTCGTTTTCAATGAGCGCGGCGTTTTCTTTAAGTATTTTTTTGACGCTGTCCAAAATAAAATCCCCCGTCTCACATGTCGCCAAAGTCGTCGCCGTTGCCTTTCGGCGTGTCGCCGAGAGTCAGCACTTTTACCTTTTGCTCTGCCTTTTCGAGCTTGTCCGTGCAGTATCTCACAAGCGAGATACCCTCCTCGAAAAGCTTCAGTGACAAATCGAGCTCGGCGTCTCCCTTTTCAAGGGACGAAACTATTTTTTCAAGGCGGCTCATTGCCTTCTCAAAGCTGATTTCGCGCTCGGTATCCTTGGCTTCATTCGTTTCGGTATTTTCTGTCTTTTCGGTCTTTATATTCTCATATTTTTCACTGTTTTCAGTCATTTATGTTCACCGTCTCGGTGACAACCGCGCCGATGTCACCGTCTCCCGTTTTAATTTTTATTTTTTCGCCCGTCATAACGTCCGACGCTCTTTTTACAAGCTTTCCTCCGTCGCCGAACACGGCGCTGTAGCCTCGCCTCAGAACCGAAAGAGGACTTAACCCGTCAAGCGTTCTTGCAAGCGCAAGGAGCTTTGTACGGCGCATTTCGCCCGACGACTCCGCCGCGGCGCAAAGACGCTCGGAAAGCCTCAGAAGATTCATATTTTTTTCGTCGATATATGCCGTTGGCCCCGACATCACCCTTGACGCCGAAAGCTTTTCAAGGGACTGCCTTTTAAGGGATATATATGACGTCATCAAAGCGTACAGCGAGTTCTCGCTTTTTTTCAGAAAGGAAACGGCGGACGACATGTCGGGGACCGCAAGCTCCGCGGCTGCCGACGGCGTCGGCGCGCGCACGTCCGCCGCAAAGTCCGCGACTGTAAAATCAGTCTCATGGCCGACGGCTGAAATTATCGGTATTTCGGAATTGTATATGGCGTATGCGAGCATTTCACTGTTGAATGCCCAAAGGTCTTCAATCGAGCCGCCGCCGCGCCCTATGATAATGACGTCGGCGCACCTTTGTGTGTTGAAATACTCTATTCCCTCAATCACAGTCTTATCCGCGCCCTCTCCCTGTACAAGGCACGGATATATTAGAACCTCGCAAAGAGGGCACCTTCTGCCGAGAACGTTTATAATGTCTCTCACGGCAGCGCCCGACGCCGACGTGACAATCCCTACTCTCTTCGGGAAGGGCGGAAGAGCTTTTTTGTGTTCTTCCGAAAATATTCCCTCTTTTGCAAGCTTTTTTTTGAGCTGTTCAAACGCCGCCCATAAAGCCCCGACTCCGAGCGGCTCCATTGAATCGCAGTATATTTGATACTGCCCGTCGCGCTCAAAGGAGGATATTCTGCCGTGGACTACCACGGTCATTCCGTTCTCGGGGATAAACCTCACGCGCGACGCATAGCTGCGGAACATAACCGCGCGAACGGAGGATGCGCTGTCTTTAAGAGTAAAATAAAAATGTCCCGTCGCGCTGTGGTTTTTAAAATTCGAAATCTCCCCTCGGATATAAACGCTTCGAAAGACAGGCACCGTGTCGAACATCTCTTTTATAAAGCCGTTTATCTCGCTGACCGAGAGCGGGCGGGAGAAGGACATGCCGTCGTCCGAAAGGAAATTGTCTCTTTCGTCAAGGTATTCGCCCTGCATAATCAACCTCCGCTGTTATCTGTCAGATAAGCGCTTCTTGCAAGAAGCGAAATTCCCGCCGCGTTGTCCGAGGAGAACTCGGGCGCGGCAAAGCGCTCGGAAAAGGCGGAAAGCCTTTCTTTTAAAATCGAGCAGCTCATAACGCCGCCTGCGTATACAATAGGCGACTCGCCGTGTATTTTTATAAGATTTTCGCTCAGAATACAGAGCGCGTCGCATACTGCGCGAAGCGTGTAGGCTGAGACGAGAGAGGGATTTTTTGTACTGTCAAAAAACGCCTTCGCTTTGTTTTCGACGCCCGAAAGATTACAGCTCAGAGCGTGTACGCTTTGAGTGTAGCGCGGGATTTTACCCGTGTGATTTAGGGCGAGCTTTTCCATTTCGCGCCCCGCGGGAAACGGAAGCCCCATATATACTCCGACGCGGTCGATAACCTGCCCCGCGTTCAAATCGAGCGTTCCGCCGATGCGCTCCGCTGTAAATCTGCCGTTTTCAAATCCCGAAACACGGAGAATATCCGTCGTGCCGCCCGAGACATGAAATGCGAAAAAGTTTTTTTGACAAAGCCCGAGCGAGTGAGAGGAATAAAGGGCGGCCATTATATGACCCGCCTGATGAGAAAACGGATATAACGCTGCGCCGAGCAGAGCCGACGACGCCGCGGCGACGCTGCGGCCTACGAGAAAGCACGGCATATATGAGCCCGAAATATCCCGCGGATATGCAGAATAACCGACTGAGGATATTTCATAATCGAATTTTTCCTCAAAAATTTTTTTCAGAGCCGTCGAGATGGCGGGCATATTTTGAGTGTGCCCGAAGACGGCGTCGCTCTGTCTCAGTCCCCTCGCGCCGTCCTTTACCGAAAGGGGGACTTTGACGTTAAGGAGAACCTCGCCGTCGGCGTTGCATACGGCGGCGGAGGTCGTGTAATTACTCGTGTCAAAGCCGACAAAAAATTTGTTTTTCATTGCTTTTACAGTTCTATTTTTCGTCGTTTTCGCCGTCTGTTTTCGCCGCGCCGTCGGAAAGGAGTCCCTCGTCGCGCGCAAAGCTGTTGAGTATGCCGTTTATAAACTTGTCAGCCTTGTCCTCGCCGTATTTTTTTGCAAGCTCAACAGCTTCGTTTATAAGAACCTTTGGAGGCGTATCGGTAAACGTCGTCTCGTAAACGGCAAGTCTTAAAACGGATTTCGTAACTCTCGACATTCTCGAAAGCTTCCAGCCGACGGCGTATTTTGATATGGATTCATCTATTCGGGAAAGCGCTCCGACACAGCCGACAAAGAGCTCTTTTGTAAAATTTCCGAAAGCTTCGCCGTCAAATTCTTCCCTGCTGCGCAGAAATGAGTCGGCGTCCTCTTTGTCGAAAAAAGTGTATTCGTAAAGCAGACGAAACGCCGCTTCCCTTTCTTCCCTTCTTGACATGTAAATTCCTCCGGGTGGTTTTTTGCTATTTATAAAAATGTATATATGTAATATAATTGTAATATTATACTATATTATACATTTACTTCAGCTCAATGTCAATGAAAAAGAGTCAAGTATTCATTTATGTATTCATTTTTATTTTCATTATATCTCCCATGCTATTCGAATATATTAAAATTTTTAAATGTGCATTTTTTCCGTCGGCGCCTGAAGATGGCAGAAATAAAAAAGCGCTTTCGGAGAATAATACATACAGCACAGCCGATGTGAGAATAAAGCGAGAATTAAGGAGAATGTGAGCTTATGAAGCGTACAAAGCGTACAAAGCATGCGAAGCGAACGATGAGAATAAGTCGCGCAAAGCGTTTTTGCACACTGCTTTGTGCGTCGGCGGCAGCGGCGTCACTCTTTTTTTCGCCATGCAGGGCGAACGGCGGCGATTATATTAAATGGGTAGACTTTAATATACCGTCAGAGGCGCTTTGCTACACTGCAAAGGCGGATATAAATTCGCACAATACGGAATGTCCCGTGTCGTGGATTTCACTTCTTGCGATGCTCGCGGTGGATAACGGCGGAAGCTTTAAGGATTACAGCTCCGAAAAAGTAGACGCTCTTATTGAAAATTACTCGGATAATCTCACAAAATACGCTGAAAAGAAATTGTATAATTATTACTTCGAAGCGTATTCGGCGGTGCTCGGAGGTTTTCTCGGAAACGGTGTACGAACTGTTACCGATGAAAACAATAACACGGCGGCAGAGGAATTTTACGGTATTACAGCCGTATCCCCTGTCGCCGCGGGGTATTACTATAACCACTATGACGATTTCGGCGCCGCGCGCTCTTACGGCTACAAGCGCTCGCATCTCGGGCATGACCTCATGGGGAGCGTCGGAACGCCGATTGTCGCGATTGAGAGCGGATACGTCGAATGTATCGGCTGGAACAGGTACGGCGGTTGGCGTATCGGGATTCGCTCCTTTGATTCGAAAAGGTACTATTATTACGCGCATTTGCGGCGAGACCATCCTTACGGGGATATTTACGAGGGGAAGATTGTAAACGCCGGCGAGGTGATAGGTTATCTCGGTATGACGGGATACAGCGCGAAGGAAAACGTAAACAATATAAATGTCCCGCATCTGCACCTCGGAATGGAGCTGATATTCGATTCGTCGCAAAAGGACGGATACTGTCAGATATGGGTAAACATGTACGATATTACAAACTTCCTGTCCGGCGTCAGATGCCCTACGGTATACGACGAGATGACAAGGGAGCACGTCAGCCTCAAAACGATTGCCCCGAAGGAGCAGTGGGACTGAAAATTCAAAGCGTACCTTAGCTTATTGTTAAATTAAATTCCAAACACTGTTTAACACGTGTATGTAAAAAAATGAGAACGGCGCGCCGTTCTCATTTTTAAATTTCGAATTTTTAATTTACGCTTTAGGCTTTTAAAAATTTCGTTTTGCCGCATTGCAGGGCTTATTCGCCCATTACGACGACTTCGCAGACTCTTTCGCGCTCGCGGACCTGGTCCCAGTCGATGAAGTAGATAAAGCCGAAATCACCGAGAGAGGGCTTGCCGTTCTCGAGAACGATGTTCTCGCTTCTTCCGAAGAAAACAGAGCGCAGGTGCGCGTCGGTATTCAGGCTTCCGTATGCGACCTCACCCGGGCATGAGAGCGCGAACTCGATATGCTTCGGGCCGGGATGATAGTACTGACCCTCTGTTCTGCATGTGGGAATGAGCTTCTCCATTATCTCGATGAGGTCCATCTGCATATACTCTCTGCCGTAGTAGTTGGTGTCGTGCGAGGATTCCTGAACTATGACGGAGCATGTCGTGTGGTGGGAATATACCGTGATAAGTCCGTTCTTTATTCCCGATTCCGCGACGATTCTTTTAACGTCGTCAGTGACGTTATGAAAGTGAGGGAGATGGTTCTTTGACTGAAGCTTGATTTTTCCGATGTAAACTGACATTTTTATACCTCGTGTAAAATTTTATTTTTTCCGCCTCGGCGGTTTTTGACTTGATTTGCCGTTTGCCTTGCGGCTTTTTTAGGCTTTTTACGGAACTTTAAATGATTTTTAACGGAATCTTAAATGATATTTACATGTGCAGCTCGTCCCAGGCGCGCCTGAGATTGTAGAGCATTTCCTCGACCATGGCGTAGGGGTCGGCGGCTTTTATTATGCCGCTTGTGGAGCCGGTCGCAAAGGCGCCCGCCTTTATTACGTCATAGACGTCCTTCCCGTTTGATATTCCCGCTCCCTGAAGAACCATAATATCGGGGTTTATTTGCCGTACCGCCTCTATCGTATCGCGCACATATCCCATGTCGCTCGTCGTACCGGTGCCGATAAGCTCTGTCGGTTCGGCGACAATGAGGTTCGGCGACATTTTCGCAACCTCTGCGACCTCCTCGACGGTGCTCGCGCATACTATTGTCGCAAGCCCCACCTCGTCCGCTCTCTCTATTGTCCTTTTCAGCGTCTCCATGGAAACGGGCTTTTCCGCGTGATTCAGCATAACGCCGACGGCGCCCGCCGCCTTTACCGCCTCGGGAAGAACGGAGCCGAGCCCGCGCCCCACCTCGAGCGCGTCCATGTGCTGAGCGTAGACGTGTATTCTCTCGGTGTTGTCCGCAAGCAGCTTTATGTCGGTGTACTGCGGCGTGACTATAACGTCAAGGTCGTACTTTGCGGCAGTTTTGTCGATGACCTTTGCGAGCGCGAGCATCTTTTCGCCGTAAAGATAAGCCTTCGGCCCTATTTCAAAAAACGGGGGCATTATTTTATAATTTTTGTACATATCACTTTTTCTCCTCTTCATTCAGCATTGCGCCGACGGCGCCGCCCGGATGGATAAGCGCGAACATCTCGCGCTTATAATCTGTTTCCTCCATAAGAGCGGCAAGGAGCGCGTCGAAGATACCGATTGTCGCGACGTAGCTTGACGTCGCCATATAATTGTACTTGTCGCTTTCGCGCTCTATTTTAAGCGGGAGTATTATATCCGCGCACTTTGCGAGAGTCCCCTCCATGTTTTCCGTGACGGCGATAAGAGTAGCGCCTTTTTTGTTGCAGACGGAAATTATCGGGAGAAGCTCCGCCGTTTTTCCGCCGCGGGAGACCATGACCATGACGTCCTCTTTTTTCAGCGCGCCGAGCCCGCCGTGAACTGCCTCGCAAGGCGGCATAAACTGCGCTCCGCGCTCAATGCAGCAAAGAGAATGCGCAAACTTTTTCGCGGCGATTCCCGACGAGCCGCTGGCGCACGTCACTATTCTGCCGCATCCTGCAAGCGCGTCCACGGCTTTTCCGAACGCGTCCCAATCCATGTATTCAAGTATATCGGCAAGCGCCGACGTTTCTATTTTCAGCGAAGAAACCGCTTCTTCAAGCGACCTTTCTTTCATATGCTCAAAACTCCCTTAATTATTTAAATTAAAGCTCTCGCATCAGCTCGAGAAGATTTTTCATTATAACCTTTCCGCCGTCCGGCGT
>CANRNZ010000004.1 GCA_947632135.1 uncultured Clostridia bacterium
CTCAGTGTGCGCTCTCGGGGTCAGAGTTTCAAAGGACAGGCGCGTTTCGGCGGCAGGGGGATTTCTGCTTCAGGCGATGCCCGGAGCGTCGGACGAGTCGCTTAAAAAAATCGAGGACAACATAAAGCTTATCTCCTCCGTTTCGTCGATGATTGAGAGCGGAAAAAACGGAAGAGAGATAATATCCGAGGTGTTCTCGGGAATTCCGTATGAAATTTTCGACGAGTTCGAGACCGAATACAGATGTACATGCTCGAGAGAAAAATATTTAAGAGCGCTGAGTTCCCTTCCCGAATCCGACATAAATGAGCTTCGGGACTCCGACGAGCCGATTGAAACGTCCTGCCGCTTCTGCGGCTCGGTTTACACCTTTGAGCCCGAGGAAATAAAACCTCTTGAAAAATTAAAATAATAATATATCAGCTATCATGCGAAAAAACGGAGACACGGTTTTATCCGATATCTCCGTTTTTTATTTCTCTGTTTTTTATGCCTTTTTATGGTTTTTATGCCCTTTATCCCTCGTAGCTGACGCTGTCAAAATTTATATACAGACACGGGTCAACGCATACTCCGTCGATTGACAGCTCATAATGAACGTGCGGTTCCTCGGCCACCTCCGCAAGCGCCGTATCGCCTACCGCCGCTATCGCCTGCCCGCATGTCACCGCGGCTCCCTGAACTATGCCGTCGGGTATTGTCGAATAAAGTCCCTTGTAAGTGCTCACGGCGCCGCCCGAGTGGACTACCGTCATACATGTGCCCATCATCGGGTCCTCATAGATTGCGCCGACAACGCCATCTGCCGCGGCGCATACAGCCTCACCGGGAGATGCAGAAACGTCAACTCCCATATGAGTGCGGTAATCGTTCATTGTAACCGAAAAAACGGGAACCGTGTCGCTGTGAGGATTTATGACCTCCCCCGCGACGGGGCTTCTGAACTCCGGAAGAGTGTTTGTCGGCTCACTTTCCGCGCCGTCATCGCTTTCGGTATCCGATGAGGTGTCACTCTCCGTATCGCTCGGCAAAGCGTCCGCGTTTGCGTCCACCGCCTCGTCGGTATTTGCCGCCTCGTTTGTGTCCGCAGTCTTATCAGTTTCGTCCTCTGCGCCGACGCCTAACGGCAATCTTTCCTCGTTTAAAAGAAATTCGTCTGTCGCAAGGGCGTCGGAATTTGAAACATAGGAGCTTTTCTTCCCCACCGCGGATGTAACTCCCACAACTGCCGCGAGCGCGACAAGAATAACGACGACCGTAATGTACAGGCTTCTGTTTTGTTCTTTGCTTTTTTTATTTTCCATATTCAATTCAATCCTCCGTGGCTTGTTACTGTTATTTTTGCCAAAAGTCAGGGTAATATACAGCTTTTTCAATTTTTTTATTTTTATATCCGTATGAGCGCGGCGCTCAGACTTTGTTGACATGCGGCGGGAAATATGATAATATTATTATGTAATTTTAAACGGCATTTATATCCATTAACCATTAACATCAAATCGGAGGCGGCATCCAATGTCAATGTGGGACAACGAATATATCGCTCTTTGCAAAAAAATACTTTCGGACGGCGTTGAGGTTGAAAACAGAACGGGAATAAACAGCATAAAAATACCTTTTTATCATTTTACTCTCGACGTCGAGAAAGAGTTTCCCGCTCTCACAACAAAGCAGCTCTTTTTCAAAGTCGCAATACTTGAAATGCTCTGGATATATCAGGTTCAGTCCAACGACGTGAGGTGGCTGAAGGAGCGCGGGGTACATATATGGGACGAATGGGAAATCGGCGAGGACGGTATATGGAGAGCCGAGCAGATGCTTCCCGGGGAGAGCGGCGTTCTTGAAAAGCGGCAAGTCGAAAAAAGCTTCGGAAAAGAGTGGGCGCACACCATAGGCACAGCTTACGGATATATAGTAAATAAATTTCAGATGACCCAAAGGCTTATCGAAACTATTAAAACTAATCCGACAGACCGTCGAATGGTAATGACCCTTTGGCAGGACGACTATGTGCCGACAGCGGTTCTTCCATCCTGCGTCTGGAGCAGTGAATGGGACGTGACAAACGGACGGCTGAGCGTGCTCGTTCACCAGAGAAGCTGCGACGTTCCGCTCGGACTGCCGTTTAACGTGACGCAGTACGCGGTACTGCAAAGCCTGATTGCCCACTGCACCGGGCTGAAGGTCGGAAGTCTTGACTGGAGCATAAAGGACGCGCACATCTATGTGAACCAGACCGAGGGCATAAAGGAGCAGATAAGGCGCTTTGACACGAGCGGCTCACTTCCCGCTCCGAGGCTTGTCATCTCCGACGGTGTGAGGGACTTTTTCAAAATAGACAATTCGAGAGAGCTGAAGGACATTAAAATCGAGGGATACGAGCATATGGGCAAAATATCATTCCCGATTGCCACGTGACACAAGTATATTATTAAAAAGTAAAAGGAGCGCGCCAATGATATCAATGATAGCCGCAGTCGGCAAAAACAGAGAGCTCGGAAAAAACAACGACCTTATTTGGAGCCTCAGCGAGGACAAGAAATTTTTCAGAAGCACCACGCTTTCACACACGGTGGTAATGGGACGGAAAACCTTTGAATCTCTCGGCGGACTCCTGCCGAAAAGGCGTCACGTTGTCCTCACGTCAAACAAAAGCTTTCACGCGGACGGCGTCGACGTCGTACACGGCGTTTCTGATGTAACGGACGAATTTGCCGCGTCGGAGGAGGAATGCTTTATAATCGGCGGCGGAGAGATATACACTCTTTTTCTTCCCTATGCCGAAAGAATTTATCTGACCGAAATTGACGATGTCTGCCCTGACGCCGAGGTATTTTTCCCCGAGTTTGACAAATCGCGATACAGCAAAAAACTTATATCCGAAATCGAGGAAAACGGAATACATGCCGAAATAAAGCTGTATACAAGAATATAATTTGATTTATAAGTTTTAAGTTTATAAGATAAAATTTTAAGCGGGCACCGTGAACGTCGGGACCCGCTTTGTTTTTATTTTACCTTATGTGTTTTGATGCGCTTGACTCTGTTTTTTTTCAAGAAAACGAAGGAAAACGCTGATGGCGGCGCATATAAAGACCGAGAGAAAAACCCAGTATACCGCGTACTCGGCGCATATCTGACCGTAAAAATTCAGTTTTTTTGCCGAGTAGTCCCACACGTTCATTTTTAAAAGCATGTTGAAAACGAGTCCGAAAAAAAGCTCGACTGTTATTACCGCGAGAGCGCACGCTACGCATTTTACAATAAACGACGCTCTCCTGCACTTTACGTTCAGTGTGAACATAAAGAGAAAAGCGACGCCGCCCGCAATGAACATTGAAAAATGAGTATGCCCGCGCCAGAGTATTTCAATAAGCGCGTATCCCGCACCGCCGACGGCAAATACGGAGAGCGGCGCCAAAAGCTTTGACATTATGTTTTTTAAACGTATTTCCAATTTTATTCACCTCTCCCGCTATAATAGCCTTGAAAAAAAGCTTTTATACACTTTTATACAAAAGAGATTTTTTATTTGAATATTTTGAAAACACTTTATTTTCTTTCCCATTTATGGTAAAATAAACTTTATAAGTTATATATTATAATATATTGCCAAAGCGGAGGGTTAAAATGAACGACGCACTGAAACTCGGAATACTCGGCGGGCTCGGGCCGATGGCAAGCGCTTACTTTTACGAAATGATAACAGCGCACACAAAAGCCGAAAGAGACCAGGACCATATAGACATACTGCTGAGCAGCCGCGCGACTACCCCCGACAGGACTGATTTTATTATGGGAAAAAGCGACGTCAGCCCTCTGCCCGTAATGATAGAGGACGCAAAGTACCTTGAGAGCTGCAACGTTTCCGCGATAGTCATTCCGTGCAACACCGCGCACTATTTTATAGACGAGATAAGAAAGTCCGTGTCGATACCGATGCCGAGCATAATAACCGAAACAGTAAACCATGTGAAGCGCTGCAAAAGGAAAAAGGCGGGTATCATGGCAACGGACGGCACAATATCGACAAATACATATCAGATGGAGTGCGATAGGCTCGGTATCGGCTGGGAGACGCCGTCAGAGGAAAATCAAAAAATTCTGATGGAGCTGATATACGGCTGTGTAAAGGGCGGGAGAAAAGCCGACGCCGAAAAGTTTTACGCGGTAGCTGACGAGCTGTGGCAAAAGGGGTGCGACACCGTCATACTCGGCTGTACGGAGCTCTCCGTCATAAACCGCGCTCTGCCCCGCGATTCAAGGTACGTCGACTCTCTCGAGGTGCTGGCTTACACGGCAATAAAGCTCTGCTCGCACACTCCGACGGGCTTCGGCGAGGATTTTAACTATTAAATTTAATCAAGATTTAATCAAGAAAGATAAGAGAAGGACAAGAAATAAAGGATTATGAAATGACAAACAATAACAACGGCAATCGAAATTACAATTTCAATAACTTAAATAACGATATCGGCATAAGTCGGGATATAAGCGGCGGCGGAAACAACAATAACGATAATTCGGGAAAAATAAAAAAATATCTGCCGATAATCCTCGCCGCCGTTATCGTACTGACCCTCGCGGCGCTCGCGGCCGTACTGATTTTTAAAGGCAAGGAAAACACGGACGAAAACAGTGCCGCCGATGATGACCCTTACAGCAGACCCGAAATAAGCGAAACAAGGGGCGTTTTCGTTCCGAGCGTGTTCAATCTCGCCTTTCCGTCAAAGCCCGACCTCAGCGATGACGAGCTGAAAGCCGAAATCGACTCTATTATTAAAAAGGCAAAGGAAATAGGTCTGAACAGTATATTTTTTCAGGTTCGTCCCGCATGCGACGCTCTGTACGATTCCGATATTTTTCCGACGTCGGAATATCTAAGCACGGACGGGGAGCGCGGCTTTGACTGTCTCGAATACTTTGTAAACGAGTGTCACAAGGAAAAAATGGCGCTTCACGCGTGGATAAATCCTCTGAGGGTATCCGCCTCAAAGAGCGACCTTTCCGAGCTTGCAAAGGATTCTCCGGCGCTGAAGATTGAAAACTCCGTCGTTTCATACGCAGGAAAACTCTATTTTGACCCGGGGATACCCGAGGTTCGCGAGCTCGTCTGTCGGGGAGTACGCGAGATTTGCGAAAAATACAACGTCGACGGGATAATTTTTGACGATTATTTTTACCCCTATAAGGTTTACACAACAGCCGAGGACGGCACGAGTACTCTTGCCGCCTTCGCCGATGAAAAGACGTTTGAGACTTACGGCGGAGACTTTTCGTCAATCGACGATTTCAGACGGGCAAATATAAACGAGCTTATAAAAAGCGTCTATGAAACTGTAAAGGATTCTGACGAGGAATGTCTGTTCGGCGTTTCCTGCTTCGGTATATGGCAGAATATAAACGGCGAGAACGGCGGCTCGCATACACACGGCAGCGAGAGCTACAGTGAAACGTATTCAGACACGCTGAGCTGGGTCGAGGGCGGCTACGTCGACTACGTCGCGCCTCAGATATACTGGGAGACAAACAATCTCGCGGCAAGCTACAAGGTTCTTGCAAAGTGGTGGGACTCAAAGCTTGAGAACACGGGCGTCTCGCTTCTCATCGCTCATGCCGCCTACAAGTACGACGGCACATTCAATCCGAGCGAGGGAGAAATGACAAGGCAGCTCGTTTTAAACGGCGAGCTTTCAAACTGCAAGGGCAGTATATTCTACAGTTTTGCGTCTCTTCGGGACAACATAGGCGGCGTCACGGACGAAATCACGAAATACTATGCAGAGCGCGAAAGTGCCGAAAGTAAAGACACTCAAAGCGCTGAAAACTAAAATTATATATTTTCAAAGATTAAATTACATATTTATTCATTTATTCATTCAAATTCATAAAAATGCTTAAAAAAATATTATCTGTTATAATGTGCGCCGCGCTGTGCGCTTTTGTTCCGTCGTGCGGCAGAGAAAAGCCGGACGTCGGTGAGAAAAAAATAAAAATAGTGGGAACGGTGTTTCCGCCTTATGATTTTGCAAGGGAGGTCGGCGGCAAGTACGCCGACGTCGAGATGCTGATGCCGCCGGGAAGCGACAGCCACAGCTACAGCGGAGACAACCCCGCCGATATCTTGAAAATCAAAAACGCCGATGTTTTTATTTACGTAGGCGGCGAGAGCGAATCAAAGTGGGTTGGCGATATTCTTTCCCGCATTGAGCGCTCCGAGGGGAAAATTCCGCTCACGGTTTCGCTCATTGACGTCTGCGATACTCTTTTTGAAGATGAAAACGGTATATTTGAGACAGAAAGCGGCAAGAGTGAGGCGGACGAGCATGTGTGGACGTCGCTGAGAAACAGCGAGATGGCTGCGGCGGCGGTGCGCGACGCCGTTTGCAGTGTCGACTCAAATCACGCGGATTACTACAAAGAAAGAGCGGAAAGTTATATAGAGAAGTTAAGACGGCTTGATGCAGATTTCAAAAAGCTGTTTGAGGACAGCGAAAACAAGACGTTCGTATTCGCCGACAGATTTCCTTACAGATATTTTGCAAATGACTACTCGCTCGAATGCTTTGCCGCGTTCAACGGCTGCGCGTCCGAGAGCGAACCGTCGCCTACCACCATAGTCAAGCTGTGCGGTATTGTAAAAGAAAAAAATCTAAAAAACATTTTCTATATCGAGACGTCGAAAAGCGGTGTGCCGTCGGTTGTCTCGAAGGCGACGGGCGCCGCCCCGCTTCTTCTCTTCTCATGTCATACCGTGAGCGAAAAACAACTGAAAGACGGCGTGACATATCTCTCTCTTATGAAAGAAAATTATGAAACCTTTAAAGAGGCTGTGAAAAATGACTGATTCAAACGATGTTTATATAAGATGCCGCGGAGCCGCTTTTTCATACAACGGAAAGACCGCGCTGAGTAATGTCTCCTTTGAGCTTTCAAGGGGCGATTACCTTTGCGTGCTCGGTGAAAACGGAACGGGAAAGAGCACGCTTGTAAAAGGGCTTCTCGGGCTGATAAAGCCCGATGTCGGAACTGTGGAATACATAGGAGCGTCAAGGAGCGACATCGGATATCTCCCGCAGACGTCGGGGATACCCTCGGATTTCCCGTCGTCAGTTTACGAGGCTGTTCTTCAAGGTCAGCTGAAGAAGCTCGGGCGCCGCTTCTTCTATTCAAAAGAGGACAAAGCGGACGCCGAGAACAATATGCGGCTTTTAGGTATTGAAAATCTGAAAAACAAGAGCTTCGGTCTGCTCTCGGGCGGTCAGAAGCAAAGAGCGCTGCTCGCGCGCGCTCTCTGCGCCGCGAATAAAATTCTTCTTCTTGACGAGCCTGTCGCGGGGCTTGACCCTCTTGTCACAAGCGAAATGTATGAAATTATATCAAAGCTGAACCGCGAACGCGGACTATCTGTCGTCATGGTGTCCCACGACACAAAAAGCGCCGCGAAATTCGCCACACATATACTCCATATAAAAAACGAACCTGTGTTTTTCGGCACGTCGGAGGAATATATGAAAACCGAGCTTTACAACGAATTTTTAGGAGGCTGCGGGCATGAGCATCACTGACATTTTCACAAATCCCCTTATTCTTTCCATGTTTCTCGGAGCGCTGTTTATAGGAATTTTAATATCTCTTTCCGCTTCCCTGCTTGGCGTAACTCTTGTTTTGAAAAAATATTCGATGCTCGGCGACGGACTGGCGCATATAGGATTCGGCTCGATGGCAGTCGCCGCGCTGAGCGAGAAGATACTGCGCAATAAATTCGACGGCACCCTCGGCGACTATTCCCTTCTCATATCCGTACCGATTGTTATTGCCGCCGCAGTTTTCATACTGAGGCAAAACGAGCACTCAAAGCTGAACGGAGATTCGGCAGTCGCGCTCGTTTCAACAAGCGCGCTCGCTCTCGGGTACATAATTTACAGCTACGCCACGGGACAGGCCTCGGACGTTTGCTCGAGCATGTTCGGCTCGGCATCTCTTCTCACTCCCTCAACTGCTGATATCGTAACGACGGTGATTCTCTCGGCAATCGTGATAAGCGTGTTTGTCTGCTGCTTCAACAGAATATTTGCGGTAACCTTTGACGAGACTTTTTCAAAAGCAATCGGCTTTAACGCCGACAGATATAAAACGGTTATAGCGGTACTTATTGCCCTGACTATCGTAATGGGAATGAAAATGCTCGGAACTGTCATGATATCGGGGCTTATAGTCTTCCCCGCTCTCAGCTCGATGAGAATATGCCGCACATTCAAATCCGTCGTTGTGTGCTCCGCCGTCATATCCGTCATATGCTCCGTTCTCGGAATACTTTCCGCGTTTCTTATAAACGGACTTACAATAGGTCCCGCCGTGGTAGTTGTAAACCTCGTATTTTATATCGCTCTCGGCGTATTCGGAAAAATCAAGAAGGCATAACAGAGCGCTCTTTAATAAAGTACTTTTTCACTTCTTATTCGCCCTACTGAACCGACGGTTTATTAAAACTAAACTCAGGGTTTACAAATATTTCCGAAATACAACTCCGAGTCGCTTTACACAGCATTGGCAACGGCATTATAATTTAAAGTGAAGAGAGTCGAACCTTATTAAGAATAAAAAAATTAAAAACCGAAGAAGAGTATAAAAGGAAGTAAAGGAGAAAAATTATGAGCACATTCGGAGAAAGAATTGCAGAGCTCAGAAAAAGCAAAAACATGACGCAGGAAACGCTTTCCCGAAAACTGAACGTGACGGCGCAGGCTGTCTCAAAATGGGAGAGAGACGAGTCTATGCCCGATGTATCACTTATTCCGTGCCTTGCCGAAATTCTTGATGTGACGACCGACACTCTTTTCGGCATTGAAAAGAAATCTGTTGTTGAGTATCGCGGTACGAACGAAAAGAGCTTTGAAAAGACCGTTCTCAAAATCAATATGAAATCGGGAGGCGACAATATAAAGCTGAATATTCCGCTTCCCCTATTAAAAACAATGAACGCCACAGAAGGTATTACAAATCTTCTGAATAACGGAACGCACATTCCGCCCTTTGGTTTTGATACCTTAATACAAATGATTGAATGCGGAGCGGACGGAAAGCTTATAGATATAAATGATGACGACGGCAGCAGCATAGTCATAGAAGTTGTATAAAACATTGAGAAAAATCCTACCTGATAAACAGGTAGAAGCAGATTAAATACGAAGCGGTTTTTTGCTCAAACACACAAAGCCGCATGTCTTAAATTCAAAACGGGGCCGACGACCCGTTTTTTGTTAATATTTCAATTAAATGGCGGAAAATATGCTGTAAAATAGTTAATTGTTCCTAAAAATCTTTTTATCCCAAACTATTGATTCACAATTTATTTTATATTATAATAAAATAAATGCAATAAATAATAACATTTCAAGTGCTTTTGTCGACGAACAGGCATGAAATATCGACGAATGCGCACGTTGTATTGATTATGACTCTCGCCTCGGTTACAATCCGATTATAATTATTATAATTAAATATTTTATATACTGCTATTTTATACAAGGAAGGACAACATGAAAAAAATAAAAAACAACTGGTATATGATTAAATTTGTACTAAAGTACGCCCCTTTTATGTTTATTCTGAAAATTATTATCACATTTACCTCGCTGGCGGTCAGCATCGGATTTAACATTTTCTTTCTTAAAAAAGTTGTCGATTCGATGGAGTATGGCGGCGACTTTAAAAAAATCGTGTTGTTTATTGCGGCAATCGGCGCTCTTATCATGATTGACGGCATTTTGTCAAGTATTTTTCAAGAGAGAATCAGTCCCAAAGGCGCTCTTAAAATACATAAGGGCATGCACAATCAAATCTTTGAAAAAATTAAAAATATAGACCTTGAAAACTTTGACGACCCCGATTTTTACAACAGCTATATTTTGGCTGTAAACGAAGCTGACAACTGTTCTCTGAGGTCGTTTAATATCGTCACTTCTTTTATTTCAAATATAATTGCCGCATTGTCATTTTCGGGAATTGCCATATTTTACGACCCTGTTCTTATCTTATTCGCAATCATTCCGATAATAGTCAGCACTCTTTGCGGAATTTATCGAAGCCATATCTCGGTTGCGAAAAGAGAAGAAAGCATCTTTCACGAGAGAAAAAGCGATTATTCCAAGAGAGTATTTTATTTGCAGCAATACGCAAAAGAATTGAGAATTTATCCTTCTATGAACAAGAAAGTAATGGATGAATTCGACGATTCCGTTGATAAAAGGTCCGGCGTAATTGATAAATACAGCTTTAAACTGGCTGCTGTAAACTTTTTGACCGATAATTTTCAAATCCTTTTCGGTGTTTTACTTATGTCTGTATACATTTCATGGCGCATAATCGTTCAGGGCAATCTGACCGCAGGTCTCTTTGTCGCAATGTTCACCGCAGTAAATAACTTTATCTACTCTATCGGCGCAATTTTTAATTCAATTCCGCAAATAACGGAAAACGGATTGTACGCCGAGAAAGTAATGAAAATATTAAATTACGAAAGTAAGATGAATAACGCTCACACTCTTCCTACGTCGAAGGAAGAGCTATTGGAGTCATTTCGCGAAATCGAGTTTGTAAACGTAAGCTTTAAATACCCTAACAGTGATAAATTTGTATTAAAAAATATAAATTTAAAGCTTAAAAACAACGAACGCATTGCGCTTGTCGGATTTAACGGCGCAGGCAAGACTACGTTGATTAAGTTGATTATGCGTCTGTACGACCCTACCGAGGGAGATATTCTTATAAACGGCGTCAATATAAAAGAATATGACGCGGCAACGTACAGAAAGCTGTTTCAGGTCGTTTTCCAGGATTTTCAGCTTTACGCATTTTCGCTTGCTTCAAATATCATGATGAGAAATACGTCCGCAGATGACTCCGCCGCGATAGACTGCGCTTTGGATAAAAGCAATTTGTCCGATTTCAAGGAACTTAAAGAAAGAAATCTGACCAAAGAATTTGACAATGAGGGACTTATCCCATCGGGCGGGCAGGCGCAAAAAATCGCTATTGCAAGAGCGCTCGCCGCAAATAACGGAAGACTTGTTATTATGGACGAGGCTTCCAGCGCCCTTGACCCTGTTTCGGAGTACAATATCAACAAATCGGTTTTTGATAATGCAGCGGATAAAAGTATGATAATTATTTCTCACAGACTTTCAACGGTGCAATATGCCGATAAAATATACTATTTGAACGAGGGAGAGATAGTTGAATCCGGTACGCATGATGAGCTGATCAGTCAGCGCGGAGATTATTATTCCATGTACGAAAAACAGGCTGAAAGCTATCGTTTATGAGCGCTTGGCTTTACGGCTGTACGCTGTAAACAAAGGAGCAAAGCTAATATTATCGGGGATTATAGGTGACTATAGGTGACTGCAATGAAACATATAAAAGCAACGCTTTCCAACATATTGTACATGTTAAAGCTTTCTGCTAAATTTGCGCCCGTGCAGTATTTTTTGGCATTTATAGACATTATTTGGAATGCCGCCATACCCTTTGTCGATTTGCTTTTTCCAAAGTTCATTTTAGATGAATTGAGCGGAGAAAAGCGGTGGGATAAGGTTCTGTTTTATATTATTCTTTGGGTCATAATTAACGGCATGCTTCTTTTTTTGAGAACATTGAAGTGATCCGTCTCCGCGCCGATTTTTAACGGTTATCACGTAAAGGAACGCATAATATACGGGAAAATAAATTCTGATATGGATTACAGCCGTTTGGAGGATGGCGCTGTATTGGATGAAAAAAACAGAATAATGAACAATATGAGTTTATGCTCATTTCCATATGACCCCGTAAGCAATTTTATAACTACAATAATTCAATTGGTCGGATATGTGTATATTATCTCGACGCTGAATCCTTTAATAATCGTATTTCTTTTGCTTATCATTTTTTAGGCTCCGTTATATCTAAAAACGAAACAAAATACAGTACGATTTTCAGTCGAAAATAAGCAAATTTCAACGCCGCTTCAATTATTTGTTCGGCGCAATGATAAATTATAATTATGCAAAGGAGGTCAGAATTAACAAAGCCGCGGAATGGTTAGCTCAAAAATACGGGGAAGAGGCGACTGAGTATACAGATACTGTAAAGAAGAACCAATTTAAAAATTTTCAAATTGACAGTGTATCCGATTTAATCCTTTTTGTTCAAACGGTACTGTTATATGCGTACAGCGCATATAGAGTGGTAATCGGCTCAATAACCGTAGGCAGCTTCAGTATGTACATAGGCGCGGTCAGCTCCTTTGTGGGAACATTTACATATATGGTCAGTCAGCTGATGGACTTGAAGGTAAAATCAGATTATATCGAGTCATTTAAAAACTATGTAAAGGAATCGCAGCCGACCTACAAAAAGCATGAGCTGTATGACGTGAACTTTGCCGACAACAGACACGAGATTGAATTTAGAAACGTCAGCTTCAAATATCCGAAAACAGACAAATATGTATTGAAAAATGTCAACGTAACAGTTAAGAGCGGCGAGAGACTATCTATTGTAGGATATAACGGCGCGGGAAAAACAACTTTTATTAAGTTGATATGTCGACTGTATGAGCCTACGGAGGGCATGATATTATACAATGGAATTGATATATCAAAAATTAAATACGAGCAGTATATAAAACTCCTGTCGGTTGTTTTCCAAGATTATAATTTATACTCTTTATCGGTACGGGATAATATTTGTCTGAACAAGATTGCCGATGAAGCCGAAATAATAAACGCTCTCAGCCAAAGCGACCTTTTAGAGAAGGTTCGGGGGCTTGAATATGGAATGGATACTCAAGTCGGAGGTGAATTTGATAAAAACGGAGTTGAGTTTTCGGGAGGAGAGGGGCAAAAGCTCGCCTGTGCAAGAGCATATTTAAGAAATGCGCCAATTATTATATTAGACGAACCGACAGCGTCATTGGACCCCATATCTGAAAATAAGCTTTACGAGAGATTTAATAATATTATAGGCAATAAAACATCCATATACATTTCACACAGACTTGCAAGTACGAAATTTTGCAATCGCATTATTGTATTTGAAGACGGGAGAATCGTAGAAGTCGGAACTCATTCGGAACTAATGGATATTAAAGGTCTTTACTATAATATGTTTACAAAACAGGCAGAATACTACGTCGAAAACGAAACGGAGAAGAATTGTGAGTAAAAAAGAAAGAGCCGAAAGCGGCAATCCGACTACTCTTCAAATATTTCAAAATGTCGGTTTTGTTTTAAAGTATCTCTATAAGGTCAATAAAAAATTATTCTATCTGCGTTTTCCTTTGCTGATTTTGGATATGGCTGTTACCATAATGTCGGCATTTTTTCTGAAAGTGGTTTTAAATGAATTAACTACCGGAGCGGATGTTAAAACGGTCGTACTGTCAGCGGTGGGATTTGCATTTGCAAACTTTGCGCTGTCACTTATTAAAAGAATTTTCAACTCGTGCGATAAGATTGAACTTGAAAAAACAAACTATAATATAAAACTGCTGTTGGGACAAGCGGTTTCAAAGATGTCATATTCCGATATAGAAGAACCGAGAATGAGAGATTTCATTTCTTTGGCGGAATCGTCAAACTCGTTTTCCACTATATTAGAGTATTCTACAGGCTTTATTGTCGCTTTAATGAACGTTGTAACATATTCGTCTATAGTTATATATGTTCAACCGTTAATCTTGGTACTGATTGCGGCTGTAGTTATAATTCAACTGCTGATTTCACGAATGAAGCAAAAATTTGAATACAAATGGAGAGAGAAACAAGCTCCGATATATAGAAAATTAGAATATTTTTTAGGTATACTCAGTGACCATCGCTTCGGGAAAGAAATGAGGGTCTACAATTTACAAGATTACTTTATTGACAAGACAAACAAGCACTTTAAAAACGAGTTTGTTCCTATGCTGAAAAAAGCAGCGACCGGAGCTAACGGTTTGACTTTTCTTATTGAGTTTGTAAAGGTAGTTCAAAAATTCTTTATATATCTGTTTCTCGGGATTAAAGTTGTATTCTACGGCATGTTGATTGGAGACTTTTCCTTTTACCTTTCCATTTCGGATAATTTAACGAATTGTCTTGCGGGAGTTATAGGGTGCTTTTCAAATTTGATGTCATGCGGCGCCTTTGCGCAGGAATTTCGTTATTGTATTAACTTATCAACAAAATCGACAAAAAAACATGACAAATCAGGGCAAACGATTCCCAAAGACACCTCCGACTATTCGATTGAATTCAAAAATGTCAGTTTCAAGTATCCGCATACCGAAAACTATGTTTTGAAAAATGTAAGTTTTAAGATAAACACAGGAGAGCATCTTTCTTTAGTGGGAGTTAACGGCGCGGGAAAATCCACTATTGTAAAATTGATATGTGGATTTTACAAGCCGACTGAGGGAAAAATATATATATGCGGAAAGGATTCAATGGACATATGTTCTGACGAGTTTTCAGAATTGTTTGCTGTTGTGTTTCAAGATTTTAAATTATTCTCTTTCTCAATCAAAGAGAACGTATCCATGAACACGCGTGCCGATAATGACAAAATTTTAATGAGCGTTAAAAAAAGCGGTCTTGATAGCAAAGTTAAAAATCTTGAAAACGGTATAGAGACTTTCATATATAAAGAATTTGATGAGAACGGCGTAGAATTTTCGGGCGGTGAAGGTCAGAAGCTTGCCATATCACGCGCAATTTACAAGGACGCTCCGATGATAATATTGGACGAACCGACCGCGGCGCTTGGCCCAATTGCGGAATATGAGATATACAAGCAATTTGACACTCTTGCCACAGGTAAAACGTCAATTTATATTTCACACAGGTTATCATCAACACGCTTTACAGATAAAATGCAGTTCTTTCCGAAGGCAAATTGATTGAGTACGGGACACATAAGGAACTTATTTCGATTGAAAACGGCGTGTACAAAAATATGTTCGAAATGCAGGCTTAGTATTATGTGAAATAGGTAAAGCCTTGTACGGTGAGCGTCGGGTTTTATAATTTGAAAAGAAGCGAAAACAGTTTAAAAAAGGCAAAGCGAATTTATGATTCACTTTGCCTTTTATATTTTCTCCGTCGGTATATTTGCGGCGAAGATGAATATATTTTGTTTAGCAGTATAAAAAGAGCGGAGGGCGATTGTTATAGATAATTATATAAAGAGCGGCAGGCAAAAGGCTTTGAGGTCTGCCTCCCAAAAAGCAAGCGAAAAAGAGACGTTCAGTCTCCGCATAGATACTGTAAATGGAGCAAGCTCGGCACAGAGAGAGCTCAGTCGGAAGTATCTCGGCGAGAACATTATATCAAAGGGAAAACGCCGCTCGTTTTTTATGCAGTTTATTTCAAATCTCGGCGACCCGATAATAAGAATACTTATCGCTGCGATGATAATAAACATTGTATTCATGTTCCCTAATGTCAATATTCCCGAGACTGTCGGGATTGCCGCCGCAGTCTTTATCGCGGCTTTCGTATCAACTGTATCAGAATATGGAAGCGAAAAAGCGTTTGAAAGGCTGAGCGAAAAATCGGGCGGCAGCACCGTTTTTGCAATTCGTGACGGAAAATACACGGAAACGGACGTCACAAGTCTCGTGTGCGGCGACGTTATACTTATCCAAAACGGCTCTGTAATTCCCGCCGACGCCGTTATAATTTCAGGCGGCATATCTGTAAATCAGGCTCCTCTCACCGGCGAGAGCCGAGAAATAAAAAAGAGTGCCGCAGACACTTCGTCGGCGTATTTTACAATCGGCGAGAACATGGCGTTTGACGCGGCAAATCCGCATCAAATATTTAAAGGCTGTCTTTGCACCGGGGGCGAGGCGACTGCGGTCGTTTGCAGGGTCGGAGACAGAACTTTTTACGGAAGCGTCGCGAAGGAACTGCAAAAGGAAAGCCGTCCGAGCCCACTAAAAAACAGGCTTTCGGAGCTTGCAAATTCAATCAGTATTCTCGGATATATTGCGGCGGGGCTGATAATGGCGGCATATCTGTTCAATACGTTTGTAATAGATTCCGCCTTCAACGCTCAGATAATTTCCGAGAGAATTCACGACTTAAAGCTCGTCGCGTCGTCTCTTATAAACGCGGTTACGCTCGGCGTCTCCGTCATAGTTGTCGCGGTGCCCGAGGGGCTCCCGATGATGATAACAGTCGTTCTTTCGTCAAATATGAAAAAGATGCTTCGTTCGGGAGTTCTTGTCAGAAAGATGGTAGGAATCGAGACCTCGGGCAGCATGAACATACTTTTTACAGACAAAACGGGAACTCTTACGACGGGAAGCATGAGCGTTTCAAAAATCATAACCCCGAGTCCGAATGAAACTCTTACGTCCCCGAGCGATATTTCAAAATACGGGATATACAGGACATTATCGCCCGTAATTTGCTCGGGTCTTATTTCCGAGGGCAAAAAAACTCCCACCGAGCGCACCGTACTCTCTTTTTTCAAAAAAAGCGCCGACAAAAAGGGTATTGTGATTTCCGAGAAGCTTCCGTTTAATTCGGAAATCAAGTACTCCGCGTGCAAATTTACCGTTTCGGGAATGACAAAATGCGCAGTTATGGGAGCGGCTGAAAAAATAATTTCAAGGTGCGGAGGATTCCTTTTGTCCGACGGCTCGCAAAGAGCGCTTGACGACGAGAAAAAACGCTTTTTTGCCGAGGCTATATACCGCGAAACAACCGCCTCGTCAAGGGTCATGGCAATCGCCGTTTCAGACGGTAAATACTGGGACGATATCGTAAGGGGCGAGCCGCGCTCCATGACCGCCGTTATGCTGATATCAATAAAAGACGAGCTGCGGCACGACATAAAACAGTCGGTAAAGCTTGCGAAGGACGCGGGCGTTCATGTTGTGATGATAACGGGCGACAACAGGGAAACCGCCGTCGCCATTGCCAAAGAGGCGGGAATAACTGACAGGGAGCACGACGGAGTGCTTACCGGCGAGGAAATGTCAAAAATGAGCGACAGCGAGCTTTTATCGCGCCTTCCGAGACTCGCCGTCGTATCGCGCGCGCTGCCGTCAGACAAACTCAGGCTTGTTGAGCTTTCGGGAAAAGCGGGGCTTGTATCGGGAATGACAGGCGACGGAATAAACGACGCGCCGTCTCTCAAGGCGTGCGACGTCGGTTTTGCAATGGGAAGCGGAAGCGAGGTCGCAAAGGAGGCCGCGGACATAATACTGACAAACGACAGCTTCTACTCGATAACAAAAGCAATTCTTTACGGGAGAACAGTTTTTGAATCAATACGGAAATTCATTATTTTTCAGCTTACAATGAATCTCTGCGCTCTCGGCGTCTCGCTGATTGGCCCGTTTATCGGAATCGAGACGCCGATAACGGTAATACAAATGCTGTGGGTAAATATTATAATGGATACTCTCGGCGGTCTTGCCTTTGCAGGCGAGATACCTCTTTCCTCATACATGAAGCGCCCGCCGATTGACAGAAAAGAAAAAATACTGAGCGCATCAATGGCGGAGCAGATAATATTTCTCGGAATATACACTCTCGGCGTATGCCTTGTATTTTTGAAATATTCTCCCGTAAGGGCGATACTCAGCCGAGACGACGAGCTGTATTTTCTCACGTGCTTTTTCGCTCTGTTTATTTTTTGCGGTATATTCAACAGCTTTAACGCGAGAGCACCGAAGGGCGGAATACTCTCTCACATCGCGGGAAACAAAGCGTTTATCGCGATAATTGCCTTTGTCGCGGCGGGACAGCTTGCGATTATATATTTCGGCGGAGAAATATTCCGCGCGACCCCTCTGACGCCGCGCGACCTTGCGATATGCGCCGCGATGTCCTTTTCCGTAATCCCTGCGGATTTGTTTAGAAAATTCATAAAAAAGCATTTTTTATCGTGAAAACATAAAAAACAATTAAAATCCGACGAGAAAAAGTCGGCGAGGAGAAGCCCGAGGGAGCCTTTTCGCCGACTTTATTGATATTATTTCGGTATATTTTCGGTATATTTTTGATATATTTTTGATATATTATATATTTATTTATTCGGTATTTACCGTATTAAATTCTATTTTATTGCAGCGACAGAAGCTATAATGTCGAGCGCTTTTTTAAGAGTCTCAAATGGGATGTTCAAAGCGGGAAGAAGTCTGACCTTATCCTTTGCGGTGAGGCAGAGTACTCCCTTTTCGATGCACTCGCCGACGACATCGGCTGCCGCCCTCACCGTTTTTACTCCTATCATCAGTCCCGCGCCGCTGACGCTCTCGACACCGTCCGCGGACGAGAGTCTCTCGAAAACGTATTTGCTTTTTTCCCTTACCTGACTCAGGAATGAGTCGTCAAGTCTTTCAAGTATACTTAACGCCCCCGCGCAGCATACGGGATTTCCGCCGAACGTGGAGCCGTGGTCGCCGAATGAGAACACGCCGCAGGTCAAATCCCCAAGGAGAGTCGCGCCGATAGGCAGTCCCCCGCCGAGTCCCTTCGCGGTTGACACTATATCGGGAACGATTCCGTACGCCATATATGAGTACAGATATCCGCTCCTGCCGTTTCCTGTCTGCACCTCGTCGATTATAAGAGGTATTCCCTCCTCGCGCGTTATGTCTCTTGCCGCCTTTACAAAATCGGCGTCGAGCGCTATGACTCCTCCCTCGCCCTGAACGCACTCTATCATCACAGCCGCGCTCTTATGAGATTTTACGCACTCGCGCAGCGCGTTTATATCGTTTGCGGGAGTATGGTAAAAGCCCGGGGTGAGAGGTGTAAAAAGCTTGTGAAAGCTGTCCTGACCGGTCGCGGCGAGAGTCGTGAGAGTTCTTCCGTGGAAGCTGTTTTCAAGAGTTATAATATCCGAATACTCCGCTCCCTTTTTTTCAGCCGTGTATTTTCTTGCCGCTTTTATCGCGCACTCGTTCGCCTCGGCGCCCGAATTTGAGAAAAACACTTTTTTCATTCCTGTTTTGAGGCAGAGCATTTCTGCAAGTCTCGCGCACGGCTCTGTGTAATAAAGGTTCGACGTGTGCTGAACCTTTGATAGCTGAGAGGTAACAGCGTCGCGCCATATCTTATCGGAATAGCCGAAGGATGTGACGCCGATGCCGCTGCCCATGTCTATATATTCTTTTCCGTCGGAGGAATATGCAATCGAACCGTCGCCTCCGACTATCTCGACGGGAAATCTCTTGTATGTCCCCGCAATATAATTCTTATCAAGTTCGGAAATAACACCCATTTCAGTAACCTTGCCTCCGATTTTATAATTTAACGAGATTTAACGGTTTAATATAAAATACCGCTTTACAGTTTTAATTTAGGCGTCAGCCGCCGCAGACGAGAGTTCCCGCGCCCTCCTCGGTAAGAAGCTCGAGAAGAATGGAGTGCGGAATCCGTCCGTCCATTATTACGACGCTCTGCACGCCCATATTGATGGCGTCAATGCAGCAGTCGACCTTCGGTATCATGCCGCCCGAAATAATACCCTCGTCATAGAGAGTTTTCGCCTCGGAAACTGTCATCTGAGGGATAAGGGTGGACGGGTCGTCCTTATCGCGAAGGATACCCGCGATATCCGTCATCATTATCATTTTCTTTGCGCCGAGAGCTCCCGCTATCGCCGCTGACGCTGTATCGCCGTTTATATTGTAAATATTTCCCTTTCTGTCGCAGCCGATAGTTGAAATAACGGGAATATATCCGTTTTCAAGAAGGTCGTTTATCGGACCTATGTTGACCTTTGTAATTTCGCCGACATATCCGAGCCTCTCGTCCTTTATCTTTGCCTCGATGAGCCGCCCGTCCATGCCGGAGATGCCCATTGCGGCGCCGCCCTTCATCTCAAGCATCTTTACAAGAGTTTTATTAACTTTTCCCGAGAGCACCATCTGGACTATTTCCATAGTCTCAAGGTCGGTAACTCTCAGACCGTCGACAAACACGGCCTCCTTTCCGAGCTTCTCCATTGTGCGGTTTATCTCGGGTCCTCCGCCGTGAACGAGCACGACCTTTATGCCTATAAGCCAAAGAAGAACAATGTCCTCCATGACCTGCTGCTTCAGCTCTTCGTTTATCATGGCGTTTCCGCCGTACTTTACAACGACGGTTTTTCCGCTGTAGCGCCTTATGTACGGGAGAGCCTGAGTCAGCACCTCGGCGCGCTCGGAGTTTGAAAATATCTTATTGTACATAAACAACCTCTTTTGTTATGTGATGTTCGTTTAAATATTTAAAAGTCTTTTCGCTCAGGTGCGGTAATCCCCGTTTATTTTGACATAGTCGTACGTGAGGTCGCACCCCCATGCCGTTGCGGAATATGCGCCGTCGCCGAGTGTGACTCTTATCTCAATTTCGTCTTCCAGAAGAATTTCCTTTGCTTTTTCCTCGGAGAACTCAACGCCCGCTCCGTTTTCGCAGACTTTGACCTCGCCTTTAGCCGAGACAAAGGACACGCCGACCTTGCCGATATCAACATCGGCGCCGCTGTAGCCGATAGCGCAAAGGACACGTCCCCAGTTTGCGTCGGCGCCGAACATCGCAGCCTTGAGAAGGCTTGAGCAGACGACGCTCTTCGCGACGGTTTTTGCTGCCATGTCGGACGAGGCGCCCGAAACAGCGCATTCGAGGAGCTTTGTCGCGCCCTCGCCGTCACCGACAATCATTCTGGAAAGCTGTACGTTGACAGTGTTCAGCGCCTGCATAAAGACTGAAAAATCCTCTCCGTCGGAGGTTATCTCACGGTTCCCCGCCATTCCGTTTGCAAGGACGACGGCCATGTCGTTTGTCGACGTGTCGCCGTCGATACTAAGCATATTGAAGGTATTTTTAACGTCTGTCGATATCGCCTTTTTCAGCATTTCGGAGGATATCGCGGCGTCTGTCGTCAAAAATACAAGCATTGTCGCCATGTTGGGGTGTATCATTCCGCTGCCCTTTGCCATTCCGCCGAGACGGCATTTTACCCCTCCTATCTCAAATTCGACGGCGACCTCCTTCGGCTTTGTGTCAGTCGTCATTATAGCCTCCGCGGCAAATGACGAGTTGTTCGGAGAGAGCCCCGAGACGAGGGACTCCATCGCGTTTTCTATCGGCTCGGTGTCAAGAGGCTGACCAATGACCCCTGTCGAGGCGACGACGACCTCATCTGTCGGAATGCCGAGCGCCTCCGCGGCGAGAGCGCTCATTTTTTCCGCGACCTCGATTCCGTTCGCGTTGCAGGTGTTGGCGTTGCCGCTGTTGCATATAACCGCCTGCGCCGTGCCGTTTTCAATGTGCTTTTTTGTTACGGTCAGTGTCGCGCCCTTAACAAGATTTGTCGTATATACCGCAGCCGCCGCGGCTTTTTTTTCACTGTAGACAAGCGCAAGGTCTTTTTTGAATCGGTTTTTGCGTATGCCGCAGTGCACACCGTTTGCCGAGAACCCTACGGCGGCGCAAACGCCGCCCGAAACAGTTTTAATCATTTTATATTATTCCTCCCGTAAGCTCAGCCCCGTAAACTCATCGACGCCGAGCACTATATTCATATTCTGTATCGCGGAGCCTGACGCGCCCTTTCCGAGATTGTCAAATCTCGCCGTAAGTATAATTCTGTCGTCGTTCCCGTCGACTCTGAGCTCCATGTCGTCCCGCCCCGAAAGAGCGGACGCCGAAAGAAACCCGTTCTCGCCGCTCTCCTCGGAAACGTATACGGCGCGCTTTCCTCTGTAAAACTCTCTGTAAATTTCCCGTATCTTGTCGGGCGAGACGCCGATATCCTTTGCAAAAAGGGGAACCGTGACCTCCATTCCGCTGTAAAAGTCGGCGACTATCGGGCAGAACACGGGCGCTTCGTCAAGAGAGCAGACCGCCTTCATTTCCCTCAGATGCTTATGGCTTTGAGTGAGCGCGTACTGCCTCGGAGATTTTAGAAGCGGGGACCTTTCCGCCGACTCATACTCCGAAATCATTCCTTTCCCGCCGCCCGAATATCCTGTGACGGAAAAGCAGGAAAGACGCGCCGAGCGGCTTATTACGCCGCACTGGGTAAGAGGCTTTACAAGAGCCGCAAAACCGCTCGCGTGGCAGCCCGGATTTGCGATTCTCTTTGAGTTTTTTATCTTTTCGTTCCCGACAAGCTCGGGAAAGCCGTATATCCACCCTTCCGACGTTCTGTGCGCCGTGGAAGTGTCTATAATCACTGTGTCGCACCCATCTGCAAATGACACAGCCTCAACAGACGCGCTGTCGGGCAGGCACAGAAAGGAAATATCGGACGAGCAGAGAGCCTCTTTTCTCGCCTTTGCGTCCTTTCTGAGGTCCTCGGGGAGAATTATAAGCTCTATATCGTCTCTGAGAGAAAGTCTTTCCTTTATTCGAAGTCCGGTCGTCCCGGCGCTGCCGTCAATAAATATTTTTTTCATTCGCCTTTTCTTTGTACCTTTCTCTTTTGCTTTCTCTTCAGATTTCTCTTTCGGATATGCCGACTGAACGGTGACCTGTTATTGTTTTAAAATGTCAAACGACTGTATAATTATACGCTCAAAGTGTATAATTGTCAAGGAGAAACAGGATATTTATTCATCAGTAAGCCCATTTTTGTAAGTTATACGAATAGATATTCGGAAAATATACTCAATTTGTATAAAGTGACATAACGCCGCGGGCAAGGCGGCGCGAAAACTCAAAGCAAATCGAAAATCGACTTTTGATTCGTGTCGTTCATACCGACGAGCGCGCCGTTTTCTCTGAGCAGTTCAAGAAGAGTGTTCCCTACCTTCGCCTCGGTTTTCAAATCCTCGATGCAGTGTACCTTTCCGTCGTCTCTCGCGCTCATTATGTTGAGCGCGGCGTTTTCACCGAGCCCCGGGATTGATATGAACGGCAGTCTTATCTTCCCGTTTTCCGGTATAAATTTTGTCGCGTGAGACTTCATGACGTTGACAGGAAGAAAATCGACCCCGCGCTGATACGCCTCGTTCACAAGCTGCATCGCGTTGAAAAGCTCCTTGTCCTTTTGAGTCGCGCCCGAGTCGCTTTTCGCCTTCGCAAGGTCGTCGAGTACTCTGAAAACAAAGTCGCGCCCTTTTGATACAAATGTCGCGTCGCACCCTCCCGGCGCCGCTGTAAAGTACGCGGCGTAAAACTCCGCGGGATAGTATATCTTGTACCAACCGAGCCTCAGCGCGTCGATGACGTATGCCGCGGCGTGGGCCTTCGGGAACATGTATTTTATCTTCTTGCAGGAGTCGATATACCACATCGGCACTCCGTGCTCAAGCATTGTTTCCTCGTATTCGGGCTTCAGCCCGCGTCCCTTTCGCACGTCCTCCATTATTTTGAAAGCGGTGCTCTTTTCGATGTTGTGGCGGTGAATGAGGTAGAGCATTATGTCGTCTCTCGTGCCTATTACCTCGGATATCGTGCATACCTTGTTCTCGATAAGCTCGTCCGCGTTCCCGACCCACACGTTTGTTCCGTGGGTAAGACCCGAAATCTGAAGAAGGTCGGAAAACGTTTTCGGCTGAGCCTTTGTAAGAACTCCGCGGACAAACGGAGTGTTCATCTCGGGAAGCCCGAGAGTCCCCGTCTCGACGCCTTTAAGCTGTTCGCTCGTCACCCCGAGAGGCGACGGCGACGTAAACAGCTTGTACACGTCCCTGTCGGAGAGAGGCACCTCGAGAATATTGGTTCCCGTGTATTCCTCAAGTCTTTTGTATTTTGTCGGAATATCGTGTCCGAGTATGTCGAGCTTCAGTATGGTGTCGTGAAGATATTTGAACTCAAAATGAGTCGTAATGATTGTTGGGTCGCCCGCGGGGTGCTGAACGGGGGTAAAATCGTAAATCTCATGCTCCTTCGGGACGACAATTATCCCTCCGGGATGCTGACCCGTTGTTCTCTTTGTACCCACACAGCCCGCGACAAGCCTGTCCACCTCCGCCTTTGAGACACTGACATGCTTTTCTTCAAGATATTTAACGGTGATGCCGTACGCCGTCTTGTCCGCCAGAGTGCCGATCGTACCCGCTCTGAACGCGTGACCCTCGCCGAAAAGAACCTCGGTAAATTTGTGAGCGTCCGCCTGAACGTCGCCCGAAAAGTTCAAATCAATATCGGGGGTCTTGTCGCCGTAAAAGCCGAGAAACGTTTCGAAGGGTATGTCGTGGCCGTCGCGAACGAGCTCTGTCCCGCATACGGGGCAGTCCTTCGGCGGAAGGTCAAAGCCCGAGCCGACGGAGCCGTCCTCGATAAACTCGGTATGCTTGCACTCCGGGCACCTGTAGTGAGGCGGCAGTGAATTTACCTTTGTTATCCCGCCCATACAAGCCGCAAAAGACGAGCCGACAGAGCCTCTCGAACCGACCTGATAGCCCTTTGCCTCGCTGTTTTCCACAAGCTTTTTTGCGATTATATACATTATCGCAAAGCCGTTTTTGATTATTGAGCCGAGCTCTCTTTCAAGTCTTTCGGAAACCTGCGGCGGCAGCGGGTCGCCGTACATTTCCTTTGCGACAAAGTAGCATTTTTCGGTGAGCTCCTCCTCCGCGCCGTCAATGTGCGGGGGAAACTCTCCGTCGGGAATCGGCTTTATCTTCTCCACCATATCCGCAATCTTCTGCGGATTTTCTATTACCACTTCCCTTGCCGCGTCATATCCGAGATACGAGAACTCCTCGAGCATTTCTTCAGTCGTTCTGAGATAAAGCTTCGTCTCGCGGTCGGCGTCCTTGAATTTTTTTCCCGAAAGAAGAATCCGTCTGTATATTTCGTCCTCGGGGTCAAGGTAATGCGCGTCGCACGTTGCGACGACGGGCTTTCCGAGCTTTTTTCCGAGCTCGTAAATCTTTCGGTTTATTTCCCGAAGCTCCTCCTCGCCCGAAACTGTGCCGTCGTCTATCATAAACGAATTGTTTGATATCGGCTGAATTTCAAGATAATCGTAAAAATCCGCTATCTCTTCTATTACAACGTCGGGCTTGCCTCTCAGTATCGCCTGATAAAGCTCCCCCGCCTCACAGGCGGAGCCGATTATAAGCCCCTCGCGGTGCTCGTTTATATTGGATTTCGGAAATCTCGGATATCGTCTGAAATACTTTAAAAAAGAATCGGAAACGAGTATATAAAGATTTCTCAGCCCCGTGAGGTTTTTGACAAGTATTATCTGATGGTAAGTTCTAAGCTTCAGCGGGTCGGCTTTCGCGCTCATGACCTCGCTCATTTCTTCAATCCCGTTTATCCCCTCTTCCTTAAGCTTATCCGCCATCCTGTAAAAAATCAAAGACAGCATCTCGGCGTCATCGCTTGCGCGGTGATGATTGAAATCACCGAGCCCGAAGTATTTCGCAAGAATATCGAGCTTGTGCTTTGACAGCTCGGGATTTACGTACTGGGACATTGCGACTGTGTCAAGATACGCGTTTTTAAACGGCAGGTGAAGCCGTTCGGCGGCGCGCCTTATAAAGCTCGTATCGAAATTTGCGTTGTGAGCGATAAGCAGCCTGTCGCCGATAAAATCAAGAAATTCGGGCAGGACCTTATCTATCGTCCGCTCGTTTTGCACCATTTCGTCCGTAATACCGGTAAGCTCGGTTATCCTCGACGGTATCGGTATTTCGGGATTAACAAGTGAATTATATCTTTCAAGAACCTCGCCGCGCTTTACCCTGACGGCTCCGATTTCGGTTATCATATCGTTCTGAGGCGAGAGACCTGTCGTCTCGATGTCGAAAACGACAAACTCTCCGTCAAAGGAGTCGCTGCATCTGCCGTAAACCGCTCTTGCCGCGTCGTCGACAAAATATGCCTCAATACCGTATATGACCTTGAAATTTTCAAGCTTGTTTGACGCGAGCATCGCGAGAGGAAAGCTCTGAAGATTGCCGTGGTCGGTTATCGCGACGGCGGGGTGCCCCCATCTGTAGGCGGTTGATACAGCCTCCTCGGGCTTTATCAGAGCGTCCGCCTCCGACATGTTCGTGTGAAGGTGCAGCTCGACTCTTTTCTCCTCCGATAAGTCAAGTCTCAAAACCTTTTTGACGCCCATTATTCCCGTAACGCGCTGTACTACAGTTTCGCCGTCAAACTTGTCGACTCTTATGTCTCCCTTTACGGCAACGGACATGCCGACCTTCAGCTTGTCCTTATACGCCGAAAGCTCCTCGGCGTCGAGAACTGTTTTTATGTAAACGGACGAGTCCTTGTCTGTTATTCCGACTGTAAAAGCGAATCTGCCGTTTCTCAGCTCTTTTTCTTCCGCTTTGAATATTTCGCCGAGCATGACCGCGTTTCTTGCGGGATGAGATGTGTTTCTAAGAAGAGTCGGATTTTTTATTTCAAAAGGCTCGCCGACTAAAAGCTCGGGGCTCGATACGTCAAATTTCATTTTTCCGCACATGAAAACTGACAGCGAGAGCTCTTCAAAGGAGTCCTCCCCCGAAAGAAGAGAGGGGATTCTTTCGAACTGTTCGCGCGGGCTTTCTGTTCCCGAGTCGGGAGAGGCTGCCTTTCTCTCGGCGTACTCTTCCCTGCTCTGTATGACGCTTCTCTCAAAAGCGGCTTTTTCTTCGGCTTCTCTCAGTGAAAAATAAGAGTCCGATGACGCTCTGTTTTCATCGCAGAGAAACTCTACATTGTATGAGAGAGAAAACTCGCTCTTTATTATCCCCTCGACGACAGCCTTCGCCTTCGCAAGGTCAAGAATTATCTCGGCTCCCGCGTCAAACGGAAGCCTTACCGAAATATTCTCGCCGTCAAGAGTTATTTTATAATCCTTGAAAAAGCCTCTGAGAGCGACGCCGACACGCTTTGCCTCCTCGAGTATCTGAGGTATATAATCCGCTGTGAAAAGCTCTGAGGGATAGTGTGGAAGAAGTCTTACGCTGTTCATGCCGTAGAACTCCTCGAGGTCCCCCTCAAGCTCGAACAGAATTCTTTTCTCTATGAGTGACGGGTACGAAAACGATACCTCGTACATTTTGCGCGCCCGGTCGCCCTTGACGGTGACCTCGGCGGCGTTTTCAAAAATCTCGCATCGAATCTGCGTCGTCGGAGTGAATTTTGAAAATACGTCGGACAGCTTTTTTTCACTCATTATGATTATCTCCGCGCCTTGCGGCTTTTTCTATAAACTCGAGAGTTTCCCTTTCGAGAACGGACAGTATCTCCGATTCCTCGACCCTGCCGACGGTCTCCCCGTTTTTGAACAGCGCGGCAAAGCCGTCGCCGCCGGCAATTCCGATGTCGGCCTCGCGCGCCTCGCCCGGCCCGTTCACAACGCAGCCCATTACGGCGACCTTTACTCTGACGCCCTTTGTATCTATTCTGTCGGCTATCTCTCGGAATTTTTCGGTGATTCCTATTATGTCAATCTTTGTTCTGCCGCAGGTCGGGCATGAAATTATTTCAATACCTTCACGCGACAGACCGAGAACCTTCAAAAGCTCCTTTCCAGCTCTGACCTCCTTTACGGGGTCGGCGGTAAGAGAGACTCTCACGGTGTCCCCGATACCGCAGAGAAGAAGCGCGCCGAGTCCCGCCGAGCTTTTTATAATTCCCGTGTACTCGTCGCCCGCCTCGGTGACGCCGAGGTGTAAGGGATAGTCGCACCTTTCGGCGACTATATTGTTTGCCTCGACCATTGTATGTACGTCGGACGACTTTATTGAAATTACAATATCCGAAAAGGAAAACTTTTCGAGCATCTCCGCCTGAGCCAGAGCGCTTTCGGCAAGCGCCTCGGCGGTCGGTGAGCCGTACTTTTCGAGAAGCCTTCTGTCAAGAGAGCCCGAATTGACCCCTATCCTTATCGGGACGGAAAGAATTTTGCACGTGGCGGCAACCTCCTTTACCTTCCACTCCTCGCCGATATTTCCCGGATTTATTCTTATTTTATCCGCTCCGCTCATTGCGGCGGCGATTGCCGCTTTGTAGTTGAAATGAATATCGGCGACAAGAGGTATCCTTACCCCCTCGCGCTTCAGCACGGAAAAAACAGCCGCCGCGTCCTCGTCGGGAACGGTCATTCTGACAATGTCGCACCCTGCGCGCTCAAGCGCTGTCACCTGAGACAAAATTCCCTCGAAATCGTAAGGGTTTGTATTTATCATCGACTGGACGGAAATATCTGCGCCGTTTCCGATTACGGTATTTCCGACCTTAATTTGTTTTGAAATTCTACGCTTTTGCGTCATGCTGCTTACCCCGTTTTAAAGCTCCGACTGTCAGATTTTAAAATAATACTGCGAAAACAAGAAATTTACGAGAAAAGGCCTATAACGTCCTTGAAAACGATGAGAACCATCAGTATCATAAGAAGGACGAGCCCCGCGAAGTGTATATAGCCCTCTACGTTGCGGTTTACCGGCTTGCGCCTGATAAGCTCTATTATCTGGAAAAGAAGCCGCCCGCCGTCAAGCGCGGGAAGAGGCAGAAGGTTCATCACGCCGAGGTTCATGCTTATGACGGACGCAAGATAGACAAACTGAAGTACTCCCGCCCTTGCGGCGTCGACAAACGCCTCCGTAACGCCGACAGGCCCCGATACGGCCTGAATGCCGTATCTGCCCGTTATAAGGTCAAAGAGGGACTCCCATATCATCTTTATCGTATTGAGCGACTGATAGTATGCCTCTTTTACAACAGTGCCGACGTTTTTCTCAAGGGCGTAAACCTTAAAGTCTATATCTCCGAATACGGTGCCGCTCTGATTCTGTGTCGGAAACGAGACGTTCTCAACCGTTATTCTCTCGCCGTCCCGTATTACGGTAACGTCAATCGGCTCGTATCCCTTTCTCATTATCTCATAGTACATCTGACTGTATATATGAGTGTTTTTGCCGTCGACTGCGACTATCGTGTCGCCCACCTCAAGCCCCGACTGCATGATGACGGAGTTCTCGTTTGAAAACTCCGCAATCGTCGTCGTGCCGAGTCTCGGCGATGCGGCGACATAGATACTCATTACAATAATACCGAGTATGATATTCATCGCGGCGCCCGCGGCTGTAATTATCATTCGTTTCCATACAGCCTTGTTTGTGAAGGCGTTTGGGTCGTCGGACTCCTCGTCCTCGTCCATGCTGACAAAACCGCCTATGGGAAAGAGTCTCAGCGAGTAGGCGATCCCCGTTTTTTTCGACGTTTTCGAAATGATCTTCGGCCCCATTCCGATTGAAAACTCTTTTATCGTTACCTTGAATATCCTCGCGGCGACGTAGTGCCCGCCCTCGTGAATAAATATGAGCAGGCCGAAAATAAAAATCGCGAGAATTATATATAAAACGGTAATTGCCATCACACCCTTTCAAACGCTTTGGAGCGTCTTATGTTTATTGTCTCGAGAGCGATGCTGCGCCCGACAGCCTCAGCGTCAAGAACGCTCTCAAGGGTTAGCTCGGTCGACGGAGCGTATCTTTCGAGGGACTCCGACACGACGTCGGATATTCCGTTAAAGCTGAGCTTTGACGCGATAAACGCCTCCACCGCCGCTTCATCTGCGGCGATAAGCGCCGCGGGGGCGGTCGTTCCCATCTCATAGGCGCGCCGCGCTGTATTCAGAAGCGAAAAAGTATCTGTATCGGGGGAATCGAACGTGAGCGCCCCTATAGCGGAAAAATCAAGCCCAGCCTCGGATACGGACATTCTTTCGGGATAGCTGAGAGCATATCTTACACAGTGCCTCATATCGGGAGTTCCCATCTGCGCCATGACCGTAGTATCAATGTATTCCACCATCGAGTGTATTATACTCTGGCGGTGAATAAGCACCTCGATTTTAGAGTCATCGACGCCGAAAAGGCGCGCTGCCTCTATTATCTCAAATCCCTTGTTCATGAGTGTCGCGCTGTCGATTGTTATTTTCTTTCCCATTTTCCACGTCGGGTGGGAGAGCGCCATCTCGGGGGTAACGTCGGAGAGCTCGTCGCGCGTCATGCCGTAAAACGGGCCGCCCGACGCCGTGAGAAGTATTCTCTTTATTATCTCGGGGCGCTCGGCGCCGCGAGGGGTGACAGCGCCCGACGCCGTAAGGCACTGGAAAATCGCGCTGTGCTCGCTGTCAACGGGAATAAGCTCCCCGCCGTGCTTTTTTATATTGTCAAATATAATATTTCCGACGGAGATTATCGACTCCTTATTTGCAATCGCAAGGCGGGCTCCCGTGACGGACGCCGCGAGAGCGGACGGTATTCCCGCCATGCCCGCTATCGCGTGAAAAATCACGTCCGCGCCGCATTTTAAAATTTCCTCTTCGATTGCTCCCTTGCCGCCGACGACACGTATGTCCTCGCCCGCAAGAAGGAGTCTCAGCTCTCTCGCCGCGCTCTCGCTCGAGACTGCGCAGCACTCCGCGCGGTACAAGCGCGCCTGCTTTGCAAGAAGCGAGACGTTTGAGCCTCCCGTGAGAAGTACAAAATCCGCTATACCTGCGAGGGCCTCGAGCGCCTGTGTTCCGACAGAGCCTGTGCTTCCGAGCACCGCAGCTTTTTTTCTTTTTTCTTCCATAAAAAATAAAAATATAAAATTCAGCAGTATTCAATAATATTCAATTATATTCACAAATATTCACTAATATTCAATAATATTTGGAATTTAAAATTTGAAAAATCGGATATGCAGCCCGAAAATCAAAATCCCATTTCACGGAAGGACATGACAAGCATCAGAAAAATGGGAACGGTCGCTATGACGCTGTCAAATCGGTCCATAACTCCGCCGTGACCCGGAAAAATCTTCCCGTAATCCTTGATTCCGTACTGACGCTTTATCGCCGAGGCGATAAGGTCACCCGTCTGAGAGACTATTGATATAAGTATTCCGCCGATTGCAAATACCCATACGGGAAGAACACGCTCAAATTCAAACACGTTTCGTATTATAACGCCGTAAACGGTGCATATGACAGTGCAGAAGAACATTCCGCCGACGCTTCCCTCGACTGTCTTATTGGGACTTATTCTCGGTATCAGCTTCCGGCTTCCGAAAAGTCTGCCGCAAAAATAGGCGAAAATGTCGCAGGTGAGCGGCGCTATCAGCGGGACCATAAAATAGTATACGCCGTCGTCCCCAACATCGCGAAGGAGAATTACGGAGACAAAGCCCGTTATGACATAAGTACAGCTCACAAGAGCGGTCGACGCCGACGACAGGCTGATTTTGTCGGGGAAGAACACCTGATACGCCATCAGAAAAAGAAGAAGAGCGAAAAATACCGCGGCATATACAATAATATACAGCGATTTCGATGAAACAAGACGCGCGGCAATCGGAGAAACAAAGGCGAGAATACATAGCGGCACGGACACCGCGGCAATTTTTTTCATTCCGATGCAGCAAAGCATCTCGTAAGTTCCGAAGAACGACAAAACGGCTATTGCGAGCGGGAAAATAAGCTTATCGGAAAAAACGCATATCGGCGCCGCGATAAGAGCCATTAAAATCCCCGTTACGGTTCTTTTAACCATTTGTCACACCTCCGTACCGTCGAGTCCGCTTTGAAAATTCCAAAACAGCCCTGTCGACTTCTCTTTCATCAAAATCGGGCCACAAAACGTCGGTAAAATAATATTCACTGTAGGCGGACTGCCACATGAGAAAATTCGACGTGCGTATTTCCCCCGCAGTTCTGACTATAAGGTCGGGCTCGGGGCTTCCCGCGGTGTAAAGTCTTGAGGAAATATCATCTTCTGTAACAGACGTTTTGCCCTCCGAAATCAGCGCGTTCACGGCGTGGACTATCTCGTCCCTGCCGCCGTAGTTGAGGGCAATATTAAGCGTGCGTCTTCTGTTTTTTGTCATCTCCTCAAGCTCGCGGCACCGTTCGGCAAGTCTTTCGCCGAGCGCCGCCTTATCGCCGAGAAATATGTATTTTATACGGTTTTCCTCGTCGCCGTCCTCGGCGTCCCTTATGTAATCGTCAAGAAGAGACATAATGGAGCCTACCTCATCCTTCGGACGCTGCCAGTTTTCAGTTGAAAATGCGTATACGGTAATACAGTCGATGCCTATGTCGCCGCAGTACCTGACGACCTTTTTAAACGTCTTTGCACCCTCGGAATGTCCGTATGCGCGCGGCATGGAGCGCTTTTTTGCCCAGCGCCCGTTCCCGTCCATTATAAACGCTATGTGCCGAAGCCCCGACGACTTTACAAGCTCCGAAGCGTCAAAGGCAGCCTCAGCCTTTTTTTTGCCTCTTGAAAAAATCATGAATTCTCCCCGCTTATAACGATTATAAAAAGAATCCGATACGAAAAAGCCGCACCGCATAAAACGCATATTCCCCTACCGCTCGGTATATGAGAATATACAGCCTTTATTAAAAAAATAAGAAAAAAGCGGAAAATAAACGCGCAAAAAACCTCAGCCGCGCCGAAAGGCGCGGCAGTTTTCCGACGTTATATTTCCATTATTTCCTTTTCCTTTTCGGCGCTTACGCCGTCAAGAATCTTTATATACTTATCGGTCAGCTCCTGGATTTGCTTCTCGGAGTGCTTTACCTCGTCCTCGTTAAGCTCCCCGTCCTTTTTCATTTCCTTGATTTTGTCATTTGCCTCACGGCGGATATTACGGACGGAAACCTTCGCGTCCTCGCCCATCTTCGCTATCTGCTTTGACAGCTCGCGGCGGCGCTCCTCGGTAAGCTGCGGAAACGCGAGGCGAATTGTCTTGCCGTCGTTCACGGGGGTTATCCCGAGGTCGGAGGCAAGAATGGCTTTCTCGATTTCCTTCAGCGTCGTCACGTCCCACGGAGTAACGGAAAGGGTGCGCGGGTCTGTGACCTTGACCTCTGCCATTTGATTTATTGCGGTCGGGGTACCGTAGTAGGATACCTCAATACCCTTGAGTACCGCAGTGTTGGCTCTTCCCGCCCTCACAGACGATAACTTCTCCTCATACACCGCAACAGATTTCTTCATCTTGTCTTCGTAAAGCTTGGTATCGATATTCATATGCGTCTCCCTTTTAATATTTATTTATTTTTTTAAGTTCTATGCCGCAAACGGCAGAAAGTCAAATTTTATAAGAGAAAAATCGAAAAACTAAAATATTCGAAAGCTTTTATATAAGCCGTTCGGTAAACCGTTCTGTTTTATTATTCTATTACAGTTCCGCTCTTTTCCCCGACTATGACCTTGTATATGTTCGACGCGTCGTCAAGACCGAATATGACGGACGGTATCCCGCTGTCCTCGGAGAGCACTGACGCCGTCATGTCAATGGCGCTGAGCCTGTTATCGACGATATATCTGTATGTCGTTCTCTCGATTTTCTCGGCGTCGGGATTTTTCCGAGGGTCGTCTGTGTAAAGACAGTCGACGTTTTTGGCAAGAAGAATAACGTCGGCGTTTATTTCCATCGCTCGGACAACTGCGGGAGTGTCGGTCGAAAAGTAAGGGGAGCCGAGCCCGCAGGCAAATATAACGACTCTGCCCTTTTCAAGGTGCTCCGTCGCCGCGCGCGACGTATAATATTCGGCAAACTTATCCATCGGCACCGCCGACATGACCCTCGCGTCAAGTCCTACTGCGGAAAACGCGTCCATCAGCGCCAGAGCGTTTATGCACGTCGCAAGCATACCCATTGAGTCTGCGGTGACGCGGTTCATCTCTCCCCCCGCTCTGCCGCGCCATATATTGCCCGCGCCGACAATTATTCCCATCTGAACTCCTTCGTCGACACAGCGCTTTATAACGGAGGCTATCTCGTGAAGGTAGTCAGCGTCCAGGATTTCGCTTCCGCCGTGGGCGAGCGCCTCACCCGATAATTTTAAAAGAACACGTTTGTAAATCGCTTTGCTTTTTCTTTCGGTACTTTCCATACTTTAACTCCGCGTTTTATGCAATTCTCGATATAAAATATATAAATTATATTCGATACGGACAGAGATATTTTGACGGTCGGTGACGGGACGCCGCATACTTTGTCCGATAATCCCCGATATTGTTAAATAATGTCCGTTATTATCTCTATCCTGTATATTTTACCCTATATTCGTCGTTTTGTAAAGTACTAACCGAAAAGTTTTCAAAGTGAGATAGAAGTGAGATAGAAGTGAAATAGAAGTGAGATAGAAACCTAAAAGCGAAAAAATTTAATTTTCGGCAATAAGCACTGCGTCGCTTATCATAGGATATTTTATAAGCTCGCACCCGTCAAGCCTTTCGCGCCTCATATCGACATAGCGTATACCGTGCGAGTCGTACGTCTTATAGTAATATATTCCCTTTGCGGCGTTTACGCACGAGGAATAAATCGTATACTCGTATTTTCCGTCGCCGACACAGCACAGCCCCTTTTGCTGCCAGACGGAGGCGAGAATGTGAAAGAGTTTGCCCACGTTTCCCTCTTCCGTGCCGTCCGACATCATGTTTTCACGGGCAAACGACGCGCGGACAAAACGCGACATTGACGACAGATCCCCCGGAAGCCCCATTGCGCCCATGCCTCGACTGTACGTACGGAGAGGAAGTCCATTTGAAAATGAATTTTCGGGCGAAACCGAGGAAAGGGACATGTAATTGTTGAGATTGAAAAGCTGGATATCAAATGATGGCTCGTTTGTAAGGACGCCGACAGGGTTTTCGTATACATGAATTCCGTCGGATACGGATTCAACAGTTATGCAGCCGTCCTTGTCGGCGACAATCCAGTGCAGCATCGACTGAGGATACCCCTCTCCGAAGGGTATGTCGATAAGACTTGTCCTTTTTATAAGCTCTCGCGCCTCGGAAATATTTCTGCACTGCGAGAGCACCCACGGAATAAACTCAAACGGCGCGATATTTTCGGCGTCGCTTGATTTTTCCTTTCGGTAGGACGTGCTGACGGCAAAATTCAGCCCCGCCATGCAAAGCCCGCATTCATTAACCGCGTCGTAGTAAAGCGGATAGTTCTCCGCGACATGAGCCATGCCGCAGAGCGCAAAGCGCCCGCCAAAGCTCTCGCCGCCGACACGGCGCGTGAAAGGATAATTTCTCGGAGTTATAACTATCTCCTCGCCGTATGAAAACTCATAGTCAAGGTTTCTGCCGAAGTAGAAATCTCCCGATAAGTCGGATGTGTTCGATAAATCAGATAAGACAGAAAAAGATGCGGCTGTACACATAAAAATCACCTCTTTGTTTTTTTTGTTAATATATTTATTTTACGGCATTGACGTGAAATATATTTATGTATTTATTATTTTGATTTTCGCCGCCGCGGAACGATTCATCTTATGCGTTATGCGGCGCGCCGTCAGTTTGCATATAGATATTGATTTTAAAGTAAAAATGTGGTATACTTTCTCCACGTAATAATAATAACAAAATATTTTGAATTTATCAAGTAATATTTAAAATAACCGAAAAGGACAGAAAAGGGCAGAAAAATGAAAACTGTTAAATATCTTATAATCGGCGGCGGAATCTCCGGTCTTACCTTCGCGGGAAGCTGCGGCTCCGATTATATTGTCGCCGAGAAGGAAGACGTGCCGGGCGGCTTTTGCCGAACGACAAAAAAAGACGGCTTCGTCTGGGACTTTGCGGGTCATTTCTTTCATTTTAAAACGGAGCGCTTTAAGGAATTTTTTAAAACGCACGTTCCCGATGACGACATAATCAGGAAGGACAAATGCACCAAAATCGTCTACAAGGACAGGCTCATAGACTATCCTTTTCAGAAGAATATACATCAGCTTGAAAAGGAAGAATTTATAGACTGCCTTTACGATTTGTTCAACAAAGAGGAAAAGGAAAGCTACGACAGCTTTCTCGATATGCTCTACGGGAAATTCGGCGTGTCCATCACGGAAAAATTTCTCCGCCCGTATAACGAAAAGCTCTACGCTGTCGACCTCACCCGTCTTGACAAGGACGCAATGGGGCGCTTTTTCCCGTATGCGGACCGCGAGGACATAATAAAGAACATGAAGCGCGGCGCAAAGGACTCCTCGTACAACGAAAAATTCCTGTATCCGAAAAACGGCGCGGGCAGCTTTATTGACATATTGTACTCAATGTGCGACTCATCGTCCTTTTTGTTCGGCACGGAGGTTGTATCGGTTGACGCAGACTCAAAGGTCTGCCGCCTTTCAAACGGGAACGAGATAAAGTACGAATATCTGATAAACACCTCTCCCCTTAACCGTTTCCTGCCGCTTATAAACGAAAAGCCTCTTACCTCGTTTTCAGAGAGCCTTTCATACAACAAGGTGCTTGTATTTAACCTCGGCTTCAATAAAAAGTCGACATTTACGAACGAGCACTGGCTCTACATTCCCGACAAGAGCATCAACTTCTACAGGATAGGCTTCTACGACAACATACTCGATTCCGACCGTCTCAGCATGTATATCGAAATAGGCTACGGGAAGGACGGCATAGTAAACGAAAAGGAGCAGCTCGACGCGACGCTTCACAATTTGAAGCGCCTCGGAATAATCGACGACACCTTCGAGCTTGTCGCAAGCGAGACTATCGTAATGGACCCCGCATATGTACATATAAGCGCCGAGAGCGAGCGCGATGTACCGAAGGTAATGAAATACCTTTCGGAGCGCGGAATATATTCAATCGGACGCTACGGCGCGTGGACGTACTGTTCAATGGAGGACAGTATGATTGCGGCGTCCGAGCTTGCAGAGCGGCTTGAGAGCCTGAGGTAATCATGACATTGCGGAAGCGTTCCACGAGACCTGTCCGCGCCAAGTGAATATAAATAACATAATGAAAATTCAAAAAATAACGAATATAATAAGCAGGGCGTCGAAAAAGCTGTCGAGAATACTTACCCCGTATTTCACGCCGTCGAAAAAGAAAAAGTACGAAAGGACGCTTTTGCCGATTCTGAAAAAGAAAAATATTCTCATTGTAATCGAGACGACCTTCGGCTGGAGCTCGATAATGAGACAGCGTCCGCAGCAGATAGCTCTTGGTATGGGAGAGGGCGTCACCGTCGTCTACCACTCGGCAAAGGATAAATACGAAAATCCCGAAAAGCTCGAAATGCTGCGGGACGGAGTATACCTTTCAAACCTTGACCTCTACAGGAAATTCATTTTAAAGGACGCCGCGTCCGAGCTTTCTGACATCAAAAAAATTCTTATAGTTTACTCAACGGACGTCGTCTCTCTTTCAATCGTTGAAAAGTACCGCGCGGCGGGCTTTGAGGTGATATACGAATACGTCGACAATATTGATTCGATGCTCGCGCCGCAGAGAGTATACGAAAAGCAGCTTGCAAAGCGCGAATGGGTCATATCGAACGGTATAAAGACCGTCTGCACGGCAACATCTCTCTATGACTCCGTGTCAAAAAAGACCCCGAGCGTGCTTGTCACAAACGGCTGTGACAGAGAACATTTTTCAAATGCAGAAAAAAAAGTCCCGCGCGACATGGCGCCTTATTTTAAAAAGGACGGAAGATGGGCTGTCGGATATTACGGCGCAATGGCGGAATGGCTCGACTATTCCCTTCTTAAAAGAATTGCCGACGACGGACGGTACGACGTTTTTCTGCTCGGGACAAGCTATGACTCGTCTCTTGAAAAAAGCGGCATATTATCAAGCGAAAGAGTCCATTTTCTCGGAAAGAAGTCCTATGAGGAGCTTCCCGTCTATTCATCAAATTTTGACGCGGCGCTGATACCGTTCAAAAAATGCCCGCTCACCGACGCGACGTCCCCCGTCAAGCTTTTTGAGTACATGGCGGCGGGTATACCGGTCGTGTCATGCGACATTGCGGAATGCAGAAAATATCAGTCTGTCCTTTGCGCGGCGGACGCGGACGAATTTATGACATGTCTCTTATCGGCGGTTGAAAAAAAGGACGACGAGAAATATATGGAGATGCTGAGGCGAGACGCCGAGGCAAACACATGGGAGTCGAAATGCCGCGAAATACTCGCATTCGCATTGTCATGCGAAAAGTAACGGAAAGAACAAATTATGCTGTAAGAAGCTGTAAGAATAATTAAGCATATAACTTATAAAAGGTAGCGTATGGGCGATAAACTTTCTAAAATTATATCGGTTATAAAAAAGGACGGGATACAGGGCGCCGCTCGAAAGATTTTCCGTTATGCGTCGGGAGTTTTCAAAAAGCACATGGGGCTTTTTTACCGCATTGATTTTCTGAAAAACCGCGCGGAATACGAGCGAATTTTAAAAGAGGCGCTGAGCGGAAATAACGGGAATGGCGGAAATGACGGAAATGACGGGAGTATCGAGAGAATTATAATTTGGAGAAGCTCGTTCGGCTGGAGGGTGCCTCTCTTTCAGCGTCCTCAGCACATATCACGCGCGCTCAGCAAAAACAAGTGTCTTGTTTTCTACGAGGTGACGTCGATGACAGACCCTACGCGCGCAATCGAGAAAATGAGCGATAATTTATATCTCGTAAACTTTTCAAACAGGCTTTTTTCAAAAATTCTCTTTTCCGAAATCGAAAGTCTCAATGTTCCGCGATATCTTCAGTTTTATTCCACCGACTGGACTATGAAGCTATCGGAAGTAAAAGACTTCACAAAGCGCGGATATAAGGTGCTATATGAGTACATTGACGAGCTGAGCCCGGGGCTTGCGGGAACAAAGGAGCTTCCTGTCAATGTCGCCGAAAAATACAGTTGGGTAATGCAGAGCGACGAAAACGCGCTTGTCGTCGTCACGGCGGACAAGCTCCGCGACGACGTAATCTCACGCCGCGGAGAGCGGCGAATGACATATGCCGCGAACGGCGTCGACTTTGATTTTTTTAACGATCTTTCATCGCCTCCTCGGTTTGAGCCAGAATTCAAGAGCATACTCGACTCGGGAAAGATTCTTGTCGGATACTACGGCGCAATGGCTGCGTGGCTCGACTATGAGCTTATTAAAAAAGTATCGGACGTCGGGGATTTTCTCTTTGTCCTTATAGGAATACGCTACGACGACTCACTTGACAAATCGGGCGTTCTCTCGCTCGATAACGTGAAATTCCTCGGCGCAAAAGATTACAGCGTGCTGAAATATTACGCGTCGCGCCTTGACGTGATGACGATACCGTTTGTAATAAACGACGTGACCGAGGCGACGTCTCCCTTAAAGCTTTTCGAGTACATGGCGCTCGCAAAGCCTGTTGTCACAACTGATATGAAGGAATGCAGAAAATGTAAGACCCCTCTTATCGCGCACTCTCACGACGAGTTTATTTCCCTTTTATACAAAGCAAAGGATTCCTCGGGCGACGAAAAAAAGGCCGCCGCGCTGAAAGACGAGGCGAGGGAAAACAGTTGGACTGTCAAATCCGAGGCCATACTTGAAATGCTCCGTGAGGACGAGCGGCGCGGCGGCAGTCTTTGATTTCTTTGATTAAGTTGAATGTGCCAATATTGTTAATAAATTATTTGCAATATATTCACAAAATAAAAGCAAACATCTCCCGCACAGCATATAAAATAGTATCTAATTTAATATAATATTAAATTGTTATATTTTAAGTATAAGATAAGAAAGGAATATTATATGGCAAAGCTGAAAATAGGCGTGTTCGGCGGATTTCGCGGACACACGATGATAAATGTTCTCTTTAAACACAGCGACGCGGAGCTTGTCGCCGTATGCGACAGATACGAGCCTCTTCTCGAAAAGGTCAAAAAGGAAGCGGAGGAAAAGGGCCTGAACGTCGCTCTGTACACCGATTTTGACGAGTTCATAAAGCACGATATGGACGCCGTTGTGCTCGCAAATTACGCAAACGAGCACGCGACATACGCGATACGCTGCATGGAGGCGGGGCTTCACGTTATGACCGAGGTTCTCCCCTGCGAGACTATGGCTCAGGCGGTAGAGCTTATCGAGACTGTGGAGCGCACGGGAAAGGTCTATGCCTATGCCGAAAACTACTGCTACATGCGCCACGCCTTCGAGATGCAGATGCGCTATGAGAGAGGCGATATCGGCGACGTTATGTACATTGAGGGCGAATATATTCACGACTGCACTGCAATATGGCCTCAGATAACCTACGGCGACCCGAATCATTGGAGAAACAGAATGTACGCGACATTCTACTGCACGCACTCAATCGGCCCGATGCTGACGATAACGGGACGGCGTCCCGTGCAGGTCGTCGGCTTCGAGGCGCCGCTGATGCAGGACTACAAAAAGACCGCTATAGTCCGCGGCGCGGGAATCGAAATGATAACTCTCGACAACGGCGCGATTGCAAGAAGCGTTCACGGAGACTTAAAGCGTGAGCCCGCAAGCTACACATACATGATATACGGTCAAAAAGGCATGATGGAGGCGTCGCGTTTCCCCGACAAGGAGAGAAAAATCGAGGGCAGCGGTATAAGCGCGACTTACACGGAGCCTCTTATGCACGTATACAGAGAGGGTGAGGAGTACTGCAAGGGAGAATGGGAGGACTACTATCCCGAGCCGCCGATAGCTCCCGAAAAAGCAAAGGAGTTCGGCACGCACGGAGGCTCCGACTTCTACGCCACGCACTTCTTTATAGAGAAAATTCTCGGGCGTCCCGACGGAAAATACGCGATAGACGTATATAAGGCTGTCGACATGGGAATATGCGGCATTCTCGCGTACCGCTCCGTTCTGAACGGAAACGTGCCGATAAAGGTTCCGAACCTCAGAAACAAGGAAGAGCGCGACGAGTGGAGACACGACACCGCCTGCACGACACCCGAGGTCGCCGGCGATATGCTTCTTCCCGGAACCTCTCTCCCCCACGAGGATGTACCCGCCGAGACATACGAGTACCACAAGAGTCTGTGGGAAAACGGAAATCAGACTCTGAAATTCGGCGCGGAGTTTGAAATTAAAAAGTAATCAAAAAGCAAAAAGAAAAAAACGGGAGTCCTCGGACTCCCGTTTGAATAATACTGCTGAATACTGAAATTTGGAAGTATAGGAAGTATTGGAAGTAACGGAATATGACAGGCATGAAAAAAAAAATTATATACGCTGTTTCAATTATTCTTTTGGCGGTCATTCCCGCTCTCGGCTATGTTCTCGTGTCGGGCGGAAAGAATCCCTTCGGTCCGACGGGAATAGAGCACGAGGGGTACATACGCGCAAAGGTAATCGAGATAACAGCCTCTGAGGACATTCCGCTTGACGATAACGGCGAATTTGTCGACACCGTTTACCAGTTTAAGGCGCTTGTAAAGAGCGGAGACAGAAAGGGAGAGACTCTGACCGCATACCAGACGATAAGCGGGTATGCGCCGTATAACCCGCGCCCCGTTTCCGTTGGCGACAGTATTATAATCACGCAGTCCGTGCTAAACGACGATACGAGCTGGAGCTTTGCCGAATATGTCAGGAGCGACGCGATAATTGTCATCGCGCTGCTGTTCGGCGCAGCCCTTGTTCTCTTTGGCAGAATGAAGGGACTGAAAACACTTTTTACTCTGATTTTGACCGTCGCCGCAGTATTTTTCGTTCTCGTACCCGCAATCCTGACAGGTCACAACATATATCTGTTTACAATACTGACGTGTCTGTATATAACCGTGATGACTCTCGTTACGGTAAACGGTCTGTCGGGAATGAGCCTTGTCGCGGGTCTCGGATGTATGGGCGGCGTGCTTCTGTCTGCGCTTATAACTCTTGTCGCCGATATTTTTTTAAAGCTGACGGGATTTACAGACGAGCACGCAATATATATTAAAGGAATAGGCGACGGAAATATCGACATGAAAGCTCTTATATTCGCGATGATACTTGTCGGCTCCATTGGAGCGGTTATGGACGTTTCCGTCGATATTGCGGCGTCACTCAAGGAAATATCGCAGAAAATAGGGCGTCCAACCTTTTCGGAGCTTTACAATTCGGGAATCACGATAAGCCGAGACGTTATAGGGACAATGTCAAACACACTGATACTCGCCTACATCGGCAGCTCCCTTTGCTCCGTTCTGCTGATAATATACAACAACAGCTTTTCCATGCTGAATCTCTTCAACAAGGAGAATATAATAACCGAGATACTGCAAATACTCGTCGGCAGCTTCGGCATACTTCTTGCGCTCCCGCTCACCTCGTTTATAGGGGGTGTTATATATACAAGAGGGGGAAAAAGAGAAAAGCACTGCAAAACGGGCGCGCTGACCGCGGACGTCGTCGGTGGTGAAGAAGAAAGAAAAGATGAAAAAGAAAACAAAGACGACGATGAAAGAGACGAATTTGTCGAGCTTCTGAAGTCGGCGGAGAAAAGCGCGGCAAACGAAAAGAATAATTGAATTATTCGTTTTATACGTAAAAAATTCACGCGCGCCTCATCACGAGGCACAGGCCAAGCACAAAAAGTTTTGGCCAAGCTTGTCCTTGGAATCCCCGCAAAAGCTTTGCTTTTGCGGGGAGTGGCTCAAAGCTTGCGGGGTTCGGGGCGGCACCCCGATGCTTAGCGTTTCTTTTGAGCTTTTCTCCCGGCCGACGGCGTCAAAGAAAAGCGTCGGAAAAGTTAGTTTCTGCAAAAAAATCGGGGGCTTTTATAAGCCCCCTCAGACTGAAGACAAAGCGGCTTTGTGTTTAAACACACAGAGCCGCTTTGTTG
>CANRNZ010000005.1 GCA_947632135.1 uncultured Clostridia bacterium
TTTTCTTTGACGCAATCGGCCGGGAGAAAAGCTTCAAAAGAAACGCCAAAAACGGGGGCTCTGCCCCTCGACCCCGCCGCCTTTTGGAAAAGGCGGGCGAAAACTTCCCGAACAAGTTCGTGCGAACTTTGAAAAAGGCGCGCGAAAACTTTTGTGTCGGGTCTGTGCGAACTTTGAAAATAAAAATAAAACTATGTACAAAAATATAATCTGCATAACAAACAGAAATCTGTGCCCGAACGGGCTCGAAAATCAAATATCGAAAATCGTCTCGGGCGACGTAAAGCCTCGCGCCGTAATCCTTCGCGAAAAAGACCTCGACGCGGACTCGTACATCGCCCTCGCAGAGAAAATTATGCCCTTGTGCCGCGAGAACGGCGTTCGCTGCGTGCTTCACACGTTCGCCTCCGCCGCGCTCTCGCTCGGCGCCGACGCCCTGCATTTGCCGCTTTGCGCCATGCGCTCCCTTACCCAAAATGAAAAGGACTCCCTCGGCGTTATCGGCGTCTCCTGCCACAGCGTGTCTGAGGCAAGGGAGGCCGAGGCTCTTGGCGCGGGATACATAACGGCGGGGCACGTTTTCTACACCGAGTGCAAGAAGGGAGCGCCTCCGCGCGGCGTCGGTTTTTTGAATGACGTATGCCGCGCCGTGTCAATTCCCGTTTTCGCGCTCGGCGGAATCACGTCGGAAAATTACGCTCTCGCGCTGCGCTCCGGCGCTTTCGGAGTCGCGCTCATGAGCTCCCTTATGGCTTCGGAGTCTCCGAGCGAGTACATGTCGCTCTTTAATTTGCCGGGTCGGCCTCGGGATGAAAATATTTTTGACGGTTTTAATCGTAAAGTCTGAGCGCGAGCTCAAACGCAAAGCGCAAAAAGCAAACATAAAAACATAAAGCCATAAAGCCATAAAAACATAAAAAATCGGAGGAAATGCGAAATTGACAGAGCGGGAAAAGCTTATTTTGTACGCCGTCACCGACAGAAAAAAGGACGAAAGCTTCGATGCGCTCCTTGAAAAAACCGAAAAGGCAATTATCGGCGGGGTGACCTGCGTGCAGCTTAGGGAAAAGCGCTGCGGCACCGACGCCCTTGTCGAGATGGCAAAAAAGATGAAAAGGCTGTGCTCAAGGTACGGCGTGCCGCTGATTGTGAACGACGACTTTCGCGCCGCAATCAAAGCGGGCGCCGACGGGGTTCACGTCGGCATGGAGGACGCGGGGGCGCGCGAAATAAGAAAGGCGGCGGGAGACGGCTTTATAATCGGCGTTACCGCAAAAACAACGGAGCAGGCAAGAAAGGCCGAGGAGGACGGGGCGGACTATCTCGGAGTCGGGGCGGTATTCCCGTCGCCGACAAAAAGGGACGCCGTGAGAATAACTCCCGAGAGGCTGAGGGAGATAACTCAATCCGTGAAAATACCCGCCGCCGCGATAGGGGGCATAAACCTTTCAAACGTCGCGTCTCTTTCGGGTACGGGAATATGCGGCGTTTGCGCCGTATCGGCGATTTTTGACTCGGACGACACGGAGGGCGCGGCAAGGAAACTGAGGGAGGCGGCGGAAAAAATGCTGAGGGCCTCTCCCGAGAGCGCGAAGGCGTGAAAAAGCAAAATGATTTATAAAAAACAGAAAAGGCGAAATTTCGGGGAATTTCGGAAGTTTCGGGAATTTTAGGAATTTCAAAAGAATTAAAGGAGATTTTCAAACATGATAGAAGGCGCGATCTTCGACCTTGACGGAACGCTCCTTGACTCAATGCAGATATGGGATAATATGGGAGAAATATATCTGCGCTCTCTCGGGCTTGAGCCAAGGGATGATATAAACGAAAAATTTTTGTTGCTCAGTCTGAGGGAGTCGGCGGAGTTTTACATAAGGGAATACGGCGTCGGGCTTACGGTCGACGAGATAACAAGCGGAATAAACGCTCTCGCCGCGCGCTTTTACCGCGAGGAGGCAGAGACGAAGGAGGGAGTTTATGAGTTTCTCTCGGAGCTGAGGGGGCGCGGCGTTAAAATGTGCGTTGCGACGGCGACCGACCGCCCGCAGGTTGAGGCGGCTCTTAAAAGGTGCGGCATAAGGGATTTCTTTTCGGAAATATTTACCTGCACCGAGGTCGGCTCGGGAAAAAACGCGCCCGACATATTCAGACGCGCCGTCTCCCATCTCGGCACAAAAAAAGAAAAGACAGTCGTTTTCGAGGATTCGCTCTTTGCGGTCAAAACAGCAAAAAGGGACTCTTTCAATGTTGTCGGCATAAAGGATTCGCACCAGAGGGGGCGGGATGAAATTCGCGCCTTGTCGGACGTTTTTCTTGACGGCTTTACGGACTGCAAAAGTTTTTGGGACTTTGCCGAGAGCCTTTAGGTGATTTTTATGGATTTTACAGATTATACGGATTGTACGAATTTTACGGATTCATCGAAAGAGAAAAACAAAGAAAAGCGCGCGGTGAAAACAGCGCTTACCGTCGCGGGCAGCGATTCGTCGGGGGGCGCGGGAATACAGGCGGACATAAAGACGATGACCGCAAACGGTGTGTACGCGATGAGCGCCGTCACCGCTCTCACCGCGCAGAACACGATGGGTGTGTCCGATATACTGAGCGTCCCGCCCGAGTTTCTTTCGCGTCAGCTTGACAGCGTATTCGAGGACATATTTCCCGACGCCGTGAAGGTCGGCATGATGCCGTCGGGGGAGCATATTTCTGCCGCCGTCGAGAGGTTTATCTATTACGGCGCAAAGAACATTGTAGTCGACCCCGTGACAGTGTCGACGAGCGGGCGGCGTCTTGCCGACGGGAGCGCCTTTTCGGCGATGACCGAGATGCTTTTTCCGATATCAGTTCTCGTAACGCCGAATATTCCCGAGTGCGAGATGCTGTGCGGCGTCATGATAAAAAACTCCGACGACGCGGAAAGAGCGGGGAGGGCGCTTTATGAAAAATATAAAACGGCGTTTCTCATAAAGGGCGGCCACGGCACGGGCGGCGCCGACGATTTTCTGATTGCCGATGGGCTTTCGGTGTGGCTTCGTGCCGAGAGGATAGAGAATAAAAACACCCACGGAACGGGCTGCACGCTCTCAAGCGCCGTCTCTGCGAATCTTGCGAAGGGCTTTTCACTTTACGAGTCCGTAAAAAGGGCGAAGGATTATATAACGGGCGCGATTTCGGCGCGGCTCGATATAGGCTGCGGCAACGGCCCGATGTACCACGCCTTTGACATAGGCGGCGAATTTGCGAAATATCCCGAAGAAATTTTTTGAATTTTTTAAATAATTTGACATTTTTTGTTATTTGACATAAAAAAGCGAAAACCGATAAAAAACACAAACACGAAAGAGAGATGCGTTTGATATGAGAAATTACACAACACAAATGGACGCCGCAAAGCGCGGCATCGTCACTCCCGAAATCGAGACTGTCGCGAGAAAAGAGAGAATGACGGTCGGTGAGCTGCTCCCGCTCGTCGCCTCGGGTAAGGTCGCGATTCCCGCAAATAAGAACCACAAATGTCTTGACCCCGAGGGGATAGGCTCCATGCTCCGCACGAAAATCAACGTGAACCTCGGCGTTTCAAGGGACTGCAAGGACTATGACGTCGAGATGAAAAAGGTCATGTCGGCAGTGGAGCTCGGTGCCGAGGCGATAATGGATCTGTCAAGCCACGGCGACACGGAGCCTTTCAGGAAAAAGCTCGTCGCCGAGTGCCCCGCGATGCTCGGCACCGTCCCCGTGTACGACAGCGTCATACATTACAAGCGCGACCTCGACACTCTCAGCGCAAAGGATTTTATCGACGTCGTAAGGCTCCACGCGGAAAACGGCGTAGACTTTGTGACTCTCCACTGCGGAATCACAAGAAAGACCATAGAGCAGATAAAAAAGCACAAGAGAAAGATGAACATCGTGTCGAGAGGAGGCTCTCTCGTTTTTGCGTGGATGTGCATGACCGGGGAGGAAAATCCGTTTTACGAGTACTATGACGAGATTCTCGACATATGCCGCGAGTACGACGTCACGGTGTCCCTCGGCGACGCGTGCCGCCCGGGCTGTCTTGCCGACGCCACCGACGTTTGCCAGATAGAGGAGCTCGTGCGGCTCGGAGAGCTCACAAAGAGAGCGTGGGAAAAGGACGTACAGGTTCTCGTCGAGGGGCCGGGGCACGTCCCGATGGACCAGATTGCCGCCAACATGAAGGTTCAGCAGACGCTGTGCCTCGGCGCGCCGTTTTACGTTCTCGGTCCGCTTGTCACCGACATCGCGCCGGGGTACGACCATATAACGGGAGCCATAGGAGGCGCGATTGCCGCAATGAACGGCGCGGCGTTCCTTTGCTACGTCACGCCGGCGGAGCACCTTGCGCTGCCGAACCTTGACGACGTAAAAGAGGGAATCATAGCGAGCAAGATAGCCGCCCACGCGGCGGATATCGCAAAGGGTGTGCGCGGCGCGCGCGAGGCGGACGACAGAATGGGGGACGCGAGACGGGCTCTTGACTGGAGTGCTCAGTGGGAGTGCGCCATTGACCCCGAAAAGGCGAAATCCATACGCGAAAGCCGCGCTCCCGAGCACGACGACACCTGCTCAATGTGCGGGAAATTCTGCGCGGTGCGCAGTATGAACAAGGCGCTGAACGGCGAGCATATAGATATTCTTTGATATAATTTGATATAATTCGATAAATTTCGATAAGATTATAAAAAACAAAAACTACGGAAAACGCAAAAAGGGAGTCTGTTATGGAGCGCTGTGTCATAGTATCCGGCGGCGATATCGGAAATTACGGCAGAATACGGGAGTATTTAAGGGACGACGACTATCTTGTTTTCTGCGATTGCGGGCTTCGCCACGCGCAGCCCCTCGGGGTATCCCCCTCGCTTGCTGTCGGCGACTTTGATTCGTTTGAAAAATGGGATTTCAGCGCGGAAACCGTAACCTTGCCGTGCGAGAAGGACGACACCGATACGATTTACGCCGTAAAGGAGGCGCTTCGGCGGGGATTTTCGGATTTTCTTCTGGTGGGCGCCCTCGGCGGCAGGTTTGACCACGCTCTCGGGAATCTCTCGATTCTTCTCATGCTCGACTCTCTCGGAAAAAAGGCAAAAATAGTGGACGACCTTTCAGAAACAGAGGTCGTCCCGCGCGAGGGCTTTGTCACCGTGGAGCCGTCTTATTCTTATTTTTCTCTTATCTCCCTTTCCGAAAGGACAGAGGGGGTAACCGTAAAAAACGCGAAGTACCCGCTGACGGACGGGGTTATAGGCTTTGAGTATCAGTACGGAATCAGCAATGAGACTCTCCCCGGAAAGAGCGCCGAGGTGAGCGTCAAAAAGGGTCGGCTGCTACTCATTAAGGTGTTTTGAAACGGGGCGGGATGCCTCGTGACCTTTTGTAAAGGAAAAGCCGCCCGCCCTTTTCGGTTAGTTGTATCATGCCTCCGAGAGCCTTTGCAGAGCCTCGTCTGCGAGCTCGGATGCCCCTCTTACCGAGCCGTCCGCAAGGTCCGCCTCGATATGAAGAGCGTTTTTGTATCTTTTAAGCCACGTGAGCTGGCGCTTTGCGTAGTTGCGGCTTTGGCGCTTTATAAGCTCCGCCGTCTCGCCGAGGGTGCTCTCGCCCTTGAAGTACGGTATAAATTCCTTGTAGCCTATCGCCTGCGCGGCGGAGCATCCGACGTCAAGAAAGCCTTTTTTGAAAAGCTCCTCGGCTTCGGCTTCAAGGCCGTTTTCCATCATAATGTCGACTCTGCGGTTTATTCTTTCGTAGAGCGCGTCTCGGTTTTTGTAATCTATAACAATGATTTTTGCCGAAAAAGGCGGCGCGCTCTCCTTTGACTCTCTGTCCCACTGTGTCTTTGTCTTGCCCGTCGTTTTGTATATTTCTATCGCGCGGATAACTCTTTTCACGTTGTTTTCGTGAATCGACATTGCGGCGTCGGGGTCGATTTCCGCGAGCATACGGTGGAGGGCTGAGTTTCCCTCTTTTTCGGCAAAGCTCATCAGCTCGCGCCGCACACCCTCGTCCTTTTCGGACTCCGAAAGGGATGAAATGCTTATAAGAGAGTCAAGGTACAGAAACGTACCGCCGCACATCACGGGGGTTTTACCCCTCGATATAATGTTCTCTATTACGCGCCCCGCCTCCCTTGCGTAGTCGCCGGCGGAAAACGGCGCGTCGGGAGGGAGTATGTCGAGCATATGGTGCGGCACGCCTCGGCGCTCCTCCCGCGAGGGCTTTGCCGTGCCGATATCCATGCCGCGGTAAATCTGCATTGAATCGCAGGAGACGACCTCACCGTCAAGTCGAAGCGCGAGCTCGACGGAGAGCGCCGTTTTTCCGGACGCCGTGGCACCGGTAACCGCTATAAATTCCTTTTTTGCTTCTTCATTCATAGTTTATTATAGTTTATTATAGTTTATAACTTTTATAAATTTTAAATTACTTATAATTGAAAACCGAATAAAACGAGGTGACAAAATGATTCAAAATATTAAAATTACGCCGACTTGCGGCAGCGTATCTTATACGGGGCGGTGGGAGGTCACCGAAAAATACGCGGCGGCGACCGCCTGCGGCTCATCCTTCACAGTATCCTTCAAGGGGGAGAGCGCCGTTCTCATGTTCGACGTGTCGCGCTGCGAGGCGCCGTTTCCTCATATTTACGTCAGCGTCGACGGCGGCGCGATGAGCGAGTGCGTCATTGACAGTCTTATAAGGGTAAGATGCGGCGCGGGACGGCACGTTTTGAAGGTAATGCTGAAAAGCTCTCTCGAAACTCAAAACAGGTGGTCGTCCCCCATAGCGTCGGCGGTATTTCTCGGCTGCGCGGATACGGAGCCGGGCGCGCCCGAAAAGGACACTCGTCCCGTGATTGAGTTTGCGGGGGACTCCGTTACCGAGGGCAGCTCGGTCTTTCCCGAATATATCTGTCACAATGATGAAAGGTGGCTTGAGAATCTCGTTTGGACAAACGACGTGTGCGCCTCGTACTCCTACAAAACGAGCAAGCTTCTTAATATGAGAGGGGTCTTTATGGGGTACGGCTCGACAGGGGTCACGGTGTCCGGCGGGGGAGGAGTCCCGCGCGCCGCCGAGGCGTATCCGTTTGTCAGGGAAGGTGTGAGATACGCTCAGAGAGCCGATATTGTGGTTTTAAATTACGGCGCAAACGACAGGAGCGCCGAAAAGGACAGATTTATGTCGTGCTACCGTGAGCTGCTCCATGCCGTCTCGTCCCACAATCCGAGAGCCGCTTTGTTCGCCGTTTCCCCGTTCTGCGGAGCCTTTGTCGACGAGATATCAAGCGTCGTCGAGAGCTACAACAGGGAGAACGCGTCGAATGTAAGATTTGTCGACGCGTCCCATTGGATACCGCACGAGCCGCTGCACCCGAGCGAGGAGTCGCACAGGACTGCGGCAGAAAGGCTGTCGGAAATAATAAGAGGAACGCTTTGAGCGGCGCCGAGAAACGGGGCTTTAAATAAAAATTCCGGCTTTTTATATTTAAAATTATATTTAAAAAGTTAAATTTTTAAATATTCAAGAATTTAAAATGTTGCCGAAAAGCCTTGATATTACGGGCTTTCCGGCGCTTTTCTTTTCGCCAAAATCTGTGTTAAAGGATGAGCATTGCATCTCCAAAGGAGAAAAATCTGTAATTCATATCGACCGCGGTTTTGTACGCTCTCAGGATATCCTCTCTCGTATAAAAGGCCGAGACGAGCATAAGAAGCGTGCTTTCGGGAAGGTGGAAGTTTGTTATGAGAGCGTCCGTGATTTTGAATTTGTAGCCGGGATAAATGAAAATACCGGTGTCGCCTTTAATCGGGCGGAGAATTCCGCTGTCGTCCGAGGCGCTCTCAAGAGTGCGGCAGGAGGTCGTGCCGACGGCGATTACTCTGCCGCCGTTTTTTCGGCGGGTGTTTATTATTTCGGCGGCCTCCTTGCTCACCTCGATGTATTCGGAGTGCATCTCGTGGTCCGCTATGCGTTCCTCTTTTACGGGTCTGAATGTGCCGAGCCCGACATGCAAAAGCACGGGGACAACGGCGACTCCCATTGACTTTATTTTTTCAAGCAGCTCGTTTGTAAAGTGCAGTCCCGCGGTCGGCGCGGCGGAGGAACCCTCGGTTTTCGAGTATACAGTCTGGTATCTTTCGCTGTTTTCAAGCTTTTCGGTTATATACGGCGGCAGAGGGGTCGTTCCCATTTCGTGGAGCGCGGCGTACACGCTGTCGTGTCGGGCGGGGTCGGCGGTAAATTTTACCTTTCTTATCCCGCCGTCCGCAAGGACGTCGACTACCCTTGCGGTAAGGCTGCCGTCGCCAAAGGAGAGAGTGTCGCCGCGGCGCGCTCTTTTCCCGGGGCCGGCAAGAGCCTCCCACGTGTCGTTTTCAAGCTGTTTTAAAAGGAGCAGCTCGACGGGGGAGGCGCTCTCCGTTTTCACGGAGACGCCGCCCTCAAAACGGTGGGAGCGCACGCCGATAATCCTCGCGGGAATGACTCTCGTGTCGTTTATAACGAGAACGTCGCCCGCCCTCAGATAGTCGGTAATGTTCGAAAAGATTCTGTGGGACACGTCGCCGCTTTTCCTGTCGATTACCATAAGGCGCGACGAGTCCCGTTTTTCAAGCGGCGTCTGCGCTATTCTCTCCTTTGGGAGCTCATAGTAAAAGTCACTCAGCAGAAGCTCCGTTTTCGGGAGCTCGTTTTTTACGGTTTTCATCTGTTCTGTCATAAGCTTTAGCTTTAAAATTAAATAATTCGTTGATTTGAATTTGAAACTTGCAAAATACGCCCAAATAACCTTGGGCGTATCTTATGTCTGTCTTTTTTGTATATAAAAATATTTAAAAATTTTCGGGAGCGGGATTTTCGCGCCGCGCGGCTTTATATGTCTTTATATGTCGTAGTTTGCCAAAAGCTCTTTTACAAGCTTTTTAATTTCAGACGCGGCGCTGTCAAGCGCGAACTCGGTCTTCAGGCTCTTGTCTCTGAGCGAGATCTCGACGACTCCCCTTTCGCACGTCTTCGGGCTGACCACCGCGCGAACCGGTATTCCGAAGAGGTCGGCGTCGGCGAACATCGAGCCGGGACGAACGTCGCGGTCGTCGTAGAGCACCTCGACTCCGTTTTCGCAAAGCTCTTCATACAGAGCGTCGGACACCGCGGATACCTTTTCGTCGGTGCATCTGAGATTGCATATTTCGACCTGCCACGGGGCAATGGAGATAGGCCATATCGGGCCGTAGTCGTCATGGCTTTCCTCGCAAACAGACGCCATAAGCCTTCCGACGCCGATACCGTAGCAGCCCATTATCGGGTGCTTTGCCTCGCCGTCGCGGTCAAGGTATGTCATGTTCATCGCTTCGGTGTACTTTGTGCCGAGCTGGAATATGTTCCCGACCTCGATTCCGCGCTTTACGGTTATCACGGGCTTTGAGCACGCGGGGCACACCGCGCCGTCGAATATCTTTGCGACATCGGCGTATTCAACTGCGCCGACGTCCCTTTCGATATTCATTCCCGTATAGTGGAAGCCCTCCTCGTTTGCCCCGCAGACAAGGGAATTTATTCCTTTAAGAGAGCTGTCGAACACGGCGGTGCATTTTTTGCTGAGCCCGACGGGGCCGATAAATCCCGCGACGATGCCCGAGTCCTCGGTTATGACGGCGGCGGGATATATTTCCTCCTTCAGGAGGTTTCTCAGCTTTGTCTCGTTTACCTCAAGGTCGCCTCTAATGAATACGACGACGTATGAGTCGTCCTTATTTCTGCGATACACGACCGCCTTTGCGAATTTTGCGGCGTCGAGCGAGAGGAATTTTTCAAGCTCCTCTATGGTTTTAACTCCCGGAGTGCTCACCTTTTCGAGCGGCAATACCTCGCCCGGCTCATTTTCGACCGAGCACTCGGCGACCTCCATGTTCGCCCTGTAGCCGCACTCGGGGCAGATTGCGATGCTGTCCTCGCCGATATCGGTCAGCAGCATGAACTCATGCGATATGCTCCCGCCCATCATTCCCGAGTCGGATTTCACGGCGACGACGTTTTTCGCACCGGCTCTTTTGTAAATGCGCTCGTATGCCTTGAAGCACCTGTCGTAGTATCTTTCAAGGTCCTCTGTCGAGGTGTGGAAGGAGTACGCGTCCTTCATTGTAAACTCGCGCACTCTGATAAGGCCTCCGCGCGCGCGCGGCTCGTCGCGGAACTTGGTCTGAATTTGATAAATCATAAAGGGGTATTGGGTGTATGAGCCCGCGGTGTTTCGCGCGAGGTGAACCGCCGCCTCCTCGTGGGTCATTCCGAGAACCATGCCGTTTCCGCTTCTGTCCTTAAAGCGGCAGAGCTCGGAGCCTATCGAGTAGTATCTTCCCGATTCCTCCCAGAGGGACGCGGGCATGACGACGGGGAAGAGCACCTCCTGACCGTCGATATTATCCATTTCCTCTCTGATAATGTTTTCGATTTTTTTGGCAATTCTCTTCGCGGGAGTGAAAAGGGAGTAAATGCCGTTTCCGACATACTTCATGTACCCGCCGCGCACCATCAGCTTGTGGCTGTCGATGGCGCATGAGGAGGGCGCCTCCTTGAAACGCTCGCCCAAAAGCGCTGAAACCTTCATTTTTTTCTCCTTATTTTCTCCTTATTTTTTCCTTACAGCTTTTTCAACAGCTTTTTACTGCTTTTTACTGCTTTTTACTGCTTTTTACAACTTTTTATATTTTTATATTCTTTTAAATTTATAATTTTTCGGTATTCTTTAAAGTTTACGGAGCAGCGCGATTATGATTTTTGCGCTTTCCGTATTTCCAATACAGTATACAGTAACTTTCGTGAAAAGTCAATATTTTCGTTGACGCGCGGGGGAATTTTCGGGAGCCAAAATGTTGACAGAAGTCGGTTTATAATATATAATTAACTGTTGGAAACAAAGTTTGGAAACAAAGTTTGGAAACAAATTACCCAAAACAAAACTCATAAAAAATATTTTCGCTCTGAAGGGAGCAGTGACAGTAAATGTTTAAGGATAAGAAGGTCGTTTTTTCCGGAGTTCAGCCGACAGGTATGCTGACTCTTGGTAATTATCTCGGAGCAATAAAGAATTTTTCGTCGTTTTCCGACGAGTACCGCTGCTACTACTGCGTTGTGGACATGCACGCGATAACCGTAAGACAAAACCCCGCCGAGCTGCGGCGGCGCACATACGATACTCTCGCGCTGTATATCGCCTGCGGGCTTGACCCCGAGAAAAACGTTCTGTTCGTGCAGAGCCACGTCCCCGCGCACGCGGAGCTCGCGTGGGTGCTCGACTGCTATACGATGTTCGGTGAGCTGTCGAGAATGACCCAGTTCAAGGATAAAAGCGCGAAAAACGCCGACAATATAAACGCCGGCCTTTTCACATATCCGACCCTTATGGCGGCGGACATTCTTCTTTATCAGGCGGAGCTGGTGCCCGTCGGCGACGACCAGAAGCAGCACCTTGAGCTCTCGCGGGACATCGCGAACCGCTTCAACGGGGTGTATGGGGAGACGTTTGTCGTACCCGAGGCATACATACCGAAAACAACGGCGAGAATATACTCTCTTGCCGACCCGACAAAGAAAATGAGCAAGTCCGACGAGAACGAAAACGCCGTTATAAGAATACTTGACGAGAGGGACGTCATAATCCGCAAATTCAAGAGAGCGGTCACCGACTCGGGGTGCGAGGTCCGACGCGGAGAGGGCAAGGAGGGGATTATGAACCTCATGTCGATTTACGGAGCTGTTACCGGTAAAAGCCCCGACGAGATAGAGTCGGAGTTTTCGGGAAAGGGCTACGGGGACTTCAAGCTTGCGGTCGGCGAGTGTGTCGCGGACGCGCTTTGCGGTGTGAGAGAGGAGTTCGCAAGGCTTTCCGCCGACAAAAAATACCTCGAGGAGGTAATGGCGAGGGGCGCCGAGGAAGCCTCCCGCGCCGCATGCCGCACAATGTCGAAGGTAAGGCGAAAGGTCGGCTTTACGGACAGAGCCGACGTGCGGTGAAAACAAGGCGCGACGCTTTTTGAAATACCGCATTGAGCCGTACTTAAAGTTTGATAATTGATAATTGATAATTGATAATTGATAATTGATATTTGATAATTGATATTTGATATTTGATATTCGGCCGACATAACAGCGCAATTTATTTATATTTAAATAATATACCAATATACAAAACGGAGAGAAAAAAATGAAGACAAGGGCAATGAGGCTTTACGGGAAAAACGATATCAGAACGGAGGAATTCGAGCTGCCCGCAATGAAGGACGACGAGATACTCGCAAAGGTAGTCTGCGACAGTATCTGTATGTCCTCTCACAAGGCGGCGCTTCAGGGCGCGTCGCACAAAAGGGTTCCCGACAACGTCGCCGAAAACCCCATAATACTCGGTCACGAGTTCTGCGGGGAGATAATAGAGGTCGGCGAAAGGTGGAAGGACAAATTCAAGGCGGGGGATCGTTTTGCGATACAGCCCGCGTTGAACTACAAGGGCTCCCTTGCGGCTCCGGGTTACTCGTACGGCTGTATCGGCGGCGGCGCGACATACGTCATTATTCCGCCCGAGGTAATGGAGTGCGACTGTCTTCTTCCCTATAACGGCGACGCGTTCTTCTGGGGGAGCCTCGCGGAGCCGATGAGCTGCATTGTCGGCGGCTTTCACGCAAACTATCACATAAAGCCCGGTACATACGTACACAAAATGGGTACGAAAAAAGGCGGAAATATGGCAATACTCGCCGGCGCGGGGCCGATGGGGCTCGGCGCGGTCGACTATGCTGTCCACGGGCCGAATCCCCCGTCGCTTCTTATCGTCACCGACCTTGACGACGCGCGCCTTGAAAGAGCGGCGTCGATAATCACGCCCGAGGACGCCGCAAAGAGCGGCACTCGCCTCGTGTATCTCAACACAGGAAAAATCGAGGATCCTGTCGCCTACGTAAAAGAGCTCACCGGAAATGCGGGGTGCGACGACGTATTCGTCTTTGCGCCCGTGCGTCCTGTCGTTGAAATGGGAGACGCGATTCTTGCAAGGGACGGCTGTCTCAATTTCTTTGCGGGCCCGACAAATCCCGAATTTTCCGCGATGTTTAATTTTTATAACGTACATTACGGGGCGACGCACATAGTAGGTACGAGCGGTGGGAATACAGACGACATGAGGGAGTCGATAGAGCTCATGGAGAAAAAGGCGATAAATCCCGCCGCGATGATAACTCATATCGGCGGCTTGAACGCGGACGCCGAGACCACGCTGAATCTTCCGAATATACCCGGCGGGAAAAAGCTCATATATACTCATATTGACTTGCCGCTCACCGCGATAGCCGATTTTGAGTCAAAAGCCGCCGAAGGCGGCGAGCACGCCGAGCTGTTTTATGACCTTGCAAAAATATGCAGAAAATCAAACGGTCTCTGGTGCGCCGAGGCGGAGCACAGGCTTTTAAAGGAAACGAAATAATATAAAATAAAGACCGAAAAAGATAAGGGACGGCGCTGCGAAAACGCGCGCCGTCCCTTAAATTTATGTGAATTATGTGAATTTATGTGAAAACGAAAAAAGAACGCGGCTGATTTTCCCCTTTGATGTCGGCGGGCGGCGAATTATAAGTCGAATAAGTCGAATAAGCCGTATAAGTCGGAATTCGTCGGAATTTTTCAAAGCTTTTTTGAGCGCGACCCGGGGGATAATTTTATATTGGACAGCGCGGAGTCAGTCATTGACAGAGCCCTGAAAACGGCGCCTTTACCGTATACGGCGCGGAGAGTGTCGAGCGCTGCCTCGAGCTTTTCCCTTTTAACGATTTTTTGTATATCGGGGTCAAGGGAAAGCTGGACTTCTCCTGTCGAGTCAAGGTTTGACGCGCAGACAGTAAGAGCGCGCACGGACTTTTTTCGCTCCGTGATTTTAAAGAGCTCGTAGGCTGCCGAAAATATTTCGCATGAGGTGCGGCAGGGGACGGTAAGCTTTTTCTGCTTTTCAAGCGAGGTGAAGTCGGAGTATCTGACGCTGAGCGACACGGTGCGGCACATGAGATTTTTTGCTCGGAGTCTTGAGGAAACGTTTTCGCAAAGCGGGTACAAAGCGCACCTCACGTCGTCGTCGCACACAAGGTCCCTCGGCGCAGTTCTCCCGCAGGAGACCGATTTTACCGTGTCGTTTTCGGACGGCGGCGTTACGGGGGAAAAATCAAGGCCGTTTGCGTATTTCCAAAGCATAACGCCCGTTTTCCCGAGACAGTCCCTCACCCCCGAAAGAGGCGCGAGGGCAAGCTTTCCTATGGTATTTATGCCGCATTTTTTAAGTTTTTCCCCGACGGCGCGCCCGACGAAAAGCAGCTCCTCCACGGGGAGCGGCCAAACGGCGCTTTTAAAGTCGTCGGCGCTTATCACCGTCGTCGCGTCGGGCTTTTTGAGGTCGCTGCCGAGCTTTGCGAATACCTTGTTGAAGGATACCCCGACAGACACCGTGATTCCGAGCTCTTTTTTTATTCTGAGGCGAATTTCGTCCGCGATTTTTTTACCGTCGCCGAATATGCGGCGGCTGTCGCTCACATCGAGCCAGCACTCGTCGATTCCGAAAGGCTCCACAAGCTCCGTGTAATCGGAGTATATTTTTTTTGCCGCCTCGGAAAATTCCCTGTAAACCTCATAGTGCGGCCTGACGCACACGAGAGACGGGCATTTTTTCAGAGCCTGAAACAGAGGTTCCGCGGTCTGTATGCCGTATTTTTTTGCCTCGTAGTTTTTTGCGAGAACAATCCCGTGACGCGTTTCGGGGTCTCCCGTTACAGCGACGGGCTTTCCGCAAAGCGACGGGTCAAGACGGCACTCCGCCGAGGCGAAGAAATTGTTTAAGTCCGAATGGAGCACCGTTCTGTTCGTTTTGTTTACGGCGTCAATGCCGACTAAATCGCTTATGCCGCTCGTTAAAAATTCCGACTGCCCGCTCATATATGCCCCCGACGGTTTTTTGAAAAATTTTATCCGTTTGAAATAAAAAAACAAACATATGTTCGTATAGCTGTATGATACACCGAATTTCGGCATAAATCAAGCGCGAGGGACAAAAACAGCATAATAAAATAAGCTGTTTTTTCGAATTTTTCTTATTTTATTATGCTGCCGGATTTTAAATTATTAAAATTATTAAGGGCGCTTTGACGGCGCGAGCTTTGAAATTCCCTCTTTAAGGGACGATATGAAAAAGTCGATCTCATCCGTTGTGTTTTCAAACGAAAAGCTGAGGCGAAGCGTGCAGTCGACCTCTCTTTCGGAAAGCCCGAAATTCAGAAGAGTCGCGCTGAGATTTCGCGAGCGGGATGAGCACGCGGAGCTTTTCGAGACGCATATTCCGCGCGAGGAGAGATAGTTCAGCATTGTCTCGCTCTTTATGTTGAAAACGGTGACGCTGAGTATGTGCGGAGCTCTCTTCGGCGGCAGATTGAGCCTCACGCCGTCCGTCGCCGAAAGGCGGCTCACGGCATATTCCGACAGCGATAAAAGCTTTTTTTGCCTTTCGGCAAGGCTTTTTTGCCCGTCGTCGGCGGCGGCGCCGAATGCGGCAAGGGCGGGGGTCGCCTCGGTTCCCGAGCGAAAGCCGTCCTCCTGTCCCCCTCCGTGTACCGTCGGGACTAATTTTTTCGCTTTTATAATACTTGAGGAAACGTAAAGCGCCCCCGCGCCCTTCAAGGCGTGCACCTTGTGCGCGCTGACCGACGCCATGTCGGCTCCGAGGTCAAACGGGGAAAACACGTCCGACTTGAGGTATCCCTGAACGATGTCCGTATGAAATACCGCGTCGGGGGAGGACTCCTTTACGATGCGGGAGATCTCCTTTACGTCGTATACCGCGCCCGTTTCGTTGTTTACGAGCATGACTGAGGCGAGTATCACGTCGCTTGTGATATTTCTCTTTAGAAAGTCGATATCGCACACCCCGCCGCGGGTCGGTATTCTCAAAATCCGAAAGCCCTCTTTTTCGAGAAATGAGGCGCACTCGGCGACCGAGGGGTGCTCGGAGTCCGTTATGACGACTGTCCCGCGCGAGCCGTTTTTCATTTTTCTCTCTTTCGCGCCGACCGTCCCGAGTATCGCAAGGGAGTTGGCCTCGGTTCCGCCCGAGGTGAAAATCAGCTTTCCGTCGGAGGCGCGGCGAAGCCCCAGCGAGCGGGAGACAGAGTCTCTCGCTCTCTCGAGCATGCGGCGCGCGTCGTTTCCCGCAAAGTGAGTGGACGACGGATTCGCCCAGCTCTCCTGCGCGGCAAGCAATGCCGCCTCCAATGCGGCGTCGCTCGGTTTTGTTGTCGCGCTGTTATCAAAATATATCATGGCACATATACCCGAAAAGTTATTTTTAGTTATAAAAATTTAAGGCAAGGCGCGAGGGTCGGCGCTGAAACGCGGGAGCGTGTCGGATAAGTCGGTTAAATTACTCAGTTGAATTTAAAATTTTCCACCATTTTTTCGACGTCGTCAATGTGCGCTTCGTATGTCTCGCCGTCGTTTAAGGACGTGTAGGTGAATACATAAGCCTTCGGCGCGCTGAGAGTGCCTTTTTTTATTGCCGATATCTGCATAAATTTGTACTCTCTCTCGACGTCCTCCCCGGTGGAGGGGTCGACGCCGACAGTCATCTTGCCCGTGAACACCGTTCTCAGAGCGTCGACTCCGTCAAGGACGGCGCTCTCGGAGGAAACTACCGTGAAATCGCGGTAGGTATTTTTAAAATCGGCCTGAAAGCTGTTCCACCAGTCCTCCGCAGTGTAGTCGGTGGCGTTTACGGTAAAGTCCATTACGCTGACGTTGGAGGTGTCGGTGTTGGAATAGTACGCGGTCGTCGCGCCCGTTTTGACGTCTCCTATCCAATACGAGCCGCTCGGGACGTAAAAGAGATAGTCCGCGTCCTCGCCCGAGATAAGCTTCATGCCCTCGGGGGCGCCGTCCGCGCTGCCCGAGCACGAGACAAGAAGGAGCGCCGAAAAAGCAGTCAGCGCAAGAATAAGAAACAAGGATACCGTTCTTTTTGTCATGTCGTTTTAACCTCCGCTCGGAGCGTCCTTTAAAAACGCCTCCGAAAGTATTGTTTCGATTTCACTGTATGTTATGGCTCTGTTTATCCTGTCGCGGACAGACGCCGCTCCGCGGAGCCCTTTTATAAGATGTGCGGCGCGCCCTCTTGCCTCCGATACTCCGCGCCTTTCGCCCTTTTCCTCTATCATGTCCCTTATGAGGAGCAGCGCGGCGTCGACTCTTTGAAAAACGCTCGGCGCGCTGAAGCTCTCTTTGTTTACGGCGGCTTTTATTTCGGAGAATATCCAGAAATTTCCGAGCGCGCACCGTCCCACCATCACGCTGTCGCACCCCGTTTTCTCCATCATTGAAACGGCGTCGGTGCCGCTTGAAACGTCCCCGTTTCCGACGATGGGGAAATTTTCCCCGACGGCGTCCTTTACCGCTTTTATTACCGAAAGGTCGGCGGGTGGCGAGTACATTTGCTCTCTCGTTCTTGCGTGGACGGTTATGCAGGCGGCGCCCGAGTCGGCAAGAACTGAGGCGAGGTAAGGCGCGTTTACGGAATTATTGTCCCAACCGGAGCGTATTTTTACCGTGAGAGGGATACCGTATTTCTCAAGCGCGCGAGAGGTCTTTTTCACTATCTCGGCGGCAAGGGGAACATTTTGCATAAGAGCGCTGCCGTCCCCGACGGAGACTATTTTTTTCATCGGGCAACCCATGTTTATATCCACCGCCGCGGGGGGATTTTCGAAAGAGCAGCCGTCGAAATTTCCTTCGGCAATCATCTGCGCCGCCTCGGCGACGATATCCGGCTCATGGCCGAATAGCTGAACCGACGCCGCTTTTTCCTCAGAGGAAATCCTTGTCAGCGCCGCGGTCTTTTTGTCGTGATAGCACATGGCTTTTGCCGAGACCATTTCGGTAACAGTCATGTCGGCGCCGAGCGACGAGCAGATTCTTCTCATTGAGACGTCCGTAAAGCCCGCCATCGGCGCGAGAATAAATTTATTTTTAAAATCCATATGTCACTTGGATACAAAAGAATTTTTCATGCAGACATCACGTATCCCGCGCGTGGCGCGGCATATCGCGGTGCGCGGCTTATTATAATTATCACAGATAGAATATCATATATTTGACTTGTTTTCAAGAGTTTTTTGAAAGTTGGAAAGTCGGCGCGGAGCCGAAAAAACGCTTGCCCCATTAAAAACGCGTTGTAATCGGGTCTGTATTGTCCGAGAGGAGGAAATAATTTGATTTTTGACACGATGTTCTTTATAAGCGGCGCGCTTTTGGGCGTGGGGCTTGCGACGGACGCTTTTTCGGTCTCTATTGCGAACGGACTCGCCGAGCCGCAAATGAAAATGTCAAAGGCGCTTTTGATATCCTTTGTGTTTGCCGCCTTTCAGGCGGCAATGCCGCTTGTCGGCAGGTTTTTCGTGCATGGCGTCTCGGCGAGGTTTTCCGTCGTCAAGCGTCTTGTGCCGCTTATGTCGCTTGTTTTTCTTTCTCTTATCGGCTCGAATATGATATTTGAGGGCGTATGGGGCGTGGGATGTCCGGCACGTGAAAAAAGAGAGAAAAAAACGAAGGATAAAACGGAAAATAAAACGAAAGAGCGGGAAGAAATCGGAGATGGTGAAAAAAGCGAAAGAAAGCTCGGCGCGGCGGCAATTTTTCTTCAGGGAATCGCAACGTCGGTCGACGCCTTGTCGGTTGGGTTTACAATCGAGCATTACGACGCTGAAAGGGCCCTTTTGTGCGCCGCGATAATCGCAGTGGTAACTTTTTTATTATGCGTCCTCGGGAGCGCCGTCGGGAAAAAATTCGGCTCGAAATATTCGAAAAGAGCGAAAATTGCGGGCGGGATAATTCTTATCGCCATCGGGGTGAAGATTTATATTGGTTAAAGCGCGTCTGAACGCTTTGCATTTATAGGATTTATAGGAACGAGAGATGAAAACTGTTTTACCGAAAAATAATAAACCGTTTGAATCAAAGGCGCAAAGCGAAAAGATAAGCGCAAAGCACTTGAAATCGAGCGGGGAAAGCCTTATAATATTTATAATAACCGTGTAGCGCCCGCGCTCGGATTTTAGAATTTTTTGAGTTTTTCGGGCGTTTTGAATCGGTGATTTTTAAAAATATCTTATATACAAAAAATAAAAATATTTAATTAACGGAAGACGGGAATTGAAAAGAGATGAAAAGAGAAGAGATACTGAATCTGCTTGAAAAAGCGAAAGAGATTGAAAGGCACCCCGAAAAGGCGGACGCGATGCCGCAGAATACCTTTTATATCGAAAAGGACAGCGTTCTGTGCTGCAAAAGAGACGACGGGGAGAGCCGCTTTCCATACGACTCCGACGGACTTGTCGTATGGATTTATTCCACGGGATTTATAAGCGCCGTCGAGAGCACCTTTACGATTTTCAGAAGCGCAAGCTTCGGGGAGGAATCGCCCGTCGCGTTTTTCGGCGGGATAAAGGAAGGCGACGGAAAATACACTCCCGTATCTATTACGGGGGCGGGCAGACGCGCCGTTGAAAACGGCGTTTCAAGATATGTTTTTTACTTTTTAAAGCACGCCGTGTGCATTGCAGACACGCCCGACGTCGTTTTCGCCTTCAAGCTTTACGTCGACGCCGAAAAGCGCATACACATGGAGACCTCGGCGGTAAACAAGACCGACGGCGCGGCGCGCGTATATCTCGCGTCATTCGTTGAGGCGATGCTGAGAAACGCAGAGTTTGAAAAGTTCTGGAATAAAATGACAAAGTTCGGTAAAATACTCGATAACGGCTCGTTTATGCTGATGAGCCGAAACGAGACGGATGATATTCTCGTGATAAAAAAGAAAATATCGGGCGAGGCGCCGAGCGAGATATACAGCACTGCGTCAAGGAGCGTGTTTCTCGGAAGCAGGGGGCTTTCGGTGTCCAACGCGCTGAGCCTTGTCGAGGGGAAATTCAAAAAAGAAGCGCCGAGCGTCACGACGACGGACCTTCCCGCGGCGTCGGATATTATTCATTTTGACCTCTCCCCGCGCGGCGCGGCGTTTGTCTCGTATGAAATGACCGTCTGTCACAGCGAGGCAGAGGCGCTTGAAATATCGAAGGTCCCCGTTTGCGCCGAAAAGCGCGACGCCGAGTTAAGCTGCGTCGAGAAAAAGGAAAAAGAGGATTTCGACAATCTTAAAATAAATTTCGGAAAGTGGAAAACGGACGGGATAAAAAGCGGGGCGTTCAACAAATTTCTTCGCAGCGTACAAAAGCAGACGAGCTTTTGCGCTCACGGAAAAAATTACGCCGGCGCATACCTCGGAATCCGCGACGTTTTCCAACAGCTTGAGGGAGCTCTGATATGGCAAAGGGAAATAAGTCGGGAAAAAATCCTGTCCGCGATGAACTATATACTGGATACGGGCAGACCTCCGAGAATGTTCTCTTTTCCGAAAACACCCGATTCTCCGATACCGGTAGACCTTGAAAAGTACATAGACCAGGGGGTATGGATTATATCCGCTCTGTACACATATCTCGCCTATACGCGTGACTTTTCGATTCTCGACGAGAAGTGCGGGTACATTGACGCGCCCGACGAGCCGTGGTGCAATGCGGTGAGGACGGGGGAGGAAACGACTCTTGCCGAGCACCTTATAAGAATAACCGATTTTCTGATATCGAATATAGACGACAGGTACACGGGCGCTCTTCGCGTTCTCTTCGGGGACTGGAACGACGCCGTCGACGGGCTCGGGCGGACAAAGGACGAGGGCGAGGAGTTCGGAAGCGGAGTTACAGTCATGGCGACTCTCCAGTTTTGGCAGAATCTTCGAGAGATGACGCAGATACTCGGCGCCGTCGGCGGATATGACGATAAATGCGAAAGGTACAGAGAGATTTCCGAAAAAATAGAGAGGGGACTTGAAAGGTACGCCATAGACACCGCGGAGAACGGCGAGCGCCGCATAATACACGGCTGGGGGGACAAGGTCTCATATAAGGTCGGCTCGTTTTGCGACCCCGACGGCGTGTCAAGGTACAGCCTGACGCCCAACGCTTTTTGGGCGATAACGGGATTTTTAAGGCGCGACCCCTCGCTCAAGGCGGAGATTTTAAAGTGCTTTGACGCCGTGTCCTCAAAATACGGGCTTAAAACCTTTGACAAGCCGTTCCCGAAGGACTGCGAGGGAGTCGGTAGGATAACGAACATAGTCCCGGGGACATACGAAAACAGCTGCGCATACGCTCACGCGAGCCTGTTCGGCACGATGGCGATGTTTGAGGTCGGCGAGAGCAGACGAGCATGGGAGGAAATAGAAAAAACGGCGGTCATAACTCACAAAAACGCCTCGATGACGTCTTTCGTCATGCCTAATTCCTATACGGAAAATCCCGAATACTGCATGGACGGCGAGTCCCTCGGGGACTGGCACACGGGCTCCGGCGCGGTCCTCATAAAGGAAACGGTAAAATACGCTTTCGGCATATACCCGACCCTTGACGGGCTGTATGTAAGATTTCCGTCGTATTTCCCCGCGGAGGACGGCGAAATAGAGCTCACAGTCGGAAATTCTCACGTTAAGCTTTGTTACAAGGACGAAAAGAGGGGAGAGCGCGCGCTGAAAGTGAGCGGGGCGGAGGGCTTTACCGAAAGCTTCGACTCCCTTATGAACATACCGGTTATATTCATTCCGTCGGACAAAATGGGAGATGAAATAAATATTACGGTTACGGACTGAGCTTCAGTGAGTTAAAGTGACTTTAAGTGACTTTAAGTGAGTTTTAAAAATATTTTAATTGAATGTCAAAGGCATAAAATGAGCGCCGCGGAATTTCCGCGGCGGATTGTAAACAGGAATTTTGAACGTAAAAACGTAAATAAAAACTTAAATAAAAACGTAAACAGGAAGGCGCTGACCTCGCAGGCCGCGCCTTTCTTTTTTGTGCTAATTATATTATGAATTACCGGATTTTTCAATCAGTACCAATCATGCTTTTCGTGCCTGTCAAGTTCATTTATTTGCTGAATTTCCTCATTTGTAAGTTCAAAGTCAAACAAATCAAGATTTTCCCGGATGTGGTCGGGATTGCTCGAACCGGGTATTACCACCACGCCCTTTTGCAGATTCCACCGCAAAATCACCTGTGCCGAGGTAACATCGTGCGCTTTGGCAATCTCGGAAATAACGCTGTCGCCGAGCAATTCCGATGTGTGTCCTCTGCCGCCAAAGGGATACCAGCCCTGAACGACAATTCCGAGATTTTGAATATACGGAATGACATCGTTTTCCTGATAGTACGGGTGAATCTCATTCTGCACCAGTGCCGGGGTGATGTTCACCTGCGGCAGAAACTCCTCCAGTTCCTCCACATAGAAGTTTGACAAACCGAGCGAGTGGATTTTTCCCTCCTCTACGAATTTTTCCATCGCAAGGTATGCTTTCACGTCGTTCTCTCCCGGGTGATGAAGCAGCATCATGTCGATATAGCCGATGTCGAGCTTGTCGAGCGCATCCCGAATGGCTTTTTCGGGGTTCGCAAACTGCTCGCCGGGATAGATTTTCGTAATGACGAAAATTTCCTCCCTCGGTACATCGGAGTCCCGAACCGCCCGACCGACTGCAGCCTCGTTGCCGTACATATATGCCGTGTCAATCAGCCGCCCGCCGGACTTAAGCAGAGCCGTCACCGAATTGTAGCATTCTTCATCGGAAAGGCTGTAGGTTCCCAGCCCCATAATCGGCATTTCATAGCCGCTGTTAAGCATTACGGTTTTCTTTTCAAAGTCAAATTTGCCGACCTCGGCGGAAACAGGTGCTTCATTTGGCTTTATGTTGTTTTCCTCAAGCCAGCTTTCGATTTCTTCTTTGGAAGTACCGCCGGCAAATCTTTTTCCATCCAACCAGTTTGCACCCGTGACAAGGGAGTGAAGATTGTCGGCACTTGAACCGATTCCGCTTGAATGTGAAGTGCAGAACGGCAGAATCGTCTTGCCGGAAAAGTCATAACTTTCAAGAAAGGTATAGATGATTTTCGGCGCCTGCCCGTGCCAGTATGGCTTTTCAGGATACCGACAACGATTTTCCGCCCCAAAAGGGGGTAAAGGGGGTTATTTACTATAATATACTTTACTTTACTTTACTTTTCTTTACTTTGCGGATAACCGCGCCGGAAATCTTCGGATATTCTCGTTTTCTGGTTTTTCCGCGTCGGAAATACCCGTTTCCGCGTCAGAAATGATGTTTTTGGCTCTTTCGCCTCCTTTTCTGTTTCAATGAATTTTTGCAAATAAAAGGTGCTGATTTCTCTTTTTTGCCTTGTTTTCGTGTCGAAAAAGGGATTTTCGGGGATTTCCGAAGTTATCCGTGGATTTCCGCTTCGGAAATCCCCTTTTCCGCGTCGGATTTTTTATGTCATGTTCAACTTTCTGGCGGCTTCAATTCCACCAGCGAATCCCTGCTTCTCGTAAGCTCTTACGAGTGTTCCGATAGCGATGTCAAGCTCGAAAAAGAGGTCAGTGTCTTTTCCCTTGAGCTTCGATAGAAGAGCGTTGGCGGATGCCTCCGCCTCGGTCGTTTCGGTCAATTCTTCGATGTCATCCTCGAACAAATTGTAAATTTTTTTGAAATCCATTCTAACTTCCTCCATAGATATTGACTTTCCCGCCTTGGAGTGATAGAATAGATTTATCCTCCAAAAGGGGATTCGCTCCTTACGGAGTGGGTGAGGCAGTCTGGCGTTTTGGACGATGGCAGGCTGTCTCATTTCGTTTTTTCAGACAACATTTGCTCGACCGCGATTCTAATCGCTTCAGCCCGACCCAAATTGTGTTTTTTGCAATATTGCTCAAACTTTGCGAAAAGCTCGCCTGTGAACCTGATCGTGATGCGATTGTCTTTCGGGTCTTGAGAATGTGGTCTACCTGTGCGTGGCACATATATCACCTCGCTCTCGTTGCCACTGCATTTAATTATAGTTTTTGGCTTCCAAAAAGTCAACTGATTGTCGTAAAAATCGGCTTTTTATTTTTCAGCAGGAGAGAATGTCCCGAAATGGGCCGCGCTGCCATCTTGAATGAAGTCCATAAAAGTGGTAAAATATTGATAATAGATTGTCCGAATCGAAGGTGCTGAATATGGGCCTCTTTCGCAGAAAAAAGAATGTCGAATGGATAAATCCATCGGAATACAGTTTTGAAAATTCACACATCAAGGATGAGTGCGTTTATGATGATGCTTCTCTCGCTGCCCTTTGCGCTCTTGTTTGCCCTACAATACCTCCGTCACGACAAAATTTGAAACTTATCGTCAAGTCTGTCGTCTCTTTGTGTGATACCACACTCCGCCATGCAAATAAGTTTTATGCGATGGCCTGCTCCACGGCGGTTCCGAAGGAGTTTTTTGATGATATGAACGTCGTGCGGCGCGATATGGCACAGATACGGGAGATTGATAAATACGCATACTATGGCGGTCTGCTGAACGAAATGGAAAGTTACCGTATGGAGGAGCGTTACCAAATCGAGCTTCGTCACATGATTGACCGGGCTGCGGCTACCGTTTCTGCCTCCGCCTCCCCGGATGAGCTGGCCGCTCTCCATCTGGCCGTCTTTAAGGCTCATGCCTCCGAGCTTGACGCTCAGTCTCAAAAGAAGCTGACTTCAAAATACAAGAAATACATCGTATAGCCCGTTTTGGGTCAATCCAATATTGAACATGGCTCTCTGGACGCTCTCGGCGGCGTTCTGAGGGCTTTTCTTTTTCTGTGGGTATTTCCTACTATGAAACGCTTTCCGCGTCTCCTGCGCCATCCTGCGCGGCCTCAGCTATAAATCTCGTTGATGTTTATGCACCGCTTCCGCATGACAATGGCGTTGGCCGCCACCTGCACCGTCTCTGCGTCGCAGTTGCCGATGATGTCCAGCGGGGTGTAGTCGTTGAAGAATCCGCCGTTGTAAAGATTCCCGGCGAGGGCCGCGAGGGTCCTCTCTCCGCCTGAAAGTCCGAGTTCATTGAGAATTGGGTCGAAGTCTATCCAGCCCTCATGAATGTGCTGCTTCACGCGCTGGTACATTCCCGGCAGCGCCGTGAGGGTGAAAAGGCTGGCCGCAAAGTCCGCCTTTACGGTGTTGTCATCCCTCAAAGCTCCGGCCCTGTCTACGGCCTCCGCCCAGCGAATTGCGTGGTCGTTGTCTCTAAAAAGCATTGTCATCCCTCCGTTGTGAGTTTGATAAATTCTCCTGCATAGTCACAGATGGCTGTCGGGTGAATCCCGTCTGCTATGTATGCTCGTTCAAGGTTGCTCCGCGTGAGGCTCCGCGGCAAGAGGGCTATCACTTCCAGCGCCCAATGCCACTCCCAATAGTCAAGCCTGTCCCGGCGAACATCGAGCGTGACGGCCACGCAAACGGCTGTGATGGCTCTCCCGTGTGTTCTGAGCGCGTCGTTGAAGGTATCCCGCACCTTTGTAGTTGAAAGGTCTTTCCGGGCTGCATCCAGCCGTTTTAAGAGCGAGAATTTCGCTTCCCGGCTGCCGTCTCCTCCAAGCGCCTTTATCTCTTTGGCGAGTGTCCTGTCCAGTGTCATGCTTTAGTCCTCCTCTCCGTTTCCGAGGTCTGTCCTGTGCGTTGCATAGTAGCTGATAAGCGCCCGGATTCCTCCCGCGTCTATCGTAAGGTCTTTTGCCCCGCTATCCTTATGCACGAGCCTTGCGCCGTAATGCACCTCGCCATCTCTTGTTTCATAGCCGAGCATTTTTATGAGTTCCCCGGTCTTATACGGGTCATGACCTTCGCTCTCCGGCTGCGTCTGCAATCCCATGTAGCTGCTCCGGCATTTTATGATAAGGTCAATCGCCTCTGCGATTTCCTTCCGGTAGTACGCCGGGACGAGTGTGGACGTCCCGGCGATATACCTGTAATTACAGTCGTCAAGCTCAATCGCCAGCTCATTTATAATCTTGTCGTAATTAACCATGCTGCCCCTCCTCTAACAATAGACCGGGTCTTTTCCTCTCTCCGTCGTCTCTCCTCTAAAACAGTGTCCCATGTATTCCCATACGCCTTTATTCCAGCCTCCTTGCAGACACTTGAATGTGGCGTATGTCGCTCGCCATTTTCCGGTTTCAGGGTCCTCCCGGTGCGAATAAGGCTCACCAAGCTGTGCGCATCCGAGCCTCATGCAGGCGGGCGGGAGGCAGTCCATCGCCTCCATCACCACATCCGCGTCAACAAGGTCTCCGATCTTTGCTCTGTCGTAGCTGAAATTGTCCTCGGTAAAGACTTCTCTGCCGTTATAGGTCATTGTGCATCCTCTTTTCTCATAATTGTAATGTGCGCCTTTGTAATGCCTCTGTTTAGGCGTTCATCGTTTACTACCTCCTCCGCAGTAAAGCCGAGAGACATTAACGCATCAGTTGTATCTCCGGTGTAGCCATATTCGTGATTTTCAAGTTCCGCGAGGAACATTTCATAGATAAATCCTTCGCCGGTTTTGTCTGCGTCGATGGCGGCTTGCATCTCCGCATCGTGCCTCTCTACCGTATCGTGCAGGAGCTTGCGGTCTTTTTTCTGGATAAAACTGCCCGCTACTGGCAACCTTAGAATTTTGTCGAGGTCCGTCTCCGGGTCGAGGCCCCAATTTCGCATCATTTCATTGAACTGTTTATCGCTAAATGCAGCCCCAATCGGCAAAGCATCGAACTCCTCTTGCTGGCGCTGCCGCAGCTCCGTGTATCTGTTCATGTGTATTCTCCTTTCAGCATCCGTACTTTCCGAGCGTGACTTCCTGCGCGGTTGCGATGATTTCATTCAGCTCCGCGCTGCCGTCCACGCGAATTGTCCAGTGTCTATTATGCGCCGTCTTAAAGTCTCCGGCGTAGTGGCGGAGCAGGTGCAGCAGGCCGGGGTCGAACTCGTCTACCCATAGCGAGAAGGTAGGGTATTCCTGACCTTCTTCCTTTTCGACCTTGTAGTAGTGCTGCCACACTGCTTCTCTCCGGGCCGTCAGCTCCGGGTCAAATGAGAACTCGTCCCCGTAGTAATAGCCGTCCGGCCCTTGGCAGCTCCTCGTTGAAGGGAACACCCGGTATCCACCAAGGTCTGGCAAGACCTTAATGGCATCAAAGTCTGCTCCGAGACTGTTAACAAAGTGGAGAATTTCTGTCTCCGTATACTCAAAATGTACGTTTTTCTCGACGGAACCGTTCCCAGCGCCCGGAAGCCGGACGCGGTGCTTATTGCAGTCGTCATTATCTCTGTCATTGGTAATGTAGTAGCAGTAATCAACAAATCCCGTGTACCTCCACTTGTAGACCGAGGTGCTGTTCTTTGTCCTCTCCGAGCCGAGGATTTCGAGATAGACCGCCCTCCCATCCTTGAGGTGGAACGCCGTCCGAATACGGCAGTTGCCGATGGTGGCCTTGCTGATGTCCGCTTCGCTCCATCCTGCGCCCTCAAAATAAAGTGTCTTGACCTGTTTCATGTTCTCAGTCCTCCTCTGTTCTCCTTTCAATTCTCTACGACGAACGCGACGGTTCTGCCGCTACTATCTGTTCCTTCCAATACCTTGCTGTCTTTCTCTCCGACTGCGGTGAGTTCATATTCTGCTGCCGCCTCAGATGTAATTGGCTCCCGGTATTCGATGAATCCCCAAGCCTCGCGGTTGATTTCCTCGCAGAAAATCTTTCCCCCGAAAAAGTTTATGTAGCACTCCGTTCCATCCTGCCGGGGATAAGTCCCCGGCCCGAACGGTCTTTGTGTGCTGTAATATCTATAAATCATACCTGTACCTCCTTTATGTAATATCCGTAGACGAAACGGCTCTAACTTTTCTTTTCCCACCGTTCTTTGTCAGCTTTTCTTGTGTTTTCTGAAACGGTTATCCACTGACAGTTTTCCGGGAAATACCCTTTACTGCTGTCTATTCTGTCTATGGTTAATGTATCAGAATAACCATTTGACAATGCCCATTCTCTAAATGCAGAAAAATCATTAACCCATTCATCACATATTCCAATGCCTTTTCCACCGTAATATTTATAAAATCTGTGATTTGGATTCAAGCAACGCTTTTTCATAGATTGCCATATACTGTATAGGCGCGTGTATCTTCCGGCGTGTTTTTTCTTGTGGCACCCGCAAGAAACCGTCCGCCCTCTTTGCAAGTCATATCCATAGCAAATAATCTCATTCCCACAGTCGCATTTACATATCCATTTTAAGCTGTTTCCTGTTTTGAAATATTTAATTGCTGTAAGTTTTCCAAATTTCATTCCAGTTAAGTCTTTAATCATTTTTCCTCCCGTGCCTCGTAACCTCCGGGGCGGGTTGTGGTTTCAGATGGCGTATTTCTCTTTGATTGCCTTTAAGTCTGCTGCAACACGCTGCGCGTCCGATTCGGTTCCCTCAACCTCTACAACAGCTTCCTCAAGGAGCTTCGCTGTGTAATACAGCGCTACGGTCTGCAAGAACTTCTTTCCGCAGAATCGAATATCTTTGAGGTAGCTCTGCGCCGCGCTGTTAAACGAACAGTAGCCCTCTCCGTAGACGTTCGTGATTCCCTCGTCGTAAATCGTGTTGAAAACCTGCTCCGCGTCGAGAAGGAAGTTTCTCGCCTCCTCGCTGCGTTCGTCGTACCATGAATTTACGAATCCCCATTGGTCATTCGAGCAATATTTGATATTCTTGAGCGCTTTCTGCTTCTTGATGCTGAGGGCCTTGATGCTTTCTACTCCGAATACCGTTCTGAGGTTCGGCATTCCGATGATTTCTCTATAATTCGTGTTCATATCGTTTCCTTTCTCCCCGTGTGGCCGGTAGGACAGCCGTTCTGTTTTGGGGCGTTTGTGTTTCACGTGGAACATTTTTGCCCCGTTTTGCGTCATTCGATGGTAAAAAAATTTAGTCCTTCAATCTTGCCAGCCTTTCTAATAGTGCGTCGTACTTTTCTTTGGCCCTCTTGGCGCTGCGGTGGTCACTGACTGCATTTTTGAACGCTGCGCTTTCTGTTTCCTCGGCGGCCGATACGATGCGCTCCGCCGTTTCCTTAACTTCGTTGCTGAGGGCTGCCACTCTCTCAAGAACAAGTGCGATAACCGCGTCTGTGTCTTCGATATTCAGCGTCCTCTGCCGGAGTGAAGAAACTGAACGGGAGTGGTTTTCCTTTTCTCTCTCGAGTGCGTCTCTGATGTCTCTCTCGTCGAGTTCTTTCAATTTGAGCTTTTTCTCGAGGGCTGCCGTCTGCTTTTCAGCCTCCTCTACTTTCTTTTCTGCGGCCTCCACCCGCTGTTTCATCGAACAGGCCCAGTCGTTTTCGATGTTCTCCTCTGCCAAATCGAAGCAACCCTCAAAAGCCGTTGCGATGTAGCTGTCTTTTCCGAGGCTTTCAACAATTTTCTTAATCTGTTCCAATGCCTTGCGCTCCTGCTCTTTTGTTGCCGGAGTGTTTTCAACAACAAGTTCAACACTTGTGATTGTACCATTGCCGTGTCTGTAAACCTCTTTGAAGTCCCTCCGAGCTTGCGCCTCTGTCGAAGCTACGAATCTGTCTGTGCCTGTTGTGCCGTTTTCTCTCTGGAATGTGATTTCGTAAGTGTTCATAATGTAACCTCCTGTGACCCGTTTTGGGGTGCTGCTTTGTTTTAGTCTCATTATAGTCCCTTTTAGGGGCATTGTCAACACTTTTTCCAAAACTTTTTCAAAAAATTTTTCCAGACGCTCCTTTTTGGGGCAAAAGGGCAAAAAAATAAAGCCCCTCCTATGAATTTCTCCATAAGAGGGGCTGACTGACTTGACGGTTATTCGTCGTCGGTGTCTGTGCCTGCGTCGGTTTCGCTGTTGTCTACCTCCGGCAGTCCGGCTACGCTCGTAAGTAACGAGAGCAGACCGGCGAGCGCCGATGCAGAAACAACCATTACCCAATTTACGTCTCCGATGACCGCGCTGGTCCCGATGGTGGCGACAGCGGTCTGCGCAACAGTTTTGATTGCGCGGATTCCTGCTGCCTTAATCCATTTCTTAAAGTTCTGTTTCATTTTTCGTTCCTCCTCATGCCTTTGTGAAAGTACCTGCATCGACCCAACCATAAACGGTGCAACCGCTCCCGGTATGGATGAGGTGATACGGGTGTTTGCTCTTTCCAAGCTGATAAATTTGTGTGATTTTTGCCTGTCCGCCTTTGCACGACACTCCGCTCGCCGCGTTCGCGCTGCTATAATGCATCGAGCCGGAATAATTCACAATGTCCCCGACAGCGGGTGTCCACGGTGCTGCTGACTGCGTTGCTTTCTTGACTACCGCGAGGGCCGAAACTTTAATTGGGCTGCAAATTGCATTACCGCCGTCCTCGCTCTTGTCAATGACGGCTCTGTCGCCTTTCACTTCCCGAACATACCAATTCTTTGCCTTTACCCAAGAAGGAATCGCGGCCCCGGAATAATATGTCGTTCCGACAATCTTCACGAGGTCGCCCACCTCGACGCTTCCTGTGGCGCTCTGGCCAGTCGAAATAGCCGTCAGGGTATTCTCGTCTACCCAACCATAAACACCGCTCACATAGGCTCCTGCGTCGTTCACAGCGCGGCAGTGGTACGGGTGCTTCCCGTTGTAGGTCTGCGTGATTTTCGCCTTGCCGCCCTTTACAGACGAGCCGGAAGTGGCATTTGAGCTTGAATAGTGTGTCCCTCCTGCAAAATTAACAATATCGCCAACTTTGAATTTGAGGGACGTGCTACCCGTTCCTGTGTCCGGCGTTGTCGTACTCGCGCCAAGTCGTTTGTTGACCTCTGCGGCGATTTCCCCGTGTCGCTCATAAAGATATGTTCCGGGGCAAGACTTGTTTGCATAGTCCCTGTGAACAGTCATATTGCAGCCGTTCAAATGGTTCATGCGGGTGTTCTTGTCGGTAGACCACACCAGCTTTTTGATTCCGTTGCGCTTGCAGATGTCCGTTACCAAATCGAGCATAGCGGCGTATGCTTTTGCTGTTACCGCGTATGGCTCCGTGGTGTCGCTGGCTACTTCAATAGTGATTGCTCGGTGGTCGTTAGATGCCGAGGAAGTACACCAAGAACGGTTTTTCTCCTCGACGTACATTCCGATTTTACCGTCATAGCCTACACCGTAATTGGACGATGCCTGTCTTGACGTCGGTGCGAAAACTTCGCCCAGCGTCTGGACGGAGCATTGACCGACGACACAGTGGATTGTGATCGTGTCGATAGCGTGGTTTCTCTGGCCGCTGTGATTCGGGCTTAATTTGGTATAAGATACCAAAGGGCTGTTTGTATAAGCCATTATTCATCCTCTCCTTTGTTGTTTGAAAGTTCTTCGAGCGTCGCTTCGCTGACTACTTCATCTTCCGTCAGCTCGATTCCGTCAAGTGTTTTCTTTTCATCTGTCGGTGCCATAGAATATACCTCCGTTTCTGTTATTCAAGAAAATCATGCTCTTTCAAGCATTCGGCATATACCCTTTCGATGTTCGATATTGCCATTACCGCACGGTTGTTTTTGTAGTCCGGGTGCTTATCGCAGTATCTTCTGTAGGTATCAATATCGCTGTTGATTTGGTCGAATGCTTCTTTGCTGTGTCTGACCTTGTGCCGGATTTCGTCAGAAAAACTTAAAATACGTATTCTGGCGTTGGTCGCACGGTCCTCTTTGATTTCGTTTCTCAGCGTATCAAGCTCCTCACGAACTTCCCCGATTGCATTCATGATGGTTTTGTGCTTTCCTGACTTTTCGTCATGCCTCGTAATAAGGTACTGCAAAAAGGTAAGCAAAGCTCCGCCGCCAAAAACGCTGAGTATAATGGTTATCGTCTGTTCCATCGGCTATACTTCTCTCCATCCCTGCGGATAGTCTTTTGGAGACCACACATTGTTGTCAATGGTGGATTCATATACCGGGCCGTCCGCGTCGGGGTAGTGTACCTTGTCTCCGGTCATATAGCCGTTGGTGCTTTCGGGCTGCTCCCAAACCGGGATTACCTCCGGTTCCGGGTTGAGAACTTTCGCAAAGAGTGATGTGGCCGTGTCCGGTGTCCAATCCGGTTGCGAAAAATGCGGCTGCAAGACCTTGTAAAGCGTTCCGCCGTAACGCACCCGGTCTCCCGTCTGATAGGATTTATTTTCGCCGCTCCACGCAGGGAACAGCTCTGTATATCCTACCGCCTCATCGTCCGCAATATGGTCTGTTGCAAGGTTCTCAATCTTGGCCCGCAGCTCCCGCGCTCTTTCGATGATGTCGCTCATGGGTTATCCCTCCTCTCCCAAAAGAATTTTCCCGGCTTCGGAATACTCATCTGTTGCCTGAACATACTCGCCTCCGGTGAGGTAGAAATGGCCGGTAACAGTTCCGTCCGGGTTGTTGACCGTCTGCGTCCCGCTGAGGGAGGAGCCGGTGATGGTGTGTACGGTGCTGCCGTCCTCGGTAATCTGGATTTCAGACAGATTGTCCTCCGTCATCTTCTCCCAAATTTCCTTGAATGCCGCCTCATCCGCGCAGGTGACAACATAGTGCTGCGTGTAGCCTGCCTCTACGATGTCTACCTCCGTGCCGTCCTTGAGAATCAATTTGAGTTGCATAATTCTGGTCTCCTTTCTGAAAATTTGCATAATAAAAGCACCTCCGGCGTAGAGGTGCTTTTACAGCCGTATTTAGTTGGTTTCGGTCAGCCTGTTTCCGGCGCTGCTCTGTGCAGCCACGGAAATATAAACAGTTTATCGTATAGCCGTCCGATGCTTTGAATGGTGCGCCAAGCGCTGAAATTGAGGGCATACGAGCGCCAGCTCTGCCAAGAGGTATAAATGTCCTCATAGGTCATTATTCCGGCCTCGTAAAGCGGAACAAACTTTTTGAGCTTCCTCCGCTCCCGTGTTATGGACTGTTTGGGTATCTTTTTGAGTACCTTCCCGCTTTCCGTCAGGAAAATCCTCGCTTTCAGGAATGTAAAGCCGTGTGAAATCTTTACGATATGCGTCTTTTTCTCGTTGAGGGATATTTCCAGCTCCGCGCAAATTTTACGGATTCCGTCGAGGCATTTCTGCAAATATTCCTTGCTCTCGTGGATTGCATAGCCGTCGTCCATGTACCGGCCATATCCGCGTATGCGGCAAACCTCCTTGATATAATGGTCTACCCGGTTTGGTACTGCAAGGGCAAAGGTCTGGCTAATCTGGCTGCCAAGCCCCAGCCCTATATCGCCAAACATATCTATGAAATGTTCGGTGATAGCGATTACCTTTTCGTCTGTAAATTCCCTGCGGAGTATTTCTTTGCAAATGCGGTGTGAAACGCTGTCGAAAAACTTTCGGAAATCGAATAGCAGGATATAGCCCTCGTTTCCATGCTTCCGGTAGTGTTCTCTGAGGTGCTGGCATAGCCTCCTGATTGCAAAGTGATACCCTTTGTATTTCAGGGAGGCCGCGTTGTCATATATGAATGTTCGCCCAAGAGTGGGAACAAGCGCGTAATCGCAGAGGCATCTCTGCACCACTCGCTCATCAATAGTTACCGACTTGATATGCCGGAGCTTTCCTCGCTCGTGGATGTCAAATTCATAAAATCCACTTGACCGCCATTTGCCTTGCTGCAACCGTTCGTAGGTCTGCCGAACCAAGAGCGGTGCCTGCGTGATGTACTTTTGGACGCTGGCTTTCCATGCTACGTTCCTCCGGCACATCTGGTATGAACGATAAAGATGCGCGTATGAAAACACTTCGTCGAATTTATCAAGACTTTCGCAGGCTTTGGCCTTTTTGGCCGCTCGCCTTGCTACGCGACGCTTGTAACGCGCCTCCTTCCGTTCCTCACTTGTCATATAGGCATTCCTTTCCTTGATGGAGCTTTACCCTCGTACCGCAGTCGGATGATTACAATAGCGGCATAAGGTCACCGGGCATGAAACGGTGCATCATCATCAAGCTCCGCCATGCAAGCAGCGTCCGCCCGGACCTATCAAGGGTATTATTTACGCTTGCGCGAGGGTCCCGCTCTCCTTCTCTCCCTCCACACTGATTTCGCCGCTTCCGGTTACTTTGTCTCGCAAGAGAGGAGCCGAGCGCCACCGCCCCGGAGCTGTTAGCGTTGTTATTGTTGTTGGAGCCGTCGCTATTCACATTATTGAAATTGTTGTTGTTGTTAGCAGACCGGAGCCACCACCACGAGGCGCTGGACTAATATTCAGAGCAAAACCCATAAAAACCGTCACGGTAAATCTTTATACCGCTCCCGGTCTTTTTTCATTGTGCCTTTAATCAGCCGTATCTCTCTTTCAACGATGTCCATCCAGTATTTCATAACATTCTGCTCTAACCCAAAAAGCTCGTGCGCAACCTCGATTTGAGAAACAAGGCTGTTCAGCTCCGCGTTGGCGCGGATAAGATAGTCCCTGCGTATCTGCGCTTCGTGGGCGTTCAATGGGTATATGCTGTTTGCCATTTTTGCGTACTGATGGATTCTTGTCGCTGCCTCCGAAATTGGCTGACTGATATAGAATGTGTATCGCTTTGGGAAATTGACGCACTTCTGTATCGTATAAATCTGTAGCTCCCGCGCCGTATGGATAAATTCCATATCCGATTCTGCGCGTTTGCTTTTGATTACAGACAACCGCATCACCGTCCTGTCCTATTTTTATATCATTCCATTATAACACAAAATTGCGAAAAAAGAGCCGCGATTTTGAAAAAAATTTTCGTCGCCGCTTACGCGGCGACAAGGATTTACGGTTTTGGCTTCTGCTGGGTTTATCTGGCCCCACAAAGGGGGCCAGATAAATCGCGCATAGATTATAAACAGAAGCCGAGCGCCACCGCCCCGGAGCTGTTAGCGTTGTTATAGCCGTTGGAGCCGCCGCTATTCACACTACTGAAACGGGAGTTGTTGTTAGCAGACCGGAGCCACCACCACGAGGCGCTGGACGCGCCTGCTTTCTTCTTGACGCGAGACGCATTATCCGGGAATGCCTCGTGATATAATCCGCTGCTGCTGAACATCTCTGTGTAAGAAGGAATCCACACATCATCGGTCGTGGTCTGTGTTTCGGACGACCCGGCTGTGTTGTAAGAAGGTTGCGTTTTTGTTACCTCCTTGATGGAATTGCGTACTTCGTCAGGAATGAGCGGCTTTATAGTATCTTTGAAATACTGTCTCATTTCGCTCTTTTCCCAACCACCTATTGCGCCGGTTCCTTCGTCGTAATTTCCAGAAGAACCAGAACGAGAAGGATTCATCCTATGGCTTGTCGCAAGTAGCTGTTCAGAAAGCCATGTAATAGGTGCCTTTCCGCCTCCGTCTGCAAGGTCATCGGTATCAAATGCAATAATTTGCATTGCCACAATTCCCTCTACGCCGAGGTCAATTTTCTTGGTATCACCAATGCTGTATTTGGTCTTGTAGCTGCCGTCTGCGCAAGCTGCAATAATCTCCTCCCAACTATCGGAAATCGTTTCTTCAATTCCGATGAATTGGAACTGCGCATAACAGGATGTGTTTCCCTGAATGTTTGTGGGGGAGGGCTGCCATCCGCTGAATTTATAATCCTGCGGGTTATCCACGCCGGTCTTTACAGGCTCCGCCTCTGTGAACGTCGCTGAGCCACCCTGACGCACTCCAGTCACAGTCTGTAAGAGCTGATCGCCATTGTAAAAATAGACCGTGTATGTCGGGATGTACTGCGCGGTGTAAGTGGTGTTCCCGGTAACCGGTCCCACAGGCGGTGTCCAGCCGAGGAACGGGTCTCCGCTGCTGTTGGTCGGTGTCTGACCGTCATATTTCGGTGTCGTTCCATACGGAACATTCTGGTCGGTTTCAAGCGTAGTTCCGTCGCTGTTCTTCCAAGTTACCGTATAGGTCCTGACCGTCGCTGTGTAAGCCGCATAGACATCTCTGTCTGCCACGACTGCCTTGAGCGCATCCGCGTCCGCCTTGGTTGCGTTCTTGCTCTTGCTCCAACCGACGAACGAATAGGAATACTGCGCTGTGGAAGTCCTTGACGGCTGCTCTTTGTACTCTCCGCCGTCTCCACCGTCCTGTATCGTCTCCGTATGGAGAAGCTGGCTTCCGTCATAGTTGTAATAGCGCAGATAGCTCGTAGTGTGGTCTGCGACGACGTTCACATACTGGTATCTCGCGTTGAACGAGGCAATCTCCGCGCCAGTAAGAGCGCTTGTATGGATGGTGCCGGAAATCTGCGCTTTGTCCATATTCCCGCCGTACTCGTCAAGGCCGCGCATCTTATCCAGCACATCAAAAAGCCCCTCGATTTCTTCCGCGTCCTCCGCTTCCCAACGGAAGTTTATAATACGAACACGGGAGCTTTCCGGGATTGCTTTCAGAATGGCCTTGCTGTCAACCGCAGCGCTTACATTGTCGAGCCATAACGTGGAAATATTCTCGTAGGACGGGATTTCCAGTTCCGTGATGGCCGTCTGGTTTCTGATGGTGAGGTTCGTCACCGTTTCCGGGAGGTGCAGTTTCTTGAGTATGCCGCCGTTCGGCAGGTCGATGCCGGTAATGCTGGTCCCGTCGAAATAGACTTCCTCGATGTTCTTGCAACCGGAAATATCGACGGATTTCATATCGCCTTTTCCGAGGCTCTGGCAATTCCTCAAATCAAGGGTACGGAGCAGAACATTGTTGCCGAGGTAAAGCTCCTTCATATTGCCGTTGGTGTAGTCCGGGGAGCTGTCTCCGAGCTTAATGCTCTGTAATTTCGTACCCATGCTGAAATCAGCATATCCTACCTGCAAGCCGGAAAGGTCGCCCACAGACGCAAGCTGGCTCGCGGAATAGATGTAGATTTCCGTGTCGTTCACGTTGCTCAGGGGGCAGGTGAGAGTATAGCTCTGATTGCGTTGTGCGCGGGTCTGTTGCAGGTAAGAGCCGTACTTCACACTCGCGTAAACATCCGCATAGGGTGTTAACGTGATGTCAGCCTTTGCGTAGCCTCTGAGTTGAATAACATCGCTCTCCGCGTCTCCGGCGTTGTATTTGCTGTCAAGGTAACGGAAGCGGTTATAAAGCCACCATTTGCGCTGTTCTGCCTTGCTGCCTTGCAGCATCGCAAGATACGCTCCTGTTCCGCTTTCAATAAGAGGCTGCAAATACTTGAAATAAGCGTCCTCGTTGAAAATGGCTTCGCCCCATTTTGCCTGATGCGTCTCGAACATCTCCGCAACCTTGTCATAGGAGAGCGCTCCGGTGCTTCGTAGCGTCTGGTACATGGCCTTAATGTCGTCATAAAACGCCTGCCGGAGGTTTACCCACAATACGCTTTGCTGCCCGTTGAAAACATCGGCTCCTCCCTCGATGGTGTCAATGTCCTCAAGGTTGTACGAGAACACGAGAGCGCCCTCGTTATTGATACCAAGCGCGGTATCAAAGTCATAGGGGAGGGAGAACCATTTTGAGCCGCCAATGACGCTGGGGAATGAGTTCTTTGCTCGGCTGTCAACCATGAGGAACAGCTCTGTAAACAGGTAGTAGAAGATGACCGCGTCCTTCTCCAAATGGTCGGAAAATTCGTCCTTGAATTTTTGGAGCCGTGCTGCCTTTTCCTCCGGGCCGTCAACTGCGCTTTGGTCTGTCGATACAAGCCATTCCGCAAGCGCTTTCAGGTTCTCCGGGTTATCATTGTCCTCCGGGTAACGTGCCTCAAAGTCGCTTTTCCATTCGTCCGTGTCATAATCGGCGGATTTCCAGAGTACGCGGTCGCTTGTATTGTTCAGCGTCTCCCAGCTTTCATCGCCCTCGGCAAATCCAAAGACTTCCGGCGTTCCTTTGTCGTTGTTGAAATTGTATTTTCCGAGGAATGTGGTGTTTTCCCCGTTATTCCAAAACACAACGATGGGGAATCCGTCAATGCCCTGTCTGACGGCACTGTTGCTTTGCTGTGGCGCTGTTTTGTAAGGACAGCTATCGTTGTATAGGCGAGCCAATTCCACGTTGTTTGCGCCCTCTGAGGACGCAACATCCGCCTTGAAACAAAATTCTGCCGTAGGAATTGCACCGGGGCGAATAGGATAGCTTTCAACATGGCTACCGTTGTTCATGTCGAATCCGCCCTTGAATTTGATTTTGTAATTCTTCCGGGCGTAATACTGCGAGGAAGTACCTTGCACATCCGCCTGCGCTCCGGTCGCCGTGAAGCTCCGAGAGGTAGTTATCGGGTCAACATAGGTGATGCTGACGTCCTTTTTGTCTCCCTTGTACTGCGGAAGTTCCGGGCATTCGATAATCATGTACGGCAGGTCGTTCGGGAGCCTTGCGATAACGATATTTCCGTATTCGTCATACACGTTGTTCCTCTGGTACCTTGCCAACATATCATCGACGAGCTGCGTGTCCGCAATCCAGTTGTTAAGTATCTGGCTGCGGTTCAGGTTGTTGTCATAAACCCTGATGCAGTACAGGTCAATCGTGCATTCGTTGGACCCGATGCTTATTCCGACCGGCGTGGCCTGCGAGAAGTCGTCATTTGTCGGGTACTGTACCACGCCTGACATAATGCCGTTCACATAGATGTAAATGAGGCGGTTTTCGCTTCGCTTCTCAACGACGAACGAGATTCTGACGTGTTCCTCCTCTTTGTACTGCATGGAGATTTCAGACTGCTCCGACGCGAGCTTTGCAAGCTGCGCGGTGAGCGAAAAGCCTCTGCCGCCGTTCATGCAGGACATAATAACCGCGTCGTAGTCCATTACATCGCGGGTCGCAAATTCCAGCTCGATGGTCTTGCCGGTGCCACGGAAATCTGACGCGAACGCTTGATAAGGAATTTCCACTCGCGCATCTCCGGCTACGCGGAGAACGGTGATTCCGTCGTCGTCGTTTACCCAGCCATCTGACTGATAGTTGAAGTTTTTGAACGTGGCCGAGATGTCCTCGTATTCCCATTTTCCGGGCGTTTCTTCGTTGTTGCTGCGTCCGGCGCTTGCAAGGTACAGTTTGAGCTGGTCCGTCTCCGCTTCCACATGGATGTCCGATTCTTTGATGTTGATTTCAATGGTTTTGGAGACCTCGCCGGAGGAAATAACGATACTGAGCGTCCCGGTGTCGTCTGCCCGGTATGTGAATACCTGCTGTGTCCTGTCTACCGTCAGTTTCGCTGCCTGTTCGCCGTTCACCGTGATAATTACATCCGCCGTCATGTGAAGCGGGTCATAAACAGTATAGTTGATGTGCAGCGTGGTGTACTGTGACGCCTCTTTTTGGTTGAAAGAGCTGACGATAATCGGCTCCGTATTCAGCGGTTCAAGGCAGATAATCTCATAATAGAGATGGTTACTCTCAACCGTCTGGCCGTTAATATCGCAGCTAAAATAGGCCTCAAACGTGTGCGCCCCATGCTTCTGCTGCGGGATTGTAAATGACATCTGCCTGCCGGAGACGGAGGTACTCGTAGTCCCGATTTCGCTGTTGTCGAGCAGGAAATGGAGCGTCTTGTTCACGCTGCCAACCGGCGTGTAGGGGAAGGAAATCGCGCCTGTATAAGGCGTAGAGGCATCGAAAGAGCTACTGAGGCTTATGGTGATGCTCGTAATGCTGAAATTGATGGTTCTGTTGTTGTCGTATACGTCCGAAATATTCACCTTTACGACGTTCGTTCCGGTCGTAATATAGGGAGCAAGGTTGATGGTAACTGTACCTTGCTGAATATTCAGCATGGCCTTTACAATGCCGTTTACGGTGATTTTTGCGGTTCCGTCTCCGGTCGGCATATTGTCCTCAATGGACGACCAAAGGATCTGTACCGGGCAGTCGTCCCCGTTGGCGATGGTGGTGGAAAGCCATCCGGTAACATTGCTGACCGAAAGCTCGGCATTATTGCCTCCGGTTCCGCCGCCTCCGCCTCCTGAACCGGCAAACGGTCCGTAAGGTCCGGCAATTCGCTCCCCGTTGTTCAGCAGGTAAACAAGGCCGTTTCCGTCCACTTCCAGCTCTTGAGCGTAGCTCGCGCCCTCCAATTCCAGCTTTTTGAGCTTGCTTTCAACATCGTCAACACGGTTGCTGAACTCTGCCGTTTCGTTTTCCGCGTTGGAGGCCTTTTCAAGGGCTTTTTTTGCCACCTCATCTGCGTCTGTCGT
>CANRNZ010000006.1 GCA_947632135.1 uncultured Clostridia bacterium
AGGCTCTTGACGAAATGTACAACAAGATAGCCTCTCTCGGAAACTGATATAAAGTATCGGGAAAATCATTAAGCATTTTATCTCGGCGAGTAAAGTTTTACACAGCTTGAAATTTACTCGCCGAGTAATTTAAATGAAGCAAGTAAGCATTATTTTTACATCGTAAATCGTAAGTAAAAGGAAAAGAGAGGCTCAAAATGAATTTCAAACGCATTATGTCTCTTGCGCTTGTTTTCTGTTTTTGCTTATCGGCTCTTCTTATGACGTCGTGCGGCGAGACAAAAGCTAACGTGAGGGAAGAGGGCGAAACGTCGAATATCGACACAAACTTCCCCGCAGGAGACTATCAGGGTGAAACATTTACTTTTGCAAAGCTGACGAGTCAGACATCTTCCGGAAGCGAATATTACTGCGGCAACTGGATTGCCGCGGAGGATATAAACGGCGTCGCCACAAACGATGCAATCTACAAGAGAAACGACGCATGCAAAACAAAGTACAATGTAAACATCGAGGAAAAGCTCATCGGCGAGGGATTTGACGACCTTGACAAGTACTATAAGGCAAACGACTTCTGCTTCGACGTTATCTACGGTTGGGGCGTAAGAATGGCTCCCGCCGTTACAAACAACATGCTCTACGATTTCAGAGCGCTCGACGAGGCGGAGTACATAAACCTTGAAGCGGATTACTGGAATCCCTCGGCGCTTGACGACCTCACGATTGCGGGAAAGACCTACCTCCTCGCAAACGATATCACAATGAGCAAGCTCTCGTGGTCCGGTTGTCTTTTCTTCAATCCTCAGATAATAACCGATATCGGTCTTGAGGACCCGCAGGCGCTCGTTGACGCCAACCAGTGGACTCTCGATAAGTTCCTTGAAATGGTAAAATCGGTTCACCTCGAGCTTGACGGAAACAGCTCCTTTACAAAGGACGACCAGTACGGACTTATCGGGTATGGCGGCGTAGACTTTCTCGAGGGCTGCGGAGTTACAAACACAACGAAGGGCGCCGACGGCAAATACACTCTCGCCATAGGCGAGACGAAGGTCGTCGACCTTATAACAAAGATTAAGGAAGTGCTCACCGACAAAAACTACGTTATGAGCAACGAAGATATCTTAAACGGCGCCGACACAAACGGTATGGACGAGTGGGAATATGTCCGTTCGTACTTCACAACGGGACATTCGCTCTTTGTCGGCGGAACGCCCGAGCTCACGCGTGAGTTCAGAGATATGGAGAACGGTTACGGCGTTGTTCCTTATCCCAAATATGACGAGAATCAGGACAGATACTACGCTCCTATCGACAACTGCGCGGGTCTTTTCGGAATTCCCAACACCACAAGAAACGATTCCGACCAGAGCACAGCCTCCTATGAGCGCACCGGCCGTATTCTTGAGTACCTCGCATACAAATCAAGCGAGGCGGGTTCCGTTGTCGACGCTTACTACGAGACGACGATAAAGAATCAGCGTCAGACAATCGAGAAGAACAAGGAAATGCTCGATATCGTAAAGCAGTCCGGCTGCTATGAATGGACAGATATAATGCAGGTAGGTAAGACTGACAGCGGCGGCGGCAAAACCATCGGCGACGTTCTTGTCGACATGTACAATTCCCGCGGTGTCGCGTCCACTTACAGACAGTCCGCGACAAGACTTACAAAGGCTCTTGACGAAATGTACAACAAGATAGCCTCTCTCGGAAACTGATATAAAGTATCGGGAAAATTATAAAGCTCTTTATAAAGCTCTTCATTTTTCCACTCGGCAAGTAAGGTTTTACACAGCTTGAAGCTTATATGCCGAAAAATAAAATGAAGTTGTCGGGGAACCCTTGCGGTTCCCCGCATTTTTCCGTCGGAATGCTCAAAAAAAGGAGTTACAAATATAAAATGGCAGTAACTGTTCTTCTGTTTGCGCTCGGTCTTTTGTGCCTTGTAAAGGGCGGGGACATGTTTGTCGACGGTGCGTGCAAAATCGCGAAGAGATTTCGCGTGCCCGAGTTTCTTATCGGCGCGACCGTTGTGTCAATAGGGACGACTCTGCCCGAGGTCATGGTCTCGGCGACGGGCGCCGTCGGGGGAAACGGGGAAATGGCATACGGCAACGCCGTCGGTTCCGTGATATGCAACACGGCGCTTATTGCCGCGATAACTCTTATCGCCGCGCCGACCTCAAGGGTCGACAGGAAAACTCTGCGCACGCCTGTCGCTTTCTTTTTCCTCTCGGCGGCTTTTTTCTGCTGCATTTCGTACTTTATAGGCGATTTTTCAAGACTCAGCGGAATCGTTCTTCTTCTCATATTTATCGTGTATATGGTTTTCACGACGTCGTGTGAGATGAGAAAGGGAAGAAAGGATCCTCCGACGTCCGAAAACGCCGACGAACCGAATGATTCGAATAATTCGAATAATTTAAATAATTCTAAAGATTCGAGTAATTCGAATGATGCGAATGACGCGAATGATTCGAATGATGCGAAAAATTCCGAAACGGAAAACATTGAAAATAAAAAGCCCGAGGACGGGGGAAAAAATCGGGGCGGCGCGAGACGTGAGATTCTGATGCTTGTTATCGGAGCCGCAATAGTCGCCGTCGGAGCGAGACTTTTAATTGATAACGGAACAAAAATAGCGACCGCGCTCGGCGTTCCCGATTCGGTCATCGCTCTCACGCTTGTCGCCGTCGGCACGTCTCTCCCCGAGCTTGTGACCGCCGTCACATCAATTATAAAAGGGCACGGGGCGCTCTCCCTCGGAAACATCGTCGGGGCAAACCTTTTCAACCTCGTTCTGGTGCTCGGCGCCTCGGTCACACTGTCCCCGTTCAGTCTCCCCGCTGAAAAAACTATCTTTGGGGTAAACGCGTCGCTCGCGGTCGATTTGCCCGTGATGCTTGTGGTAATGCTGATACTTACCCTCCCCGCGCTTATTCGTGAAAAGCTCTCTCGCTTTCAGGGAATAGCACTGCTCTTAATATATGTCTCTTTCTGCGCTTTTCAGTTCGTCGGAGCGTGATTAGTGGGCAGTGGGCAGTGTTCAGTGGACAGTGGTCAGTGGACAGTGGGCAGTGGTCAGTGAATAGTGGGCAGAAAAATCGGCAGGGTGCAAGCTCTGCCGATTTTTGTTGTGAACCTTTTTTGATGATGTACCGCCTTCGGCGGTATGATGTCGCGCCTTACGGTGCAATGAAATATGAAGCGATGTTTGCCCCATGTCCCCGAAGGGGACACATCATTCGGCAGCGCCGACATCATGGGTAAAGCCCGCATCATTTGCCCGAGAGGGCAAACATCATTAAAAATAAAAAACGAAAAAGGCGACTGCTTTCGCAATCGCCTTTTTGATGGTGACCCGTGGGAGAATCGAACTCCCGTTTTCGCCGTGAGAGGGCGATGTCTTAGCCGCTTGACCAACGGGCCACATAACGTAACGTATTATATCACATCGGAAAACAAATTGCAATAGTTTTTTCAAAAAAATTTGCATTTATGGCTTCGAGTAAATTCTTGTGAATTCCCAAAGTAAATTCCACTGTGGAATTTACTTTGGGAATCTACCGGCGAAAGCGCCGTCGCCGAGGGCGACTTTGCCCTTGACACACAGATGTAAGAATGTTAAAATAATTTAAGACGGAAAATAAGAAGGAAAAGGCGTAAAAGCTTTTGGCGCTTTTTAATATGCGCAAAGCTCATAAAAATCAAGAGGATAAAATTCAAATGGATACTGTTGTTGTTATCCCCGCTTACAAGCCCGATGAGAGGCTTTGCGCTCTTGCAAAGGCTCTTTGCGGAAATTTTCATATACTTATTGTCGACGACGGCAGCGGAGCGGAGTTCGACAGCGTTTTCGGTGACGCTTCACAGTACGCGTCTGTTTTGCGCTACGGCGCGAACAGAGGAAAAGGCGGCGCTCTGAAATGGGCTTTTTCAAATGTTGAGAAATTCTTTCCCGATGCAAAATACATAATCACCGCGGACGCCGACGGTCAGCACACACCCGAGGATATACGTCTCGTTTCAGAAACGCTCCGCGAAAAGGGCGGGCTCGTGCTCGGCTCCAGACGTTTTACGGGCAAGGTACCGCTCAGGTCAAAATTCGGGAACACCGTAACGCGCGCGGTATTCGCCTTTGCCTCGGGGAAACGGGTGTACGACACTCAGACGGGGCTTCGAGGGTTTTCGTCGGAGTATCTCTCGCGCTTTTCGCGCCTTGAGGGCGACAGGTATGAATATGAGATGACAATGCTGATGTACGCCGCCGAAAAGGGAATACCGATGTACGAGGCGGAGATTGAGACAATATACGAAAACGGCAACGAGACGTCCCACTTCAACGCGGTAAAGGACTCGATAAGAATTTATTCCGTCATATTCAAATGCTCGAACGTGCTGAAGTTTATGACGTCGTCGGTCGCGGCGTTTCTTATAAACTACGTCCTTGTGCTTATTTTTGCAAATTTGGTGTTCGTGTCGGGCAGAGTGAAGGATTTTTCAATGGAGCTGTCCACGCTTGCCGCGTGGCCCGTTAGCTCTTTTGTGAATTTTATGATAAACAGAAAATGGGTCTTTACCTCGGACGCGCCGTTTTTCAAATCATTTGCGGAGTATTACGGACTCGCCGTATTCTCGTTTGCGTTTAAGAGTTACGTGCTGCTTGAAATTTTAAACAGGCTTATCGGGATACCGCTTGCGGCTGCAATGCCGATAGCGGAGGTTGCGATGTACGTTTTCAACTATTTTGTTCAAAAGAGGTTTATATTCAAGAAAAGGAAAAAGAGGGGGGAATAGGCGCAAAGTTCGCGCAGACCCATTACAAAAGTTTTCGCCCGCCTTGCCTTTGGGGCCCCCACAAAAGCTTTGCTTTTGTGGGGTGTGGCTCAAAAAAGCGGCGGGGTTCGGGGCGGCGCCCCGACGATTGGCGTTTCTTTTGAAGCTTTTCTCCCGGCCGACGGCTTCAAAGAAAAGCGTCGATAAAGTTAGTTTCAGAAAAACTCGGGGGCTTTTCAGCCCCCGAATATTTTATCTTTAAAATTTTTAAAACCCCACCGACGCTTCGCGCCACCTCCCCTTTCAGGGGAGGCTCTGACCACTGACCACTGACCACTGACCAACTTCTCCGTCGGCGAAGCCGACACCTCCCCTTTCAGGGGAGGCTCTTGAAGTTTCTGCTCGGAATTCTATTTCCTCGTCAAGGAATATTCTCCATATATCCCCATATATATGTATAAAAACATATATGGAGGGTAAAAAATGAATTTTGCCAAAGCGGGGGAGCAGAGCGCCCCCTCCTCTCTTAAAATGGATATGTCGTTCGGACACGACTCCGGAGGAGATTTCTCACTGCCGGACTATCTTCCCGAAATACAGCGACTGCTCAGCGTCACGCCGACAGTTCTTCCCGAAACGAAATTTCTGTCGGGCAACGTCCTTGAGCTCGGCGGCACAATGTCATACTCCGTCCTGTATTACGGCGACGACAATACTCTCGCCTGCACCTCTCTTGTGAGCGAATACAACGCAGATACCGCGCTTCCCGTCGCCGTGGAAAACGTCGGGGATATAATCTGTGACTGCGATATTGAAAACACCACGTGCAGAGTTACGGGCCCCAGAAGTCTGAACATTAAAACAAGGCTGAAAAGCAGAGTGATGTCCGACGAGACGGTAGCCGACGAGGGAACTGTTATAGGAATCGACGACAAGAAGGCAAGCGAGGCGTCTGCAGCGTCCGTTGAGCGTCTGAGACTTCCCGTGACGTCGATGACTCGCTCGGGAGGAATGACGACCGGCAGCGCGACAGGTGAGATGACACCTCCCTCCGACGCCTCGAAGCCCGTTCTCTGCGAGGGAACGATGGGGGTAAGCTACGCCGAGTCAAGGGACGACGGTGTGCTTGCAAGGGGAGATATTTATGTCAAGTGCATATTTGCCGAATCAGACGGGAAGAGCCGCTGTAGGAAAACAAAAATACCTTTTGAGATACTGATACCCGTAAGAAACGTCACCGCGGGCTCGAAGGCGCGCGCGTGGGGGAGGGTGGCGTCCGTCACCGTCATGCCCTCGGGCTCCGCCGACGGAAGTTACAGCGTCAGCGCGGAATACGATATCGAGGGCGAGAGCCTTGCGGAATGCGAGACGACCCTTTGCTGCGACGCGTATTCCACCGAGCTTGAGAGCGAGAACGAAATGAGGGAGGCGGAGCTTCTGCGTCCGCTCGCTTTCGGAGGCGGGCAGCTTACGGTAAGCTCTGACGCCGAGCTTAAAAACGTCTCTCCCGCCGCTTTTCTCGTGGATATCGCGGGGGGCGTCGGCCCCTTGCAGGTGAGCGCAAGCGACGGCAAGCTGACTGTCGCGGGGAGCGTGAAGTTCAAGGCGATAATAGAGGGCGAGAGCGAGATGACGGCTCCCGAATTTGAGATTCCCGTAAAATACGAAATTCCCGACAGGTCGGGGGAGGGGGTGTCTCAGTCGGAGCTGCAAAGCAGGGTGTCCTGCGCGGTTCTTAAAACAGAGGGTAAACTGTACGACGGCAAGATATCTGTAAACGCGGAGCTGTGCGTCAGCTATGAGATACTCGAAAAGCAGAAAAAGAGATTTGTCACCGCAGTAAAGCTCGGGGCGGAGCGAAAGGCGGACGACGGCGGAACGAGCGTTCGCGTGTATTTCCCTCAGAGCGACGAGAGTCTTTGGAGCGTTTGCAAAAAGTATCACGCCGACCGCGGCAGGATACTTAGGGCGAACAACATAGAGGGCGACAGGGTGAAGAAGGGGAAGCCGATAATAATTTATCGGTGAGAGAGGCGACAGCGCTTTTTTCAAAGTTCGCGCAGACCCACCACGAAAGCTTTCGCCCGCCTTGTCCTTGGGGAGCGGCTCCGAAGCTTGCGGGGTCGAGGGGCAGAGCCCTCGTTTATGGCGTTTCTTTTGAATTTTTTCTCCCGGCCGATTGCGTCAAAGAAAAACGTCAATAAAGTCAGTTTCATAAAAACTCGGGGGCTTTTCAGCCCCCGAAAATTTTATCTTTAAAATTTTTAAAACCCCACCGGCGCTTTGCGCCACCTCCCCTTTCAGGGGAGGCTCTGACCACTGACCACTGACCAACCCCTCCGTCGGCGAAGCCGACACCTCCCCTTTCAAGGGAGGCTCTTGAAGTCGGCGCCTCGCCCCTTTGTGTGGCGCAAACCGCCCAACGCTTTTTCTTGACTCGGTAGCCGGGGAAAAAGCTTTGCAAAAAGAACGCGTAAAGTCGGGGCGCCGCCCCGAACCCTGCCGCCTTTTGAAAAAGGCGGTCGAAAACTTTTGTGTTGGGTGTGTGCGAATTTACAAATCCCGAAAGCTTTCCTGTTCCTCGTAAAGTGTGAGAAGCCGTTCCTCAATCTCGTTTTTTCTCTTGTCAAGCTCCGCCGCCCTGACGTAGTCGGACGCCGCCTCTCCGTACAGCTCGTTTGAAACTCTCTCAAGCTCCTCCTCGAGCTCTTTTGTCTCGCGCATCACGTCTCGGCGGCGCTTTTCTGCCTGACGCGCCTCGGCGCTCTCTTTTTTTCTTCTGAGAAACAGCTCCTTTCCCGTGACGGCGTCTCCCTCGGGCGTGTCGCGCCTTATGTCCTCTTTCCCGCGCTCATCTCTTTCGGATTTCTCTCTTTTTCTTTTTTCTCTCGCTTCGAGGTACTCGTCGTACCCCCACCTGTAATCGACTGCCGATTTCTCGTATATTTCGATTACCCTCGTCGCGATTTTTTTCATAAAGTATCTGTCGTGGGATACTGCGATAACTGTGCCGTCGAAATTCTCCAGCGCGTTTTCGAGCGCCTCTCTCGACTGAATGTCAAGGTGGTTTGTCGGCTCGTCGAGTATCAGAAGATTCATTCCCGACATTATCAGCTTTGCGAGAGTCAGCCGCGCTCGCTCGCCGCCCGACAGAACATAGACTTGCTTAAAGGCGTCCTCCCCGCGAAACATGAACGACGCAAGAATATTTCTGAGGGCTGTTTCGTTTACGTTCGGGTGAGCGTCCCACAGCTCGTCTATCACTGTCTTTGAGAGGTCGAGAGCCTGATTTTCCTGGTCGTAGTAGCCTGTTTTTACGTTCGCGCCGAATTCGAAAAATCCGCCGAGAGGCGCTGCCTTTCCGAGAAGCACCTTCAAAAGAGTGGATTTGCCGACGCCGTTTGCGCCGGCGATAAACAGGCGCTCGCGTTTTTTTACCTCAAACGATACGTCCGAAAACAGTACGTTTGAGCCGTACCCCGCCGAGAGTTTTCTGACGGACAAAACGTCGTTTCCGCTCTCGACGTCGGACTTAAACGAAAATCTTATTGCGCGCGGCGCCTCTTTCGGCTTTTCGACCTTATCCATTCGCGCTATCGCCTTTTCACGGCTCTCGGCGGCGATAATATTACGCTCCCTGTTCAGTCGGCGCTGGTTTTCTATGTACGCCTCAAGCCGCGCTATCTCTTTTTGCTGAAGGTCGTACTTTTTTTCCGCCGCGGCGCGCTCCGCCGCCTTTTGCTTTACAAATCCCGAGTAGGGCGCGTTGTAAAGCTTTGCCCTGCCGTTTTCTATTTCGAGAGTTTTATTCGTGACTCTGTCGAGAAAATATCTGTCGTGGCTCACGACGATAAGAGTTTTTTTGTAGGACGCGAGGTGCTCCTCGAGCCATTCCATGGCGTCGGTATCGAGATGGTTTGTCGGCTCGTCGAGAATAAGAATGTCGGGTTCCCAAAGAAGCAGCCTTGCGAGTCCGATTCTCGCGCGCTCCCCTCCGCTGAAATCGGAAATCGGCTTTTCAAAGCTGTCGGGGGTAAATCCGAGGCGGAGCAGAATACTGCGGCACCTCGATTTGTAGTGCAGTCCGCCGTTTTCGACGTAGCGCGCGTTTACTCTCGAAAGCTCCGCGGCGAGAGTCGGGACGTCCTCTCCTTTGGCGTTTTCGAGAAGAGTCTCAAGCTTCGAAAGGCGCGCCTCGTCGCGGCACAGCTCGGGGTATGCGGCGTACATTCTCTCAAGCAGTGTGCCGCCGTCGGAATCGGCGTCGGAAAACGCCTCGTTTTGCTCCATCATGCCGACGGTGCGTTCTTTTGCCGTATATATGTTTCCCTCGGTCGGCTCCGTTTTTTTGCAAATCATATTCAGCAGGGTCGACTTGCCCGAGCCGTTGACGCCGACAATACCGAGTTTGTCCCCGTCCTCAACGGAAAACGACACGCCGCCGATTATTTCTTTTGCGCCGACATGAAAGGAAAGTCCGCTGACGCTGAGTATTATCATAAGTTTTTCCCTTAATTTTTCTTTAACTTTTTTCTTATTTTTTCGTTTTTAAAGTTCTATAAAGCTTTGCCGTTTTAATTTTTAAAAATCAAAAAATCTTTTAAAACGCGCCGTATCGTACATCTGCGACACGGCGCTTTTTTGTTTTTGTTTTTGAAATTTTAATTTTTTAAGTTTACATATTAAATTAAAGCGCGATGTCGGTGTCCTCGCCGCCGTGTTCATCTTCACGGTCATAGTCATGTTCATAGCCGTCTAAATCGCCCGCTTTTGCCGACGCCGACCTTTTTAACCTTTTCGACGATTTTATATTCCCGTAGAACGAGACGAGGATTTGCAGCCACAGCGCGACGCGGAACAGGCAGCTGACAAGAGAAAAGGAAAAGCCTTCGCTCTGAGCGAGAATGCATATAAGACGCGCGAGCGCCACCTGACCGCCGCAGCATACGGCGAAGACGGCGGCAAAAGCGTATTTTCTGTCTGTCCCCGGCCTTTCAATGCTCCTTCCTGCCTCCGCGGCGTAAAAAAGCATAAACGACACAAGCATGAGAAGCTCGTATGTCTTGACGGGGGAGTTCATCGCGCAGTTGTCATACGTGAAGTAAACGAGAAGGAGCATAAAAGCGCATTCGAGAGAGGCGCCCGCCGCGAAAAATCCGGTCGACGGCGCGCTTGACGGCATTCCGGTAACGAGCGAGACAAAATATACCGCCGCAATAAAGGCGAATATTGTTCTCAGTACGAAGAATATTTCGCGTCCCGTCGGAATGTCCTCGCTGAGAGAGAGCACACCGTACAGAACGGAAAAGCACGCCGCAAGCATTGAAAAGAATACCTCGGCAAACGAAAGACTTCTTCTTTTGCCCTTTGAAAAGGAAAAATCCTTCCCGCACATAAAAAACGAAAAAATCGAAAGGAGAGCGCCGATAATAAATATCACGCAGGAAACGGCGGCGGAGGAGGAACCGTAAACGAAGTGACCGATTGAGGCGTCATATGAGAAGATCATCGCCCGGTAGAGAAAAACAGCGCCGATCAGCGCCAACGCCGGCGAAATAAAAAACAGCAGCATAAAAACTTTCTTTTTATCTACTTTATCTTTTTTTTGAATCCTTTCGGATTTTTTTAACTTCTCGGAATTTTCGAAGCTTTCCGAATCTTCGGCCGCCTCGCCGATTTCGGCGTTTGCGGTATTTTCGGTATTTACGAGGCTCTCGGATTTTTCCGAGCTTTCAACCCCGTCGGGATTTTCGCCGTCACCAACCCCACCGCTTTTGTTAAAATTCAAATTATTAAAATTATTCAACTTTTTAACTCTCTTCAATATATAAATATAGTATACTCTCTGACGCCCGACATTTAACAAATATTTTATAATAACTCAATTCGATTGGACTGCACGCAAAATCCTTATGACATTAAACTGATAGAAACACCAAAACTTTCTAATGATTGCACGCGAAACCTCTGTGCCATTTAAACTGCGGTTACATCAAAAATTTCGGTAGATTGTTTACGAAACCTCTGTGGTATTATACCACGAAGCAAAAATGCTTGCTTGCAAGAGCATTTTTGCGAGGCCGTCAATATCGAGCCTGCGGTGAAACCGCAGCAAAAGCGGAGCTTTTGGGATTTGCGAAGCAAATCTGCGAAGATATTATAACATAATTATGGATATCTATCAAGTAATAAAACAATAAAAAGTAAGAAAAAGAAAAAAACGGAAAAACCTCCCGTATAAACACACGCCTCGCAAACATTGTGCAAAATCAACAAAAAACACGCTTAAATTTCTCTGTAATTTCTAATAGACAAAAAATAAAAAATCTTGCAATTTAAGGATTCGTATGGTAGAATATCAAGGCATGGTGTGATTTACATGAGAGGTTGCTGTCGCCAAATGTCACAGCGGCAGGTAATTCGCGTGTAACTTGTCCCCTGTATATCGGTACGGCGGGACATTGTACACAAAAACACGCGGCAATCGTGATGTCGTATCCGGATTTGAGCCGTAGTTACTCACGTCTCATTATCCGGTAACTTTCAGCAGGACATTGAAACGCCCGAGCGCGTGTACAACCCGTGACGATTATATAAGGAGGAAAAACAAGGTGGCAGCAAGTGAAAAAATCAGAGTGAGACTGAGCAGCTACGAGCACACGCTTATCGATTCCGCAGCGGCTAAAATAGTCGACATAGCGAAGAGAAACGGCGCCGAGGTGTCAGGTCCCATTCCCCTTCCCACGCAGAAGGAGATAATCACAATTCTTCGCGCGGTCCACAAGGACAAGGACAGCCGCGAACAGTTTGAGCAGCGCACACACAAGAGACTCATCGAGATACGCAAGCCCTCAAAGGAGCTTGTCGAGGCTCTCATGGGCGTTGAGCTCCCTGCGGGCGTCGATATAGACGTAAAAATCTGAGCGTCCGCAAAAAAGCCGAACCCCGCCGTACAGAGCGCAGTTCCGCTTTGCCGAAAAAGGCACGGCGGCAGCTTGATGACGGTAAGGTCACGTTGGCGTTTTCGGGCGGCTCCCGACAAAATTAAGAATTAAAAAAGAAACGTCAACCAATAACCTTTAAAAGGAGAAAGAAATCAATGAAAAAAGGAATCATCGGAAAAAAGCTCGGTATGACCCAGATATTTGCCGACAACGGTGAGGTTATTCCCGTTACGGTGATAGAAGCGGGACCTTGCAGTGTAGTTCAGAAGAAAACGGCTGAAAAAGACGGATACGACGCAGTTCAGCTCGGTTTCGAGGATATCAGGGAAAAGCTGGTAAACAAGCCCTTTGCGGGACACTTTAAGAAAGCCGGTGTCAGCGCGAAGAGACATCTCAAGGAGTTCCGTCTTGAGGGCGCCGCAGATATGGCTCCCGGCGATGTAGTGGCCGCCGATACCTTCGCCGCAGGCGAGAAGGTCGACATTACAGGCATTACAAAGGGCCGCGGATACACAGGCGCCGTAAAGAGATGGGGCAACCACATTCTGAAAATGACACACGGTACCGGTCCCATACACCGCCAGGTCGGTTCAATGGGCGCGTGCTCGACTCCTTCCAGAGTTTATAAAAACAAGAAGATGGCAGGTCAGTACGGTAATGAGCAGGTAACGGTGCTCAATCTTGAAGTTGTAAAAGTAGACGCGGAGAAGAACCTCGTCGCGGTCAAGGGAGCTGTTCCCGGCGCGCGCGGCGGAATAGTTTTCATTCGCGACAGCGTTAAAGCATAAGTCGAAAGGAGGAAATGAAAATGCCAGAAATCAAGGTAGTTAATATGGCGGGAAACGACGTCGGAACAATGGAGCTTTCCGATAAGGTTTTCGGTGCCGAAGTAAATACGGCTGTCCTCCACGCGGCAGTAGTAGCTTACCTGTCAAATCAGAGACAGGGCACACAGTCCACGCTCACTCGCACGGAAGTTTCCGGCGGCGGCAAGAAGCCGTGGAGACAGAAAGACTCGGGCAGAGCTCGTCAGGGTTCGACCCGCGCTCCTCAGTGGACTCACGGCGGAGTCGCTCTCGGTCCGAAGCCCCGTCTTTACAAAGTTAAGTTAAACAAGAACGTGCGTCGGGTAGCAATGTTCAGCGCGCTGTCCTCCAAGGTCGCCTCGGGCGAGATGATAGTAGTGGACAGCATAGCGTGTTCGGAGTACAAGACGAAGACGATGGTAAAAATGCTCGCCGATATAAAAGCCGCAAAGAAGTCTCTCGTGGTTCTTCCCGAGAACGACAAGACGGTAATCGGAAGCCTTAACAACATCGAGGGCGTTAAGGTGAGCCAGTGGAACACACTGAATGTCTACGACATAATGAACTGTGATTCGCTCGTCGTCGCAAAGGACGCCGTAAATAAGATTCAGGAGGTGTACGACGCATGAAATTCGCTCAGGATATAATTTTAAAACCGATTATCACAGAAAAGTCCATGGACATGATTGCGGATAAGAAGTACACTTTTAAGGTGGCAAAGAACGCCACGAAGCCCGAAATCGCAAGCGCCGCGGAGAAGCTTTTCGGAGTTGAGGTAAAATCCGTAAACACCGTAAACGTAAAGAGAAAGCCCAAGAGACTCCGCTACGCCGAGGGATACACGGCATCTTGGAAAAAGGCTGTGGTTCAGCTTACCGAAAAATCCAAGACGATTGAATTTTTTGAAGGTATGAACTGAGAAAAGGAGGACTGAGAAATGCCAACGATTAAATATAAGCCGACGACACCGGCAAGAAGACACATGACAGTTCCTTCCTTCGAGGAGCTCACGAAGTTCAAGCCGGAAAAAAGTCTTATCGAAATAAAAAAGAAGCATTCCGGAAGAAACAATTTCGGAAGAATAACCGTCCGTCACAAGGGCGGCGGGAACAAGAAGAAGTACCGTATAATCGACTTCAAGCGCACAAGCGCCGAGAAGGCGACCGTCATCGGAATAGAGTATGACCCCAACAGAACCGCATATATCGCTCTTCTGAAGGATGAGGCGGGCAACAAGAGCTATATCATAGCTCCCGTCGGAGTGACGGACGGCGACGTCCTCTACACCGGCGCTGACGCCGACATCAAGGTCGGAAACACTCTTCCGATTGCGAATATCCCGGTAGGTACTTTTATTCACAACATCGAGCTTTACCCCGGAAAGGGCGGACAGCTCGTGCGCTCCGCGGGCGCTCAGGCGCAGCTTATGGCAAAGGAGGGCTCCATGGCTCAGGTCAGACTTCCCTCCGGCGAGGTTCGCTATATCCGCATGGACTGCGTTGCGACAATCGGTCAGGTGAGCAACATCGAGCACGACACCGTGAAAATCGGTAAAGCCGGTAAGAAGCGCCACATGGGCGTAAGACCCACGGTCCGCGGCTCCGTCATGAACCCGTGCGACCACCCGCACGGAGGCGGCGAGGGCAAATCTCCCGTCGGCCGTCCCGGCCCTGTAACTCCTTGGGGTAAGCCCGCTCTCGGACTTAAGACAAGAAACAAGAAGGCAAGAACAGACAAGTTTATCGTAAAACGCCGCAACAGCAAGTAAGGAAGGAGGCATAACAAATGAGCAGAAGCTTAAAGAAAGCACCCTTTGTCGAGGCGAAGCTGTTTGCACGCGTTTGCGCCATGAACGATAAGGGGGAAAAGAAAGTACTCAAGACATGGTCGAGAGCATCTACGATATACCCCGAGTTCGTAGGGCACACGATAGCTGTCCACGACGGAAGGAAGCATTTCCCGGTATACGTTACCGAGGATATGATAGGACACAAGCTCGGCGAATTTGCCCCTACGAGAACATTCAAGGGACACGCCGGCTCAAAGACGTCCAACAACGGCAAATAAGTAAGAGGGAGGAAACGAGATAATTATGGAAAAGGAAGCAAGATCATACCTTAAATTTGTCCGCATCTCCCCTCGCAAGGTCAAAATAGTGCTTGACCTTATAAGAGGCAAGGATGTCGCCACGGCGCGCGGTGTTCTGAAAAACACGCCGAAGGCCGCGAGCGAGCATCTCATAAAGCTTCTTGACAGAGTAGTTGCAGACGCAGAAAACAACTTCTCAATGGATCGTGAAAATCTCTACGTATCGGAGTGCTTTGTCACCCCCGGCATGACGCTGAAGAGAATAATGCCGCGCGGCAAGGGAAGCGCTGACAGAATACTGAAGAGAACAAGCCACATTACCATTGCGGTAAAAGAAAAGGAATAGGAGGAAAAACTGAATTATGGGCCAGAAAGTAAATCCCCACGGTCTGCGTGTCGGCGTAATTAAAAATTGGGATTCGAGATGGTACGCAAAAGATGAAAAATTCGGCGATATCCTCGTATCCGATTACAATATCAGAAAATACCTGAAAACAAAGCTTCAGGCGGCGGGCGTCCCCAAAGTCGAGATAGAGAGGGACAACACCGGAAGAGTCAGAGTATTCATACACTGTGCGAAGCCGGGTATGGTAATAGGACGTCAGGGCGCGGACATCGAAAAGCTAAGAGTAGAGCTTGAGAAGATGGTGTCGGCTCCCGTATCGGTCAACGTCGTCGAGGTACGCCCCGTCGACCTTTGCGCTCAGCTTGTCGCCGAGAACATCGCAAGCCAGCTTGAGCACCGTATATCCTTCCGCCGCGCAATGAAGCAGTCCATAGGACGCACGATGAGAATGGGCGCGAAAGGTATAAAGGTAACGGTAAGCGGACGCCTCGGCGGAGCCGAGATAGCGCGCACCGAGCACTACCATGACGGAACAATCCCGCTTCAGACTATCCGCGCCGATATCGACTACGGCTTCTGGGAAGCGAATACGACCTACGGAAAGATAGGCGTTAAGGTATGGATATACAAAGGCGAGGTCCTTCCCGAGGTTGCAAGAACTCAGACCGCAGCCACAGAGGAGCGCCGTCAGAGACGCGAGCGCCGCGACAGCCGTCCTCCGAGAAGGAACTACGGTGACAGAAACAACGGCGAGCGCCGCGGAGCAAGACCTCAGAACAGAGGTCCGAGGACTTCCCAAGAAGGAGGTAACCGCTAATGTTGATGCCAAAGAGAGTAAAGTACAGAAGAGTACACAGGGGCCGTCTCAAGGGTGAGGCGCACCGTGGAAACAAAATAACAAACGGCAGCTACGGACTCGTCGCGCTTGAACCCGCATGGATAACAAGCAATCAGATAGAGGCGGCCCGTATCGCCATGACCCGTTACATCCGCCGCGGCGGTCAGGTGTGGATTAAGATATTCCCCGACAAGCCGATAACGGAGAAGCCCGCCGAGACCCGAATGGGTTCAGGTAAAGGCTCGCCCGAGTACTGGGTGGCGGTCGTAAAGCCGGGTCGCGTCATGTTCGAGATGGACGGCGTTTCCGAGGAGGTTGCAAAGGAGGCTATGCGTCTCGCAATGCACAAATTCCCCATTAAGTGCCGCTTTGTCACAAAGGAGCAACTCGATAAGGAACAGGAGGGTAAGCTGTGAAAGCATCAGAACTCAGAAAGATGTCCGCTCAGGATCTGGACAAGAAACTCGCAGAGCTCAAGGACGAGCTTTTCAAGCTCCGTTTTCAGCATGCGATAAATCAGCTTGACAACCCTCACAAAATCGCGGATGTCAAAAAAGATATCGCACGTGTAATGACAGTCATTACCGAGAAGAATGCGTAAAGGGGGAAGCATAGATGGCAAACGAAAACCGTAACCTGAGAAAAACAAGAGTGGGAATGGTTGTCAGTGACAAGATGGACAAGACTGTCGTTGTCGCTATCGTTGACAATGTAAAGCACCCCACATACGGAAAGATAATCAAGAGAACCACAAAGATTCACGCGCATGACGAAAACAACGCCTGCGGCGTCGGCGATAAGGTTCAGGTAATGGAGACGAGACCTCTTTCCAAGACAAAGAGATGGAGAATCGTCAGGGTTATCGAGAAGGCGAAATAATTAAACGTTAAACACTTCAATTAAACATTCAATTACTATTTAATTTTAATTGTTAATTGAACGGGGTACGTCAAAGAGCGTGCCGTAAAAATACAGGAGGACAGATAGCTATGATTCAGCAGCAATCATTGATGAAGGTAGCCGACAACACCGGTGCTAAGGAGCTTATGTGCATCAGAGTGCTTGGCGGTACCGGCAGGCGCTATGCCAATATCGGAGATGTTGTCGTAGCGTGCGTAAAGAAGGCGTCGCCCGGCGGCGTCGTCAAAAAAGGTGATGTTGTACGTGCTGTGGTCGTCAGAAGTGCAAAAGGTATTCGCCGCGCCGACGGTTCATATATCAGGTTTGACGAAAACGCAGCAGTAATAATCAACGACGATAAAAACCCCAAGGGAACACGTATATTCGGCCCCGTGGCGCGCGAGCTCCGCGAGAAGGAATACACAAAGATACTCTCCCTTGCGCCTGAAGTTCTTTGATCGGAGGAAGTAAAGATGAAAGTACACGTTAGAGCAAATGATACCGTAATCGTTATGTCCGGAGACGACAAGGGCAAAAAGGGCAAGGTAATAGAAGTATCTCCCAAAGAGGGCAAGGTCATCGTCGAGGGTGTAAACATCGTAAAGAAGCATGTAAAGCCGAGACCTCCCCAAGAGGCAGGCGGTATAGTGGAAGCCGAGGCTCCCATGTACGCGTCGAAGGTTCAGCTTTACTGCTCGAAATGCGGTCCCACACGAGCCGCCGTCAAGACGGAAAACGGCAAGAAAACCCGTGTCTGCGCCAAATGCGGCGCCGCACTGTGATAATGCGGAGGTGTAGTGATGGCAAGACTTAAAGATTTGTATAAAAACGAAGTCGCTCCCGCGCTCATGAAAAAGTATGAGTACAAGAGCGTAATGCAGATACCGAAGCTTGACAAGGTGGTAATCAACGTCGGAGCGGGAGACGCAAAGGACAACTCCAAGGTCATCGACAGCATAATTTCCGACCTCGAGCAGATATCCGGTCAGAAGCCGGTCGCGACATACGCAAAGAAGTCCGTCGCAAACTTCAAGCTCCGTCAGGGCATGAAGATAGGCGTAAAGGTAACGCTGAGAGGCGACAGAATGTACGAGTTTGTTGACAGACTCTTCAGCTTCGCGTTCCCCAGAGTCCGCGACTTCAAGGGTATAAATCCCGACGCGTTCGACGGGCGCGGAAATTATTCTCTCGGACTTAAAGAGCAGCTTATCTTCCCCGAAATCGACTACGACAAGGTTGACAAGATAAGAGGAATGGATATCGCGTTTGTAACGACAGCCGCAACAGACGCCGAGGCGCGCGAGCTTCTTTCACTGCTCGGCGCACCGTTTGCAAAAGAAGGAGAGGAAAGATAATGGCTAAGAAGTCAATGATACTCAAGCAGCAGAGAAAGCAGAAGTACTCCACACGCGAGTACACGCGCTGCAAAATCTGCGGCAGACCTCACGCTTACCTTCGTAAATACGGTATCTGCCGTATCTGCTTCCGCAACCTCGCGTACAAGGGCGAGATTCCCGGAGTGAGAAAGGCAAGCTGGTAAAAGAGAGGTCGGAACGGAGAACCCGTTCCCCCGACTATCCGCGCCGATAGGAAAACCGAAAAAGCGAGCGCCGCAGGGCGCGGCAAAAGCGGCTTTAACCGTCGGCGAGCGACCGCGCGGCAGCGCGGTAGCAAGAATTATTTACTTGCATGACAAGGAGGAATTTATTATGCAGATGTCAGACGTTATCGCGGATATGCTGACAAGAATAAGAAACGCAAGCAACGCAAAGCACGACACCGTTGACATCCCCGCGTCCAATATGAAGAAGGCGATAGCCGATATTCTTCTTGACGAGGGCTACATCAGAGGTGTTCAGATAATCGAGGACGGCAAGCAGGGCGTAATAAGAATAACGCTCAAGTACGAGGCGGGCAAGCAGAAGGTAATTCACGGTCTGCGCCGCGTCTCGAAGCCCGGTCTGCGTATGTATTCGAATTACGAGAACATGCCGAAGGTCATGAACGGACTCGGCATTGCAATCGTATCAACATCAAAAGGCATTATGACCGACAAGAAAGCAAGACGCGAAAAAGTCGGCGGCGAGATACTCGCTTTTGTCTGGTAAGGGAAAGGGGAGAACGATATGTCAAGAATAGGCAGAGAACCGATCACCTTACCCGCAGGAGTAGAGGTTAAGGTCGAAGATGCAAACAAAATAACTGTCAAAGGTCCCCTCGGGACTCTTACGCAGACGGTAAGACCCCAGATGACTGTAACGGTCGAGGGAAACACCGTAAAGGTAGCGCGTCCCAACGACGAAAACGAGATGAAAGCGCTTCACGGGCTCACGAGAACTCTCATTGCCAACATGGTAGAGGGAGTCAGCAAGGGCTATGAGAAGAAGCTCGTTATCGTCGGCGTCGGATACAGAGCCGCAAAGAGCGGAAAGACTCTCACGCTGAACCTCGGATACTCGCACCCCATAAATGTCGAGGAGTCCGACGGCGTGACGTTTGACGTACCCGACCCCAACACCGTAATCGTAAAGTGCGCCGACAAGCAGAAATGCGGTCAGGTCGCAGCGGAGATACGCTCAAAGAGACCTCCCGAGCCTTATCACGGCAAGGGCGTCAAGTATGACGGAGAGGTAATACGCCGCAAAGCCGGAAAGGCCGGTAAGTAATAAGAAAGGAGACAGACGCAGATGGTAAACAAGAAGGATAAGAATGTTCAGCGTCTCAAGAGACACCGCAGGGTCCGCAGCAAGCTGTCGGGAACCGCGCAGCGTCCGAGACTTGCCGTATACCGTTCAAACAAAAATATCAGCGCCCAGATAATCGACGATACAAAGGGCGTGACACTTGTCTCCGCTTCTACTCTTGAGGCAGATTTTGAGGGTATCGGAAGCAACAAAGAGGCGGCAAAGAAGGTCGGCCTGAGACTCGCTGAAAAAGCGCTTGCAAAAGGTATAGAAGCTGTTGTATTCGACCGTGGCGGTTATATATATCACGGACGTGTATCGGAGCTTGCCGAGGGTGCCCGCGAGGGCGGTCTGAAGTTCTAATAAAGCTTCACACGCAGCCGGCGCAAAATGCGCCGCACCCGGCAGAAAACCGGTTTGTACACTGTTTAATTACAAACCAATAATTAAACAAAAACTAAGGAGAAACAACATGGCAAAAAGAATAGACGCCGCAGAGCTTGACCTCAAGGAAAAGCTCGTTGTGGTAAACCGTGTATCCAAAACCGTCAAAGGCGGACGCATTTCCCGTTTCGCGGCTCTTATGGTAGTCGGAGACGAGAACGGACACGTCGGTTACGGTCTCGGAAAGGCGGCCGAGGTACCCGAGGCAATACGCAAGGGTATCGAGGACGCGAAGAAAAACATGATAGAGGTATCTCTCAAGGATACGACAATCCCCCACGAGGTACTCGGGAAATACGGAGCGGGCTCCGTACTTCTCAAGCCCGCGGCGCCCGGTACCGGAATCATCGCCGGTAAGACGGTCCGCGCGGTACTCGAGCTTGCCGGTATCAAGAACATCAGGGCGAAATGCCTTCGTTCCAACAACCCGACAAACGTGGTAAAGGCGACATTTGAGGGACTCAAAACTCTGCGTACCGCCGAAGAGGTCGCAAGAACGCGCCAAATCAGCGTTGAAAAGGTCATCGGTTAAGGGGGAGCTTGAAATGGAAAAAGTAAAAGTAACTCTTACGAAAAGCCTTATTTGCGCAAAGCCCAATCAGAAGGCCACAGCCGCCTCGCTCGGGCTCCGTAAGATCGGCGATTCAATCGTTCACGACGACGGTCCCGTAATTGCAGGTAAGATAAAGGTGATAGGTCACCTTGTAAGCGTGGAGAAGGCGTAAGTCCTCTTTCACAAAACATTAAAGAATTTAAGTAAGGAGGATAAACCATGAAGCTCCATGAACTTTCACCTGCGGAAGGCTCCGTAAAGGCTAAATTCCGTAAAGGCAGAGGACCCGGCTCCGGAAACGGCAAGACTGCCGGAAAAGGGCACAAGGGTCAGAACGCCCGCTCGGGAGGCGGTGTTCGCCCGGGCTTTGAAGGCGGACAGCTTCCGCTGTACAGAAAACTTCCCAAGAGAGGTTTTCACAATAAGTTTGCAAAGCAGTACGCTATCATAAACGTCGGCGACCTCAACAGATTTGAGAACGGCGCTACGGTAGAGCTTGAAATGCTCAAAGCCGCAAGACTTGTTAAAAAGGCTCCCGACGGACTTAAGGTTCTGGGAGGCGGAGAGCTCACGAAGAAGCTCAACGTCAAGGCGGCGGTTTTTTCGGGCACAGCAAAGGAAAAAATCGAAGCCGCAGGCGGGAAGACAGAGGTAGAGTAATATGTTTAAGACTTTTGCCAATGCTTGGAGAATAGCTGACCTCAGAGACAAAATGCTGTTTTCCGCATTTATCATCTTGCTCTATAGGATAGGCGTCGCAATCCCCGTTCCCTTTGTAACGGCGGATCTCAGCTCAATGATGCAGAGCGCCAGCATCCTTCAATATCTCAACATCCTGTCCGGCAACGCATTCTCAAACGCAACTCTCTTCGCACTCGGCATTTCGCCCTACATCACGTCGTCCATCGTAATGCAGCTGCTCGCGGTAGCGATACCCGCGCTGGAGAGATGGTCCCACGACGAGGAGGGCAAAAAGAAGATAAACCAGATAACAAGAATCGTCACCGTCGTTTTGGCGCTCATCACAAGTATCGGATACTATGTGATGCTTGAGTCGAACGGTATAATAACAATTCCCGACGGCACAAGCAGATTCTTCGCTCAGGTTATAATCATATCCTGCTATTGCGCAGGTTCCGCTCTTGTCATGTGGCTCGCCGAGAAGATAAACGACAGAGGTATAGGAAACGGTATCTCGCTGATACTCTTTGCAAATATCGTATCCCGCGGACCCTCTATCGTAAACACTCTTTGGACATATGTCACGGGCGGCGCATCGGGTATTTCCGTTGCGGTCGGCATCATAATCGCCGTTGCCTCCGTCGTTATAGGACTCGGTATGATAACCTTTATCGTGTTCATGACGGACAGCGAGCGCAGAATACCCGTTCAGTACGCAAAGAAAACTGTCGGACGCAAGATGTACGGCGGTCAGAGCTCAAACATTCCGATAAAGCTCAACATGACGGGCGTTATGCCTATCATCTTTGCGAACTCCATCATATCCCTCCCCGCAACAATCGCGGTGTTCTTAAAGGACGGCTCCGTAAAGAACTTCCTGAACAACGTGTTCGGTACGGGTACATGGGTATACGCCATAATGACCTTCGTTCTTATAGTAGCGTTTGCATACTTCTATGTGGCAATCTCCTTTAATCCCGTAGAGGTCGCAAATAACCTTCAGAAGAACGGCGGCTCGGTACCGGGTATCCGTCCCGGCAGACCCACATCCGATTATATCAGAAAGATAACCAACCGTATAACGCTTATAGGGGCATTGTTCCTCAGCGTAATCGCGGTGCTTCCCATCATTATAAATATTTGCTCCGGCGGTAAAATGAGCGGGCTCGCGTTTGGCGGAAGCTCAATCATCATCGTCGTCGGCGTCGTTCTCGAAACGGCAAGGGAAATCGAAGGTCAGATGACAATGCGTCATTATAAAGGCTTTCTTGAGTAATCGGTGAGGCGCATATGGCACGTAAAATCAAACTGATACTTCTCGGAGCCCCGGGAGCCGGCAAGGGCACTCAGGCGGAAATAATTTCAAACGATTATTCGATTCCCGCGATATCGACAGGCGCAATCATAAGAGCCGCAATAAAAAGCGGCACCGAGATGGGGCTTGCCGCAAAGGAATACACCGACAAGGGCGCTCTTGTTCCCGACGATGTGGTGATAGGAATAATCAAAGAGAGACTTTCCGAAAAGGACTGCGAAAACGGCTTCATACTCGACGGATTTCCCCGCACGGTCGTTCAGGCGAAGGCGCTTGACGAGATGGGAGTGGAGATAACCGACGTTATAAGCATAGAGGTTCCGGACGAAAAAATCCTTGAGCGCATGAGCGGACGCCGCGTGTGCAAAGCCTGCGGCGCTACCTATCATGTCAAATACAATCCTTCTTCGAACGGTGACAGATGTCATTGCGGAAGTGAGCTTACTATCCGTGCGGACGACGCGCCGGAGGTTGTTGAGAGCAGACTCGCAACTTATCACGAGCAGACAGAGCCCCTCAAGGCTTATTATGAGTCAAAGGGTCTCCTTAAAACGGTAATCGGTCAGGAAATACTGGCAGACACCACGGCTCTCACAAAAGCGGCGCTTGACGCGTAAAGAGCGAGGCGACGCCAAATCATGATTTTTGTAAAAAATCCCGAGCAGTTAGAAAAAATGAAGCTTGCCGGGCGCATAACCGGCGAGGCTCTCGCCATTGCCGGTGAGGCGGTGCGCGAGGGAATAACCACCGCGGAGCTCGACAGGAAGATACGCGCGCATATCGAAAAGTGCGGCGCAAGACCTTCCTTTCTCGGCTACGGAGGCTTTCCCGCGAGCGCATGTATCAGCATAAACGACGAGGTCATACACGGTATCCCCTCTTCCGAGAGATATCTCAAAGAGGGAGATATCGTGAAGATAGACGTCGGCGCGTATATCGGCGGCTTTCACGGCGACAGCGCGAACACCTTTCCCGTCGGAAGAGTCAGCGACGAGGCGATGCGTCTTATAGAGGTTACAAAAGAGAGCTTCAGGCGCGGAGTCGAAAAGGCGCTCATCGGAGGACGAATCGGCGATATCGGCTCGGCTGTGGACTCCTACGTAACATCCTTCGGCTTTTCCGCCGTGAGAGAGTACGTGGGACACGGAGTCGGTCACGCGCTCCACGAGGACCCGAGCGTTCCGAATTTCGGAAAAGCCGGGCACGGCGTCAAGCTCTGCCGAGGTATGACAATCGCAATCGAGCCCATGATAAACGCGGGAAGCGCAAAGATAATAAATCTCGCCGACGGGTGGACGGTCAAAACCGCTGACGGAAAGCTCAGCGCCCACTATGAGCATACGGTCGCCATAACCGAGGACGGGCCGATACTGCTCACGGAGGTAAAATGACTGACTGCCGAATGATAAAACGCGGCGACGTGGTTATCAGTCTTGGCGGACGCGACAGCGGCTGTGTGATGTTCGTCGCATCGACGGACGGGGAATACGCGCTTGTCTGCGACGGCAAAAAGCGCCCGCTCGAAAAGCCCAAACGAAAAAAGCTTCGCCATCTGAGGCGGCTTTCCTCCATGTCTTACTTGTCCGATAAGTCGGATGAATTTGATATTTCGGACATGACAAACAGGAGGCTGCGGCGTCTTTTGAGAGAGTACGTCGAGGAGAGCACGGGAAACGACATAATAAAATAAATGATTTGAACCGATTAAAACCGATTAAACCGAGTCAAACGACTTGAGATTTGACTCGGACTTATGAAAACGGTACGCGGATATTCGCGGAAATTGAGGAGGAATGAGCCTTGCCCAAGGATGATGTAATTGAATTTGAAGGAGTAGTCGTCGAGGCGCTCCCGAACGCAAACTTTAAGGTAAAGCTCCCGAATGACCTGATAGTCACAGCGTGCATTTCGGGTAAGCTCAGAATGAACTATATAAAAATTCTTCCCGGCGATAAGGTCACGGTCGAGGTTTCGATCTACGACCCCACAAAGGGCAGGATAACGTGGCGCACGAAATAAGGCGCGAGGCGCGAAAGGCACTCGCCGTGCGCGTAAAATCTACTGTGAAAGGTGGTAAATACTTTGAAAGTAAAGCCTTCCGTAAAGAAAATATGCGATAAGTGCAAGATAATCAAAAGACACGGCCGTATAATGGTCATCTGCGAGAATCCGAAGCACAAGCAGAGACAGGGCTGATAACGAACCTTGTCATGAGACCTTAAAAGTCAAAAAATAAGTTAAAGAGGAGAAAAAATCACATGGCTCGTATATCCGGTGTTGATATTCCGAATCAGAAGCGTGTAGAAATCGCCCTCACATATATCTACGGTATAGGTCTTACAAGCTCGAAAGCAATCCTTGCAAAAACAGGGATTGACCCCGATAAGAGAGCTAAGGACCTTACTGAGGACGAGATATCGAAGCTTCGTGACGAGATTGAAAACAACTATAAGGTTGAAGGTGAGCTTCGCCGTGAAGTAGCGCTCAATATCAAACGTCTCGTTGAGATAAAGTGCTATCGCGGAACAAGACACAGAAAAGGTCTCCCTGTAAGAGGTCAGCGTACAAAGACAAACGCAAGGACTCGCAAGGGACCGGCGAAAACCATCGCAAACAAGAAGAAGTAAGAAAGGAGCAGACAGAGTTCAATGGCTAAGGTAACAAAGAAAGTTATTAAAAAGCGCCGCGACCGTAAGAATATCGAGAAAGGAGCAGCGCATATCAGCTCGACTTTCAATAACACGATTGTAACTATTACCGACGTCGCCGGAAACACAGTTTCGTGGGCATCGGCAGGTGAAATGGGCTTTAAAGGCTCCAGAAAGTCTACTCCGTTCGCGGCTCAGACAGCGGCAGAGGCTGCTGCCAAAATAGCAATGGACAACGGAATGAAGACGGTCGAGGTATATGTAAAGGGACCCGGCACGGGACGTGAGGCGGCAATCCGCGCGCTTTCCACGACAGGGCTCAACATTACACTTATCAAAGACGTAACACCTATCCCTCATAACGGCTGCCGTCCGCCAAAGCGCCGCCGCGTGTGAGAAACTGAAGGAGGAGTAAGATATGGCAAGATATACAGGACCTTCCTGCAAGCTGTGCCGCAGAGAGGGCAAGAAGCTTTTTCTTAAGGGCGAGCGCTGCCTTACCGACAAGTGCGCCGTAACGAGACGCGCGACCGTACCCGGTCAGCACGGAGCGGGCAGAAAGACGGTAAAGGAATACGGTATGCAGCTCAGAGAAAAGCAGACGGCCCGCCGCTATTACGGTGTGCAGGAGAAGCAGTTCAAAAAATACTACGTGGCAGCCGACAAGAAAGAGGGCATAGCGGGTGAAAACCTTCTGTCTCTTCTTGAGCGCCGCTTTGACAATGCCGTTTACAGAATGGGAATGGCGTCGAGCCGTAAAGAGGCAAGACAGCTTGTTCGTCACGGACATTTTCTTCTGAACGGAAAGAAAGCGGACATCCCTTCAATCATTCTGAAGGTTGGCGACGTGATAACGCTGAAGGACAAGAGCCGCGATTCCGAGAAGCTGAAGGGGCTTATCGAGAGCATAGCGGACACAAACGCGCCCAAGTGGCTTGACGTCAACACTGAGGCTGTATCCGCAAAAGTCATCGCGATACCCGACAGAGAGGACGTTGACTTCGAGTTCAACGAACAGCTTATCATCGAGCTTTACTCCAAATAATAGCCTGTCAAGTGCCGAGGCGCCGCCTCATTCCTTTGGAAATGGCGCGTGTCAAGGCGTCAATTACTTGCGAAAACATCAAATCAAATACCCGTGCGACGGGAAACAACGTGGATTTGCATAAATTGATAAAATGAAAACAGGAGGGTAAAAACTCAATGATTGAAATAGAGAAGCCCAATATCGCCGGAATGGATCTGAGCGAGGACGGCACAAGCGGTAAATTTGTGATAGAGCCTCTTGAAAGGGGCTACGGAATAACGCTCGGCAACTCACTCCGCAGAGTACTTTTGAGTTCTCTTCCGGGGGTTGCGGTAACAAATATCAAGATAGACGGAGTTCTTCACGAGATATCGACTATACCGGGCGTCAAGGAAGACGTGACCGAGATAGTCGTCAACGTGAAAGGAATAACCGCAAAGCTCTATTGTGACACTCCTAAGACCGTTATGATAGACGTAACGGGCGCGTGTGAGGTAACAGCCGGCGACATCGTCGGGGACGCGGATATCGAGATACTCAATACCGGATGGCATATTGCCACAGTCGGAGAAAACGTAAGGTTCCACATGGAGCTTACATTTTCGAACGGGCGCGGCTATGTCTCGGGTGAGAGGAACAAGCAGATATATCTCGAAGAAAATTCCGACACACCGGCGCCGATCGGAACAATATTTACCGACTCCATATACACGCCTGTCTACAAAGTTGACTACAACGTAGAGAACACGCGTGTCGGCAACATCACCGATTACGATAAGCTGACGCTTGAACTGTTCACAAACGGTACCATCTCGGCAAAGGAAGCGGTGTCGCTTGCAGCCAAGATACTCAACGAGCATCTCAACTTGTTCGTAGATTTATCGGACGAGGCAAAGAACGCTGAAATCATGGTTGAGCGCGAGGAAACGATTAAGGAAAAAGTCCTTGAGATGACCATTGAGGATCTTGAAATGTCCGTCAGAAGCTTCAACTGCTTGAAGCGCGCGGGCATCAATACGGTCGAAGACCTTACGAACCGCACCGAAGAAGAAATGATAAAGGTGCGCAATCTCGGCAAGAAGTCTCTCGACGAGGTCATACAAAAGCTCCACTCCCTCGGACTTGAGCTTAAAAAGGAAGAGGAGTGACAGGTTCCCAAAAGAGGGGACATTCGAGCGGGACCCGCTCCCGAACAAAATAAGAAAAAGGAGGACACCTAAGAATGCCCGGTACAAGAAAACTCGGCAGAACCACAGCTCACAGAAACTCCATGATACGCGGTCAGGTTACGATGCTTCTTGAGAACGGTTCTCTCACAACAACAGTTACCAGAGCAAAAGAGCTTCGCAGCATGACGGAGAAGATGATAACGCTCGGCAAGGCAAACACTCTTGCGAGCCGCCGTCAGGCTCTTGCTTATATAACGAAAGAATCTGTAGTCGCAAAGCTTTTCAGCGACATTGCGCCCAAGTATTCGAACAGAAAAGGCGGATACACGCAGATATATAAGCTCGGACCCCGTCGCGGAGACGCAGCGGAGATGGCGCTTATAAAGCTTGTGGACTGAGCGGATTTAACAAAGCAACAAGAAGAACAGAAAAAAGCGGCAGAGAGTCTGCCGCTTTTGTGTTTGTGGGGAAGTTCGCACAGACCCAACACAAAAGTTTTCGTCCACCTTTTTTCAAAAGGTGGCAGGGTTCGGGGCGGCGCCCCGACGATTGGCGTTTCTTTTGAAGCTTTTCTTTGCGCCGATTGCGTCAAAGAAAAGCGTCATACAAGTTAGTTTCCGTTAGAATTTTTTTCAAACTGCCTGTTTTGTGCCTCGCCCCTTTATGCACCGCGAACCGCCAGACGCTTTTTCTTGACTCAGAAGCGCAAGAAAAAGCTTTGCAAAAAGAACGCATAAAGTCGGGGCGCCGCCCCGAACCCCGCAAGCTTTTGAAAAAGCTTGACCAAAACTTTTCGAAACAAGTTCGTGCGAACTTTGATTACCTCTCTTTTTCCTCCCCTCCAAATGCCGCCTTCACAAGATACACCATAATCGGAAAAAGAAATATCCCTAAAACCCCAAACAGCACAAACCCCGCGTAAACAAAAAAGAGCGAGACAAGAGGATTTATACCCATGGCGCTTCCGATAATACGCGGCTCGATAAACTGTCGGACGACATACATTATGAGCCAAAGAACAAGCAGCCCGACTCCCCGCCGCACATCGGATAGAACAAAAGAGAAAATGCCCCACGGCACGAGAACCGTGCCCGCGCCGAGAACGGGGAGCAAGTCGACGAGCGCTATGATAAACGCGAGAACAAGCGCGTATTCGACGCGAAGCACCACAAAGCCGAGCAGCAGCTCTGAAAACGTGACAAGCATTATAAGCATGTAGGATTTAACATATTTCCCTGCCGCAAAGAGTACTTTCACCTTGAATTTTTCAGCCGCGGCGAGCGCCCTTTCCCCGATAAGGAGCGAAATTTCCTTTTTTGCCGAGCCCTTGTCAGCGCAGATATAAAAGAGAGCGATGACTGTGGTGATAACGCCGAAAATGAAAGACGGCATTCCGCCGATAAAACTTGTCGCAAAGGATGCAAGCGACGAGGAAATGTGAGAAAATCCTCTCTCTGCTACGTCGATAAGCGCGGAATATAATGATTCCGCAAGCTCGGGCGACCCCGCGCCTTGAGTTCTGAAAGAGAAAAAGCTCTTTAAATCCTCCGCCATTTCAAATACGCGCCGCAGGAAGTTGTCCTCCTCGCCGAGTTTTTCGGCAAGGTAGACGGCAAGTCCCCTGCCTTGGGAGACGAGCGCGGAAATGAGCCAAGACGCGCCTGCCGTCAGCGCGGTAATAACGGCGCAAATGAGCACGGCGGAGCAAAAGCCGTATTTAATGTGAAGCTTTTTTGAGAGAAAAGCGGCGCACGGTTTTACGCCGAGAGAAATGAGGTACGCGGCGATAAAGGGCACAAGGCAGGCAAAAATATATTTTGCGAAAAACCACAAAAGAACGGAGCCGAGGATCAGGGCAAGGGAGACAATAATAAAGTTTATCAAAGCATCTTTTTTCATTTTACCGCCGACCTTTATGAATTAAAGTTCGTATTAGTTATATGTATTTTTCAATGTAATATGACGAAACGGGATTTTTTGCACTATGTTCGCACAGATCCAACACAAAAGTTTTCGCGCACTTTTTTCAAAGTTCGCACAAACTTGTCTCAAAAGTTTTGGTCAAGCTTTTTCAAAAGCTTGCGGGGTTCGGGGCGGCGCCCCGATGATTGGCGTTTCTTTTGCAGCTTTTCTTTGCGCCGACGGCTTCAAAGAAAAGCGTCGGTGAAGTTAGTTTCTGAAAATTTTTCAGCTTAAATTTTGAAGTTATTGCCCAGCCCCTTTGTGCAGCACGCACCGACGGACGCTTTTTCTTGACTCAGAAGCCGAGGAAAAAGCTTTGCAAAAAGAACGCGTAAAATCGGGGCTCTGCCCCTCGGACCCCGCAACCTTTTTGAGCCACTCCCCACAAAAGCAAAGCTTTTGCGGGGACCCCAAGGGCAAGCTTGAGCAAAACTTTTGGGGTGGGTCTGTGCGAACAACGCGCGCAAAGTTACCAAACAATCCTTTTCAAATAACCCATCGCGTGTTGACAAAGAATACATTTTCTGATAAAATCAAGAAAAGTCTTTACGAATCTTTGAAAATCGAAAATCGAAAATCAAAAATCGAAAATTTTAAAAACGGAGTACAAAAATGTCAATAAAAACCTCAGACGAAAAAACAAAAACGGTAAAGGTGAAAATGGAAATAGAAGGCTTCGGAGCAATAAGCCTTGAGCTCTATCCCGAAATCGCCCCCATAACTGTCGAAAATTTTGTAAATTACGTAAAAGACGGCTTCTATAACGGTCTGACGTTCCACCGTATATACAAGGGCTTTATGATACAGGGCGGCGACCCGTCAGGTACGGGAATGGGTGACTCCTCACTCAAAAAAATCAAAGGCGAGTTTGCGTCAAACGGAGTGAAAAACGATTTGTCCCACGAGCGCGGCGTTATCTCCATGGCGAGAACAAGCGTCAAAGACTCCGCGTCGAGCCAGTTCTTTATATGCCATGCGGACGCGTCGTTCCTTGACGGTGAGTACGCGGCGTTCGGAAAAATGACGGACGGTTTTGACGTGCTCGACGCCGTGGCAGACGTTCCCGTGACATTCGGCGGGAGCGGCGAGAGGACAAAACCGATAACCCCCGTCGTTATAAAATCCGTGGAGCTCGCGGACTAACAGCGGGCAGGGTACTTACTTTGCAATAATTAAAAACGTACCGCTTGAACTTTTCGAGCGGGCGGTACGGCAAAATAAATTTCGGCGCGTGCGCTGAAATAAGGAGGTACGGCAAACGCCGTAATAAAATAATAAAATGAAATACAGAGCAGAACTTAAAGATTCAAAAAGACTTTGGATAGGTAACTATCCGTGCTGTGACATCGCCTCGCCCGACGGGCGTCTCCTTGTCGGGGTAAACGATAATTCGGGCGGGTATTGCGCGTACTCCGCAGACCGCGGCGATACTTGGGAGATGCTGCGCGAGGTCGGCAGAGTCCCGAGAATGATAAGGCTGTCCGACGGGACGTACTTTGCGGTCGGTTTCGGCAGCCTCGCGGTGCATCATTTTAACCCCAAAAAGCAGGAGAAGATACCTTATGTAATGAAGAAGATGCGCGCCGCCTCGTTCGACGACGTGCTGGAAGGCAACATACAGTGTTCGTTTGAGAGCGTCGACATACCTGAGCTTGCCGTAGGGTACGGCGACTCGGGGGAGGCCGAAAGCTACCATACGGGCGTGACGAGCGGATTTATCGAGCTGCCCGACGGCAGCATTTTGCTTGCCATGTACGGTCAGTTCAAGTCGGACAGGACAAGGCTTGACTATTTTACAAATTACGATTTTTACCAATACCGCACGTGGGTAATGCTGTCCCGCGACAGAGGCGAGCATTTCGAGTTTCTTTCCACCGTCGCGGACTGCCAGACATACCCGTTCGAGCCGGACGCCGAGGGATTTTGCGAGCCCGAGCTTATTTATCTCGGCGGAGAGCATGTTCTCTGCGTTATGAGGACTCAGGGTCACGAGGTGTACACCACGATGTACGCGTCCCACTCATACGACATGGGGCGCACGTGGAGCGAGCCGAAGGCTGTAAATCCTTACGGTGTGCTGCCGAGACTCATAAAGCTTTCCTGCGGCGCGCTGATTTGCGCCTCGGGCAAGTGGGGCACGTTTTTTCAGATATCAAGCGACGAGGGCGTCTCGTGGTCCGAGCCTGTGGTACTGTCCGACAATCGCGGAAGATGGGACAGGGGACCGTCGGGATATGTGTCCGTTTTTGAGACGAAGCCCGACGAACTGCTTATCGTTTGGGACGAAACGGAGGATACCGAATCGGACGATATACCTGTGGGCGAGCGCCGCATAGTCTACGCGAACAGATACAAAATCATATCGGAATAAGGTTCATCTCTCCTCACTTACAATCAGAATTACACAGCGTCGCGAAAAAATCCCGGTCAATGTGAAAGCATTGACCGGGAAAATTATTTCGGGTCCGTATTTTTATATTTTATAAAATCCGTCGAGTCTTTCTTCTCATATTGCAAGTTCTTTAATCTGTGTCCTGCTCGTAATATTTGTGAACTGCATCCGCTACATCCAGTTCAAAATAATGCATGTTCGGGTCGTTGAAAGGTATCGGAGGAATGGATTCCTCAGCATTGAGAATTATTTCATTTATATAGCGCTCTACGGTGTCCTCATAACCCTCGGGAATCTCAATCCCCTGCTTTTTTACAAATTTAATCTGCTCTTCCGTGGTCATTTCCGACAGCTTTCGGTTATCTTTTTCACATGAGCAGGAGAAAATCATAAGCACCGAAAGAATAATCAGCAACGCCGAAATCCATATTTTTCTTTGTCTCATAAGACGCGCCTCCTTTGTAAGTCGAACTATCCTATTTCATTTGCTTTATGTAATATTCGCGGGGCTTTTAATTCTTCTGCGCTTCATATTCAACGACAACACCGCGCAAATCTTCAAATAAATCCGCATACGGTGTATAACCTACTGCGGAAGTGGGAGAACTTGGGTCATTCTCCAAGTCAACAATCATAGAACGAATCGTTACTATATCTGCCCACTCGGGAATCTCCACTCCCGAATCGCTTATATATTGGATAAGCTCATCGTCTTCCATTTCAGACAGTTTTTGTTTTTCGCTTCCGCATGAGCAGGAGAAAATCATAAGCACCGAAAGAATAATCAGCAACGCCGAAATCCATATTTTTCTTTTATTCATAGGATAACCCGCCTTTTTGAAAAAAGTTTTTGAGATTTGAGTCATAGCAAAAGGATTTCGGGAGCTAATCTGTCTCCTGCTCGTAATATTTGTGAACTGCATCCCCTACTTCCTTTGCAAACTCAGTCATTTTCGGGTCGTTGATAGTTGTCGGAGGAATGGGAGCCCAAGGATATTCCTCAGCCTTGAAAATTATTTCATTTATACGGCGCTCTACGGTGTCCTCATAACCCTCGGGAATCTCAATCCCCTGCTTTTTTACAAACTTAATCTGCTCTTCCGTGGTCATTTCCGACAGCTTTCGGTTATCTTTTTCACATGAGCAGGAGAAAATCATAAGCGCCGAAAGGATAATCAGCAAAAATGATACAATAGTTTTGCTTTTTTTACTCAAAACATACACTCCTTTCGAAAATGTGTTTTACAGCTTTAGTCAGATATTAAAAACATGCGATTCAATTATACAACTTCAGGCTTTGGAGAATAGCTCCAAGGAGTTGCGCACGGTGGCCCGGAACACGGAACACTTGTCCACTCCGTCTTTATATGTTCTCCGCAGTCACTGCAATCATATGAATAAAGATAATAGTGTCTTGATTGGGAATGATAGTCCTTTCCTGTCCAAGTGGATTTAATCGAGCCGTGTTCTTTACTGTATATAAAAAAGTAAATTTCACTGTCATAATATGTACTCGGTGCATAATCGACTCCTAAAAAAGAGGACTCATCTGACCATTTCCTTGATGTTGAAGGCACATATTTATATTTAAGTGGATTGCTTAAGCCGGGCTTATGATACCATGAGGAACCACTTAATTTCATAAGATGGTAATCGTCAGATGATTTTCGAATACATATGCAAGATTGACCGGATTTAAGCGATGTTGGTCTTGTTGTTGTCATGTTTACGCACTTGTTGGAAAATGTAGCGGACTTCAAATCTGCCTTGACATCACAAGCTAATTTGTAAACTGAAGCATATTCATTAAAGTTGTCAATATTAGGGATTGTTGAAAATCTTCCGGGCCAGCAATTGTCTGTACGTCCAAGCGCGTATGCATAACAATTGTATTTTAGATAAGAATCACTCCAACTTCCGTATACAGTGCTGTCTTGCAGGGTGTATGCGGCTGTTGTCTGTACGGTTTGAGCGCTGTCTTTTTGGTAATTTACCTGCTCATCGGTTGTAATCTCGGATGATGTAATTATGTCGGACGACAAAGCGTCGGACGTAAACATCATCGTTGGGAAAAAGTATGTTGATATAAGAGCGATAGTAAAAATAAACGCAAGTATTCTCTTTCTCATTGTATTACCTCCCATTTTAATGCTTTGAAACGGGTATGCCGTATTTTTTATCTGCTGAACAATTTACCTTCTTTCTTTTTCGACCTTTATTTCCGATATCTTTTGTCTCATACTCAAAAGTTTTTGAAATGGCGCATAAATCGAATGTATACCGTTCTGATTTATGCGCCAAAACAAACGATTTTGATTCGGTTTACCCATAAACGGGTAAAATGCTCTAATCGAACGCGCAAAAAATCAAACCGTGCAGCTGTTAAACGAGCCATAATGTCACCCCCTATCTTATTGAATTTTGTGTATTGTGGAATTTTTGTATTTTTTCAATTTTATTTTAACATGAATTTATACAAAATTGCAATACATAGTAATAAAAAAATAAGCCGATTGTGTAAATACTTTATGAACTAAAGATCAAGCCAAACAAGCCGATAAATAAAAACCGCGGCAGTTCCGCGGTTTTTTTGCTCTTTAATATTTACTCTTTTACGTAAACTCTTTCGATAATAACGGGATTTACGGGAGAGGTCGGCTCGGAGTCGACGCTGTTTGCGGCAAACTCAACCTCGACATCTGCAATGGCGTCGAGCACGTCGTATCCGTCGGTGAGCTTTCCGAAAGCGGCATAATTGCCGTCAAGGAATGTCGAGTCCGCGTGGCAAATGAAAAACTGGCTCGTCGCGGAGTTGGGGTCATTCGTTCTCGCCATTGAAATTACCCCGCGCTCGTGGGAGAGCTTGTTTTCTACTCCGTTTGAGGCAAATTCACCCTTTATCGGCTTTAGCGTTTCCTTTTTGCCGCCCGACATATCGGGGTCGCCGCCCTGTATCATGAAGCCCTTGTATATGCGGTGGAATGTCAGCCCGTCGTAGAAGCCCGAGTTTACATATTCCAAAAAGTTTTCGACTGTTATCGGCGCTGTCTCGGGATAGAGCTCAAAGGTCATCGCGCCGAAGTCCTTCACTTCCATAACGACTGTGACAGGCGATGTGTCGTTCTCGTCCTTTTGGCATGAGACCATGCAAAGCGGAGTCAAAGCATCAAAAATTGTAAAAACGAGCGCAAGGCACAAAAGCTTTTTAAATCTTTTCATACTTTTTAATATAAGTCCTTTCCGAAAATCAGTTTATTTTCGTTTTTGCGGTATTCGAATAAGAATTTTTATAAAAAATTCTTTGAAATCTATCGAAAAGCCATTTAAAATACATTGAAATTTTATCAGAAAACAGCGCTTTTGTCAATCGGTTTTGCAAAAAGCGCCGAGCGTGACGCCCCGCTCGCTTCGGCGTCAAATATTTTAAAAAACAAGTTGCATTTTGTCGTTTTTATGGTACAATTATCACAAAGAGCATTTTTGTATATTATATTTATCGGGAGGAGTTTTGTTTTATGGGCAAAGGGAAGAGCGATAACGGCAAAAATGTAAAAAACGGTAAAACAAAGAAAACGGGTAAAAAACCTTTAACGGATAAAAAAAGAGAAACGGGTAAAACCGAAAAAAATAAAAATAATAAAAATAATAAGATAGAGAAAAACTTTCGCGGCAGAGCAGCCGTCATAGCTTCGGTCGCGGCGTTTTTTCTGATATGCGCCGTCGTCGTCGGAGTCTCGCTTGCAGTCGGACATAAAAATTCGGCGCCCGATGATTCCTACAGCGAAAGCCAAACGGAAACCGAGAGCGAAACCGAAACGGAGACGAAAACCGAAACGGAGACGGAAAGCGAAACAGAAACAGAAACAGAAACGGAAACAGAAACGGAAACGGAAACCGAAACCGAACCGCCCGAGACGACTGATACCGCCGGCCCGGCAGGCTACAGCGCCGTCGGAAGTCTTGACGCTGAGACGGTCGGGTATCTTATGAGCCTCGACAATACGCTTCGCGGCTGGGGACAAGGCGTAAATTTCGACGAGAAAAACCGTCCCGGCGGGGCGGTGTGGGCGCAGAACACATACGGAATCTACGATTCGTACTATATAATGGACGACGAGATGAAAATGTATCTCACGTTTGACGAGGGATACGAAAACGGATACACTCCGGCGATTCTCGACACCCTAAAGCAAAAGGGAGTAAAGGCGGTGTTCTTCGTAACTCTCCCCTATGCCCAAAGCCAACCCGACCTCGTGCGGCGCATGATAAACGAGGGCCATATCGTCGGCAATCACAGCAGCGCGCATATATCCTATCCGAATCTCGGAGTAGACGGGGCGTATAACGATATTATGACCCTACACAATTACATACGGGACAATTTCGGTTACGAAATGAAATATTTCCGCTTCCCCGCGGGGGAGGCGAGCGACCGTATGCAGGCGCTCGTTCAAAAGCTCGGTTATAAATCTCTGTTCTGGAGTTACGCGTATGCCGATTGGGACCCGTCAAACCAAATGGAAACGGGGGAGGCTCTTCAAAGGCTGAAGGACAGAGCGCACCCCGGTGCAATTTACCTGCTGCACGCGGTCTCGGCGACTAATACCGCAATCCTCGCTGACGCCATTGATTATTTCAGAGCCGCGGGATATGAACTGTGCTTGCCGTAATTTATTTGAGCTTTGTCTAATTTTACAAATGCCGATAAGATTTAACACAACTGCATAAAATAAATAAAACAAAAACTCCGAGGTGGCAGAGTTGAAAAAGAAAAAAGAAAATATAATAGACGATAGCGAGCGCAAAACTCAGGACATGAGCGCGGTGCGTGACTACGACGGCGAAAAGTCGAACTCGGCAAAATTCGTCGAGTATATCGGGGACGACTACAAGGACGAACCCGCAGTCGATAACAGCATAGAGGGGCGCGCCGCAAACATCTGGTATCACTATAAGTGGCATATAATCATCTCACTGTTTTTTGCCGCCGTCCTCTTTGTCGGGATATCTCAGATAGCGACGAGGGAAAGGTACGATTTTTCGGTAATGTATTCGGGGCCGACAGTCATCGCCGACGAAAACGCCGAGTCACTCGCCGACGCGCTGTCGGACGTAATAAAGAACGACGTCAACGGCGACGGAAAAACAAAGGTCAAAATCTACTCGTTCGCATATTGGTCCGAGGCGCAAATCGAGGAGAGAAAGAAGGCGGGACTGAACGTCGACTACAGCGCGAACAGGGACGCCAAGACAAACTTCGACAATATGATTTTTACGGGCGAGTGCGGAATAATGTTCCTCGACTACGACCTGTTTGCCGCAGTCAGGGATTCGGGAGGGCTCGTCACTCTCGAGGACGCGCTCGGATATAAGCCCGAGGGGGCGCTTGACGAATACGGAATAAGGCTTTCGGATATCAAAGCGTATAACGTTTACAGCGCGTTTCGGCTTATGCCGTCGGACACTGTCGTCTGCCTTCGCGGGGTGTCGACTGTCGGCGGAGTTTTCTCGTCGAAGAAGAAAGCGGAGGAGCTTTTCGAGGAGAGCAAAAAGTCCTTCGCGGCGCTTGTCGGCGCGCAGAATTTCGAGGGGGACGGAGAGTAATTTCAAAAGCTTTCGCGCTCAATGTTCGCACAGACCCAACACAAAAGTTTTCGCCCGCCTCATCGCGAGGCACAGACTCTCTACGAAAGTTTTGCTCAAGCTTTTTTAAAAGCTTGCGGGGTCGAGGGGCAGAGCCCTCGTCGCGCTCCGCAGAGCGCGAAAGCTCCGATACGCGTTCTTTTTGCAAAGCTTTTTCTTGCGCTTCTGAGTCAAGAAAAAGCGTCCGGCGGTTAGCACAAAGGAAAATCGCGGGGCAAAAACTTCAAAAAGCCTCCCCTGAAAGGGGAGACTCTGACCACTGACCACTGACCACTTCAGAAACTAACTTTTCTGACGCTTTTCTTTGACGCAATCGGCCGGGAGAAAAGCTTCAAAAG
>CANRNZ010000007.1 GCA_947632135.1 uncultured Clostridia bacterium
TTTGTGTGGTAACTTCAATTATACCACGTCTGCTATGACTTTTTCTATATGTCCTATTTCATTTTACAATTAACCACAAACAATAATTTGTGATTTTTTTTTGAATATCTATTGACATAGAGGGTTATTTCGTTTATAATTGGATTTGTAAACAGCCGGGTGTATATCCGCATTTCGGCAATTACGATATCATCGTAAAAATTTTATTAAAAGGAGAAAAAACAATGAAGAAAATAATTGCTGTTCTGATGTCTGTAATGTTGCTTGTCGGTATGCTCGCTATGTGCGTATCCGCCGCTACCGTTACAAAGGCCGATCTTTTGAACGAAGCGGCCAAATCGCCCGTTTATAAATATGTAAAGGTTTCTCTTGAGAACGCGGCGAAAAATGTTGAAATAACAGACGAACAGGCAGAAACACTTCTTCCGATCGTACAGAAGGCTGTAGCCATTCTTGATGTTGACCACGGCCCGACAGAGTCAAACGGTGGCAAATCTTTCTATACTCAGGAACAGGTTGACAGTGTTATCGAGTGCATCGACGAGGCGTGCGCCGTTCTCGGCTTTACATGGAAGATGACACCCAAAGCTAACGGGGCTTTCCCCGGCGACGGTGTGTTCCAGGTGTTCGACCGCAACGGTAAGCTCGTTTTTGATTACGACGGCGACGCCGTAGCAGATACAAGCGCCGCTCCCGTTTCAAATGCCTACACATGGGTATATCTCTCCGTCGGTACTGTTCTTCTTGTGCTCGGATTCGCAGTTCTCGCAGTCTCCAAGAAGCGCATCGCCGAGAGATAAAATTTAAAAACAAAGGTTGAAACATAAAGTCATGAAAAAAAGTACCGCTGGCGGTACGGTAAAGAGGGTACTGTTGCACAGTGCCCCCTTTTTACTTATTCCCGCCGCAATATATCTTCTGATTCTTTGGGCGCTCGAGGGATTCGTCGAAAAAAACGTATATTTCAGGGTGGCGACACTCGCGCCGGATCTTAGCGGAAGTAAGGAAAGCGAGCGCCTTATCCTCACCGAGGAGGACAAGGAAAAACTAAAGGAAAACAATAAGGGCGACGCGTTCAGCGTAACGTCTGATTTCCCTCCGATAGCGCTCGGCGAGCAGTGGGCAACGATAACGATAGAATCGGCGGGGGTATACGATATCCCCGTGCTCCACGGGGACAGCAGCGACAATCTGTGGAAGGGGGTGGGTCATTATGCTAACTCACGCTTTCCCGGTCAGGGCGGAAAGGTCGTAATCGCGGGGCACGTCGGAATCTATCAGCATTTCCAGCGCCTTGAAACAATGAACATCGGCGACATCGTGACGCTGAACACTATATACGGAGACTACGTTTACAGAGTCACCGATACTGCGATTTTCGATGCGACCGATTCGTCTCTTATTCTCCCCGAGGAAAACGAGACGGAGGATAAGCTTATCTGTTATACGTGCTATCCTTATTACACGACGTCTGTCCGCACCCGGCGCTTTGCGATAATATGCGAGCTTGTTTCGGGAAAGGACTGGACTGTCAAGGCGGCAGAGGAAAACGGCGTCTCGGACACATCGGGGGCTGAGGGCAGCCAAAGCGCCGCCGACACGGAGGTGGCGGGATGAAGACTTTAAGAAAAATCGCTTCGATTTTTCTCTGCGTTGTAATTTTCCTCTCGCTTACCGTCGCTGTCGCGTCAGCGCTTGTCCAAAGATTTATCGGAAGACCCGAGGCTCTCGCGGCGCGTATTGCGGACGATGAGTATGTCGACATGCTTTACGGCAAGGTTTATGAATCCGTAAAGTACCGTATGGCGCTGACGGTTTTAAACACGGACGATATTATATGTGAGGAGTCGTCTGAGCCCGGGGTCATAACAAAGGACGTTCTGAAAAGCAATGCGGCGTCCGTTCTTGCATCCTCGCTCAGCGTCGCGTTCGGAAAAAGCGAGAGCGCCGAGCAAAAGTACGAGGACGCGGAGCTTTTAGAGAGAATAGATTCATACCTTACCTCCTACGCGAAGGAGGCGGGCATCGAATATACCGAGGGCTCGTCGGAGCAGGTGTATGAGATGATAACCTCGGAGGTCACATCAAATCTCAGAGTATTCCCCGATATGTACACCTCGAAGCTGTCGGGAAAGACGGCGGCGCTGTCGAAATATGCGGGAATAATTTCGCCTGCCGCGTTTGCGCTGTACGCCATCGCCTCTCTTTCTCTGCTTTTATTAAATTTGAAAAACAAAATCGGCGCCATGCACAGCTGGTCGCTCGGCTCATACCTTGCGTCCTTCACCCTTCTCGGCGCCTCCGCCGCGTTTCTTTACGAGGACTACATGTCAAAAACAGTACTGACGGGTGAAACGGCGGGTCTTGTCCTGAAGAAAATATACGACGCCGTATTCCGGGATTTGCTTTATGTGTCTCTCATACTCACCGCGGTATTTCTTGTTATCGGCATAGTTTCCGTGGTTTTGAGCATTAAGAACACTAAAGCGGCCAATACGGACAAAGCGGATAAAGAAGTCAAAAAAGACGAAGAAAACAAAGAAGAAAAGGCGGATTTATCCGAATAAACCTAAAAAACGTTACTTACAGCGTTAATAATTTGCGTTAAACAAGCTTTAAACAAGCGGCGGAGCCGTTTGCCTTGCTTTTATTAAAACATTAAAAGCTGTTGAGGTAAAAAAGCTGTTAAGGTATGGATATGAAACGGATTTTTGACCTTCTCTTTACATTCTCTTTTACATACGGTGAATTTTTATGTCAAAAAAATTCGCAATTTTGTGAAATTTGTTGACTTTTGCGCTTTTGGTATATATAATTGACTTGTACAATAATTATACTGTAAAAAGTATACAAAGGAGGTACGGTTATGATTTGTAAAAAATGCGGTACCGAAAACGAGGAGGGCGCGAAGTTCTGCGCATCGTGCGGAAGCGCGCTTGACAATTCGGATACAGAAGCCGCTGTAGGCGCGGCAGGTGGAGACGCTCCGGGCGCCGCAAACGGCGGACAGGGAACACCCGACGCAAATGCGCCTCGGGGTACCGACGGAGGAGTGCAGACTCTTGAAAGACAGGCGGAGCAGCAGGGCGCCGCTCCGAATTTCGGAGGGTACGCGGCTCAGCCCGCAAAGCCCGCAAAAAAGCTTTCAAGAAATGCGATTATCGGTATTGCCGCGGGTGGAGTCACTCTGATTGTTTTGCTTATCGTCATTATAGCGGTGGCGGCAGGCGGCTCGACAATCGACCTGAACGATTACCTCACCGTCGAGGCGAGCGGATACGACGGCTACGGAAACGTAACGGCGAGAGTCGACTGGGATGCCATAAGTGAAAAGTACGGCGACAAGATTTCCTTTACGGGCGACGTAAAGGATAAGCTCGGCTTTGTATCGGGGCTTGTTAGTCCCATGGACGTTTTGAGACAGAGCGTCAGCGTCAGCCTTGACAAGTCGAGCGGTCTCAAAAACGGAGATACGGTCGCTTATACATGGAACGTCGACGAAAGCGTTTCCGACTATATAAAATGCAAGCTGAAGCATAAGGACGATACATACGAGGTATCGGGTCTCGAAACTGTCGGTACGTTTGACGCCTTCGCGGATTTGGAGGTGACATTCGAGGGTGTATCTCCCAACGGATATTTAAAATATAATTATACAGGCTCGCAGCTTTCCACGTATAATTTCAGCTGCGATAAATCGAGCGGTCTCAGAAACGGCGACACTGTCGTGATTTCGATTGACGGCTCCAATATGGAGAGCTACGCTCAGAATTTGGGAATGATTCCCGAGAGCATTCAAAAGGAATATACGGTGAGCGGACTTGACGAATACGTCGAGAAGTATGAAAAGGTAACCGAGGATTTGCTCGCAACATTAAAGAGTGAGGCTGAGGACTCGATATACTCATACACGGCGTCAAATTACAGCTCAAGCTCGTCGCTCAGCGGTCTCGCGTATGCGGGATACATTTTCGAGTCTGTAAAGGACGCGACGTCATATTACGACTACGCAAACAAGCTGTATATCATTTACGCGGGGACGGTTTCCTCCTCCGCCAACAATTTCCGCGCGACAAAGGTATATTTCCCCGTGGAATTTACGAATATTCTGAGCAATGACGAGGGAATGAGCTACGAGAAATGCAACGGTATACGCGGTTCGTCGTATATCGAAAACTCGTATTATACAAACGGATATACGAATCCCGTTGTATGCTATTCCGACCTTGTCACGTCAAGCAGGGATAATTACACCGCCGAATGCGGAGACGGCTTTGAGGTCTACGAGGAGACAAAGCAGATTGCCGCTATGAGCGATATCACCGAGGACTGCAAGAAGGAGCTTCTTGCGGATTCCAAGGATATCGTCGAGAGCTACATTGCCTCGGACGCTTACGACGACTACACTGTCAGCGGACTCAAAGAGGTCGGCGAGTACCTGCTGCTTGCAAAATCGCAGGGAACAGACTTCGCAAGCAACAATAAATATTATATCGTATATTCCGCGACGGTAGCGAGCAATAACGACAGGTTTGATTCGACGACAGTTTACTTCCCCGTAGAATATGACGGCATAGTAAATCTTCCCGACGACGATTATCTTGTAACAGTCTCCGTGGGAATCGTCGCTAACTCGAATTTCCCCGACAGCTACTACGGCACGAAGGGATATGTCGACGGCAAAGAGATGTACTCGAAAATCGTTTCGGCAAACCGCGACAAATATACCTATGAGATGTCTGAGGGGCTGAAGAGCTTCGGAAGCTGAGACGGCTCCGCGATAGACATTTGCGGTATAAAACGGTATAAAACAGCATAAAAACATAAAAAGGGAGCCCTCGGATAAAATCCGAGGGCTCCTTTGGCGCGTATAAGGCGCGTATAATCGGTATTATATTTAAGTTATTTTATTTGATTGTCCGCGCGCATTTCGTATCCGACAGCGCTCGGGGCGCTTTTGCCGTTTGTCGTCTGTATGACGAGACTTTCAAGCTCTTCGAGGCGGCTCTTCGGCACGGATACCGTGAGAGTCACCTTTTCGCCGAACTCGGCGGCGTCCTCTGCGGCTCCGACGGACGGGAGCTTTGAGGAGAGCTTTTCATAGTCGGAGTATGAACACGTAAAGCGGGCTGACGCAAAGGGTATCATCGTGACAAGACCCGCCGCGTCGACTGCCGCCTTTGCGGCGGCGGAGTACGCTCTCGCAAGCCCTCCCGTTCCGAGGAGGATTCCGCCGAAATATCTTGTGACAACGACGCAGAGGTCTGTCGCGCCGGACATTTTCAAAACGTTAAGGACGGGAATACCGGCGCTGCCTTTCGGCTCGCCGTCGTCGGAATATCTTGACAGCACGCCGCCGTCAATCAGGTATGCAAAAACGTGGTGCTTTGCGTCGTAGTATTTTTTCTTTATTTCGTCGATAAAGGCTCTTGCATCGTCTTCGCTTGCGACAGGAGAGACGGAGCCTATGAATACCGACTTTTTTTCTTCGATTTGCGCCGACGCCGCCGACGCAGGCGTTATTTTTGTTTCGCAGTTTTCCAAAATATCACCCTTAAATGTCTTTTAAATTACCGTATAAATACTCCAAATACTCCAAATACTCTAAATACTCCAAATACTCCGATAAATAAAAATTCGGCGAACGGCGAATTGAGTGTTTCGCGCCGCGGAGTTTTTAAGGCGCGGCGGCGCGGTTCGGCTCTTCTCGCCTTATTCCTCGCTCGGGAAGAGAATGTCGTAGTTTTTGATATATTTTGAAAGCTGTCCCGCGCTTTTTCTGTCGCACACCGCGCTTAACGATATGCCGTTTTCGTTGTAGCTGACGTCGACGTTGTCGCAGATTCTGTAAACCGTGTTCACGACTTTGCTGTCGCTGTGGGGAATTTCAAGCTCCACGCGCTTCTTTTGAGCCGTTGTCATCTCTTCGAGACATTTCGCAAGAGTGTCGACGCCGTCTCCCGTGATAGCCGAGATAAACACGCACTTTTCGTCGGCGTCGCTTGCGAGAGCTTTAAGCCCGAGAAGGGTATCTCTGTCGACGGCGCGGTCGCATTTGTTGAACACGACGACTGTCGGCTTGCCGAGCGCTCCGAGCTCCGCGAGAGTGCTGTGGGTGACGTTCAGCTGCGAGACAAGGTCGGGGTCGGACGCGTCGGCGACTATCATCAGCATGTCCGCAAAGACCGCCTCGTCAAGAGTGCTTTTGAAGGCCTTTATAAGGTGGTGCGGCAGGCGGCGGATAAATCCGACTGTGTCCGTGAGAAGAATTTTCGCGCCGCCGGGCAGGGTATAGCGGCGGGTCGTCGCGTCAAGGGTCGCAAACAGCTTGTCCTCCGCAAGGATTCCCGCGTCTGTGAGGAGATTCAGAAGGGTAGACTTTCCCGCGTTCGTGTAGCCGACTATGGCGCATTTCGGGATTCCGTCGCGCTCTCTTTGGCGGCGCATCGTCGTTCTGACGTTATCTATTCTTTCCAGCTCGTTTTCAAGCGCGGCGACTCTGTCCTTGAGGCGGCGCCTGTCGATTTCAAGCTTTGTTTCACCGGGGCCCCGCGTGCCGACTCCGCCGCCGAGCCTTGACATATCGCGTCCCTTTCCGATAATTCTGGGGGACGTGTATTTGAGTTGGGCAAGCTCTACCTGAAGGCGTCCCTCGGCGCTGTTTGCGCGGGAGGCGAAAATGTCGAGTATGAGCATGCTCCTGTCGATGACTGATACGTCTTTTTCGATTGCCTTTTCTATTTCGCGAATCTGCACGGGGGAGAGCTCCGTGTCGAATATGACAATATCGGCGTCCGCGGCGTCGCACAGAGCGGAGATTTCGCAAAGCTTTCCCTTGCCGACGCACGTTTTACCCTCGGGAGCGTCTCTTACCTGAGTGACTCTCCCGACGCACACTCCGCCGACTGTATAAAAAAGACATTCGAGCTCGTCGAGAGAGAGCATAGCCTCCGCCTCCATGCTCTTTGGGTATACGCTTACAGTAATGCCGCGCTTTTCCTTCTCGACGCCCGTCTCGTGCAGCTCGCCCTTTCCGCGCGGAGCTTTTTTTTCGGAGCTTTCATCGACCTCGGCGTCCTCATTTTCGGCGTTTTCGGTATATTCCGTATATTCGTCCGACAGCGAGGCGAGAGGCTCGCCTTTCATGCCGCGCGCGGCGTTGTTTTCGTTTTCGTTTTTTTCGGTGTTTTCGAAATTTATGCTCATTAACTCCTCCTCGGGTCGGGTATTTCAAACGTCAGGATAAAAATAAAACGGAATAAAAGCAAAATAACAAAATAAAAAATAAAAAGGAAAAACCGGATAAGAGCTGTTTTGGAAGCCTTATCCGGTGTAAACCGTTTATTTTGCAGCCTGACGGCGTTTGTTGAATCTTTCCACGCGTCCGCCCGTATCAACCATTTTCTGTTTTCCGGTATAGAAAGGGTGACACTTGGAACAAATTTCAACGCGAATTTCACCGTTTGCGTCGCTCTTTGTGGAACGGGTGACAACGGATTCGCCGCAAGCACAACGGATAGTTACTTCCTTATATTCGGGATGGATTCCGGCTTTCATTGCATTCACTCCTTACTGTGTTTCAAGTTACCGTTGTATTGTATCACATTATTTTTTTAAAATCAATACCTTTTCTCAAATTTCTCAAATTCTCTGAAATTCGGCGCTTTTTGTGAAAAATCAATAAGGATTGGCGAGGATTGGCGCGGAAACGCAGAGAAACGGCAAACGAGAGCGGGGAAGCGCGGCGAGTGTCGGCGGCGGAAAACAAAAAATAAAACGAAAAGCGGATAGAAAAATCATAAAGAAAAGGCAAAAAACGAAAGAGGATTTACTCTGCGCGCGGTGAAACGGGACGGGGAATATGAGATGCGATGATTTTATAAATATAATGTAAATAAATGTAAATTTTTTATAAACAGGTGCAAAAAATGTGTAGATTTGTGTAAAAATAAGGCGTTTTTTAGAAAAAATCGGAGAAAAAACAGAAAAATTTCGAAAAAATATTCAAGTTTGGTGAGAAGTTGACATAGTTTATATTGACAAATTTGATACATTATGGTAAAATTGTACAAGCAATATTCAAAATTTGCCTTCAGAGGCTCGCTTTATGAGTCTGTTTTGATTGGTTCGTGCAATTCCGGGCTTTGAAAATGTCAAAAAATCATAAACTGAAAAAGATTTATAAGCCTGAAAAAGCGGCGCGCGGGCCTTGACGCGTTTTGATTTGAATTTTTTCGTATAAGTTTTTTTCATATTTTTTTATTTTTTCCACATAAGGTTTTTCATATAAGGTTGACAATTTGCCAATCGTTTTGTATAATATTTTATATTATTATATTATTTGATAAATTCGGATAAATTCGAAATAAGATAAAGAGATTTATATTTTATAATAACTTCAAAAATCGGCGTATAACAGTATAACGGTATAACTTAAAAATTCGAAAAATCGGCGGCGCCGCGTACGGCGGCGCGTCATATCGGCGTTTTACGGCGCCGCGCTTTGGGAGGTGATTTCTTGAAATTTCGTGACATGCCCTATGAGCGACCCGACCTTGACGGTATTAAAAAAGATATTTCATCGCTGACCGAGGCTCTTAAAAAAGCCGAGAGCTACGAGGCGGCGCGCGAGGCGTTTCTCAAAAAGGAAAAATATCTGAGTCATATCGTGACCGAGGCGACTCTATGCAATATTCGTCATTCAATCGACACGAGAGACGAGTTCTACGACGGTGAGATGACATTTTGGAACTCCGCGCTTCCCGAGATAGAGGAGTACAGTCAGGCGTGGACGGCGGCTCTGCTTCAAAGCCCGTTTCGCCGCGAGTTCTCCGAGGAATACGGCGATCTCATGTTTGTAAACGCGGAGATTGCTCTAAAGACATTTTCTCCCGAGATAATGGAGGAGATGAAGGAAGAGAACGACCTTGTCCGCGAATACGAAAAGCTGATAGCGTCGGCGGCTGTCCCCTTTGAGGGCGGCGTGTATACGATATCCAATATGTCCCCGTTCAAAAACGACCCTGACGACATGCGACGTCTTTCGGCGTGGATTGCCGAGGGGACGTGGTACAAGGAAAATCAGAAAAAGCTCGACGAGATATACGACAGGCTCGTTCATCTCAGGGACACGATGGGCAAAAAGCTCGGGTACGGCGGATATATACCTCTAGGTTATTACAGAATGGGGCGCAACTGCTATACTAAAGAGGACGTTGAAAAGTTCCGCGCGGCGGTACGGGAGCACCTTGTACCTGTCGCGGACAAGATATACCGCGCTCAGGCGCTGAGGCTCGGGAAGGAATATCCGATGAGCTTCGCCGACAACGCGCTCTCGTTCCGCTCGGGAAATCCGACTCCCGCAGGAGGGCCATCCGATATTGTCGCCGCGGGTAAGAAGTTTTACAGCGAGCTCTCAAGCGAGACAAGGGAGTTCTTTAATTCAATGCTCGACGGCGAGATGATGGATCTTCTCTCGACGGAAGGCAAGCGCGGCGGAGGATACTGCACGGAGATTCCCGATTACGGCATGCCGTTTATATTCGCGAATTTCAACGGCACTCAGCATGACGTCGAGGTGATAACTCACGAGGCGGGTCACGCCTTTGCAAGCTGGCTCAACCGCGACAGGATTCCGTCGGAGTATATCTGGCCGAGCATGGAAGGGTGCGAGGTCCATTCGATGTCAATGGAATTTATGGCGTGGCCGTGGGCGGAGGACTTCTTCGGAAAGGACGCGGTAAAGTTCCGCTACAGTCACCTTGCCGGAGCTCTGACGTTTATACCGTACGGCACGATGGTCGACCACTTCCAGCATGAGGTGTATGAGCGCCCCGAGATGACGCCCGCCGAACGTCATGCGGTGTGGAAGAGACTTCTCGGAGTGTATATGCCGTGGATGAAGCTTGACGGCGAGATACCTTTTTACAGCGAGGGCGAGGGCTGGCAGAGACAGAGCCATATTTATGCAAGTCCTTTCTACTATATAGATTACTGCCTTGCGCAGACTGTGTCCCTTGAATTTTGGGCTATGCTCCAAAAGGACAGAGACGACGCGTGGAAGCACTACATGGCGTACGCTTCTCAGGGCGGCAGCAGAGTATTCACTGAGCTGCTCGACAACGCGGGGCTTGTAAGTCCTTTTGACGAGAAATGTCTTATCGAGGTCTCACGCGCCGCCGAGGCTTGGCTTGACTCATACGACCTCGGCGACAACGTCTGATTTATGCCGCAAAAAAAGCATGGCGCCGAGGGCAGGGGAGGACAGGCGAGACTGCGCGGGAAGGCGCGGCGCGCTTCGTATTTTACAAAGAACGGCGAGTCGTACATGTACAGCGGCCCGCTTTACGAGCCGCATTGCCGCGTCGGCACTCCGAAAAAAACGTCCGCAATAAGAACCGCGTCGGCGTTTTCGGTGTTTTTCATGCTTGTTATATGCGGGTGCATTCCGATTCCCGGAATGAACGCCGCGTATGTGATAATTCCCTATGTGTGCGCAATCATAACCTCGGGAGTTATTCTGAAGGACGCGCTCAAAATGCACGGGCAGGACAGCCTTCGGGAATATGTCTATGAGTCCACCGCGAAAAATCTTCCGTACAGGGCGGTCTTTTCCGCTGTGTTTTCCGCATTATGCGCTGTCGGCGAGAATATATTCATAATCGTAAACGATGCGAAATATACAGTCGCGGCGGCGATTTTCACGGCTTTCTCCGCCATGTCGGTGATTTTGTCGCTTCTTATCCATCGCGGCGAGAGAATCGCGGTGTGGGAAAAGAGAGGCTCCCCGGGCCGCGCGGAGAATAATTCGAAAAAATCGAAAAATCCGGAAAAATCGGAAAGTCCGAAAGATTCGGAAGATTCGAAAAATTCGAAAAATTCGGAAGATTCGAAAAACGCAAACGCAGACGAGGCGAGCGAAAACGACGCCGGCAGATAAAAAGCAGGCAATATTTTTAATAAAAACGAAGATAACAGAAATAATAAAAATAAGCGTCGGTATATTTTCGGCGCGCCGAGGATTTTTGCATTATCGGAGACACACGCATCGGATACTTTGTATTCGGGGGGCTCCGCGCGGCATAAGGCGGGATAACATTTACCACTGACGAAGCATTCGGCATTTTCGATTTTTATCTTTTTAATTTTTATTACTTTGTAAACGTGGGGTTAACCCTTGTTTAATATTATTTTATTTCTTTTTTCAATTAAAAAGGAGGCTTACAAACAATGAAAGCAAGAAGACTCATCGCCTTTCTTTTGGTTTGCGTAATGCTCGCGGGACTCGCGGCATGCGGCGGAAATAAGGGCGAGGCCAAGACGCTTGTTGTTTCGGTAGAGCAGGGACTCGAGGGTAAATTCTCTCCCTTCTTCTACCTGAGCGCAAACGACGGTACTGTTGTTGACTTTGTCAGCATCGGTACATTCCCCGTCGACCGTGTCGGAAACCCTGTGCTTCACGGTATCGATGGTGAAACACGTTCCTACAACGGCACAGATTACACATACTATGCCGCTTGTAACGTAGACGTCACACAAAATGACGACGGAACAGTTTACTACGATATGACAATGCGCGATGACCTTGAGTTCTCCGACGGAACAAAGGCTACCATCGACGACCTCATCTTCAGCTTCTATGTATATCTTGACCCCGCATATGACGGAAACGCGACAATGTACGCTCTTCCGATTCAGGGCGTTGAGGAATACCGCGCGGGCATGGAGTCCCTCCTCAGCCTTTTAATCAAGGCGGGAAGAGACAACAAGGATTTCACAAACTGGGACGAGGCTACTCAGACCGCGTTCTGGGAAGCTTATGACAAGGCGGCTGTCGCTTTTGTCGATGAGATTAAGCAGTTTCTTGTTGCCGAAGGCCTCAACACCGAAGCCGACACTTGGGATAAGGTCATAGCAAACTGGGGCTATGAGGTTCCCGCTGACGCTACCGAGGTCGAGGTATTCGATACGATGCTTGCGGAATACGACAACGACGTTCTCGCAATGACAGGCGCAGAGACTGCCGGCTCCAGCTACTCCAGCCTTCTCGAAAATTACGACAACTACTCCATGGCTATCAAGACGGGTAACTCCGCCGACAGCATCACCGGTATCCAGAAGACCGGCGACTACTCGCTCCGTATAGTCACAACAGAGTTCGACGCTACAACAATTTACCAGCTCGGCTCTTATATCGCTCCTCTGTCCTACTACGGCGACACATCGAAGTATGACTACGAAGCCAACAAGTTCGGCTTTGACAAGGGCGACCTCAGCATAGTCAAAGCAAAGACAACGGCTCCTATCGGCGCCGGTCCTTACACATTCTCGGAATACAAGGACGGTCGTGTATATCTTGAGTCCAACCCGAAGTACTACCTCGGCGAGCCCAAGATTAAATACCTCCAGTGCCAGGAGTCCAGCGAGGACACCAAGATAAGCGGTATCGTTGCGGGCAACCTCGATATCACAGACCCCTCCTACAGCACGGACGTTGCAAAGCAGATTGCTAAAGAGAACGGCCTCTCCGAGGATGAGTGGGATAAGTTTGACGGTCCGGTGATCACCACCGAGCTGATTGACTACCGCGGCTACGGCTACATCGGCATCAACCCGAACAATGTCAAGGTCGGCGACGATCCGTATTCGGACGAGTCCAAGGCGCTGCGCAAGGCCATCGCTACGATGATCGCAGTGTACCGTGACGAGGCGATTGACTCCTACTACGGAGAGACGGCTTCCGTCATCAACTATCCTATATCCAACACATCGTGGGCAGCTCCTCAGACGACAGACGAGGGCTACAAGATAGCTTACTCCACAGACGTTAAGGGCGAACCCATTTACACTGCCGACATGACGACCGACCAGAAGTACGAGGCTGCTCTCAATGCCGCTCTCGGATACTTTGAGGCCGCGGGCTACACTGTTGCCGACGGTAAGGTAACTGCCGCTCCCGAAGGCGCTAAGATGGCGTTCGGCGTTGAAATCGGCGGCGGCGGACAGGGCGACCACCCCGCGTTCCTGCTTCTCAAGAATGCCGCTGCGGCATTTGAGACAATCGGAATCAAGGTGGATATCCATGACCACGCTCAGTCCAGCGATTTGTACGCAACATATCAGGAAGGTGTTGCCGACATGTGGTGCGCCGCATGGCAGGCGGGTACTGACCCCGATATGTTCCAGCTCTACCACAGCGAGGGCTCGACCAACTACTATCAGATAGCCGACGACGACCTCGATGAGCTCATCATGCAGGGCCGTTCCTCCGCTGACCCGACCTACAGAAAGTCCGTATATCAGTCCGCAATGGAAATCATTATGGACTGGGGCGTTGAGCTTCCTCTCTATCAGAGAAGCGACGCCTGCGCGGTTTCCACTGTTCGTGTCAACGTATCGACGCTTCCTTCCGACATGACTCCTTACTGGGGTTGGTCTGCGGAAATAGAGAAGCTCGAGATGAATTGACGGACGGTATTTGAATTATACCGTTAAGGTTTCTTAAGCCTTAGTACTTTAACGGCTTTCGGGCGCGGAAAATCTGCGGGCGAAAAACCGTTATAAGGCTGTAATTCATTCGGCTCTTGACCGAGTGACAAATTAAAATCCCCGCCTTCCCCTCGGGGAGGGCGGGGCAATTTGAATTATTCGAGTTATTCGAATAATTCGAACGGCTCAAACAGCTCAAACAGCTCAAACAGTTCGAATATTTCGAATATCTCGAATAGTTCGGATAGTTCGGATAAATTCCGTTATTTCTGCCGTGCAGCAGAAAACCGCACTCGCCGTACCGAGACGTTTTCCCGGTGCGCGGCAAAAATCATGCGGCGTCTTATGCCGCAAAGACTGGGGTGAATATTTTGCGAAAATACATAATAAAGCGTCTTCTCATTTCGGTTCTTATACTGTTCTGCGTGACGTTTATAATTTATGCTCTGATACGCTGTCTGCCCGGCTCGTATGTCGAAAATATGGCGCAAAGACTCTCGACCGCTCCCGGCTCAAAGCCTTACGAGGAGTGGCTCGCGCAGCTCAACGCCTCATACGGACTTGACAAGCCCATCATCGCGGGATACGGTTCGTGGCTCCTCGATTTCTTCAGAGGGAATTTCGGCGACAGCTGGCGCTTTACAGTTCCCGTTATCGAAGAGTTCAAGTCCGTAATCGGGATATCGTTTATAATGGGCGTTATCTCGTTTGTCATTGAGCTTGCGATAGCGGTGCCTCTCGGCATCGTCGCCGCGACAAAGCAGTATTCCAAAACGGACTACGTCATATCCGCCGCGGCGCTGACCGGTATTTCTCTTCCGACGTTCTTCTTCGCGACGCTTCTTCAGCTTGTTTTCGCGGTGAAGCTCGGGTGGTTCGATACTCACGGGCTTGTCGGGCGCGACTACGCTCAGCTGAGCGCTGCGGGTCAGGTGCTTGACAAGGCGCGTCACCTCGTGCTGCCGGTACTCACGCTCGCGATAGTCAGCATCGGTTCTCTTATGAGATATACGAGAACGAACATGCTCGAGGTGCTCAATTCCGATTACATAAGGACCGCGAGAGCGAAAGGACTCAATGAGAAAAAGGTCATATACCATCACGCGTTCCGCAACACTCTTATTCCCCTCGTTACTATTATCGGCGGCTCGCTTCCCGGGCTCTTTTCGGGCGCTCTTATAACGGAGACCCTGTTCAGTATTCCCGGCATAGGCTTTGCGTCATATCAGGCAATGGTGGCGGGTGATATTCCGTTTACCATGTTCTATCTTACGTTTATAGCTATTCTGACGCTTCTCGGTAACCTTATATCCGACGTACTTTACGCCGTTGTCGACCCGCGTGTCCGCATAGCGTAGGAAGGAGAGAAACATGAAACGAGACGTAAAAAAGCCCGAAAACGAAAGCGAGCGCACAAATGACACGCAGTATTCGCTTAATGACGACAGGCGCGTCAAGGTACTCTCTCCCGGCGCTCTTGTTGTAAAGAGATTTTTCAGAAACAGACTTGCGATAGTGGGTCTTATAATGATTCTTTCAATGGCTGTATTCTCATTTCTCGGCGGTCTTATTATTCCTTACGGCGAGAGCGAGCAGTTTTATATCGACACAAACATGAGAAAGGAATATGTCGGCGTTACTCACAACGACACATTCCGTTATATAGTCCCCGAGGGTGAGAGCTTCAGCTCGATTCTTCAGTCCCGCTTTACTCTCGCTCAGATAAACGGAAACGACACCTTTGAGTACGACAAGGCGGAGTACACTCTGACGGAGGACGGAAAAGACCTTTATTCGATACGCACTGCCGACGGCACTCTCGTTGCCGTGGCGTTCAAGGATATAGTAAATGCCGCGGACGGCGTCGAGGACGGCACGTTCACGTTTAAATACGAGGCTCTGAAGGCCTACGCCGCAGGTAAGGATTCGTTTGACGCCGAGGGCAAAAGCTACGCGCTCGACGCGGACGGAAACATCACCCTTGACGGTAAGGACACGGCGTACATAAGCCGTTTTGTCGTTCAGCCGAAGGAGAACGGCATAACCGTAACGAAGGATTTCAGAGAATTTCTCGCGGAAAAGCTTGACGCGGGCGAGACCGAGTTTACATATGAGGGGACGGACTACCAGGCGCAGTACGACCCGAGTCAGCTCGTGTGGTCTGTTCTTCAGAACACCTCGACCCACGTTTACGACAAGTACTCGTCTCCGAGTCTGAAGCATCCTCTCGGAACAGACTCGAACGGAATGGACGTGCTCACGCGTCTTATGTACGGCGGACGCGTGTCCCTTGTCATCGGATTTATAGTCGTCTTTCTCGAAACGTTTATAGGCGTTATTCTCGGCGGTATTTCGGGATATTTCGGAGGCTGGGTGGACAACCTTATAATGAGGCTTGTCGACGTGTTCTACTGCATTCCCTCGCTCCCGATTATAATTATTCTCGGCTCCGTGATGGATAAGCAGATGGTCGACCCTCAGATAAGAATGCTTTATCTGATGCTGATACTCGGATTCCTCGGCTGGGCGGGAACCGCCCGTCTTGTGCGCGGACAGATACTCTCTCTTCGCGAGCAGGAGTTTATGACTGCCACCGAGGCGTGCGGCATAAGCGTCAGCAGACGTATATTCCGTCACCTTATACCGAATGTTGTGCCTCAGCTCATTGTCACATGCACAATGGGTCTCGGCAGTACGATAATCACCGAGGCGACTCTTTCCTTCCTCGGTCTCGGCGTTAAATTCCCGTTCGCCTCGTGGGGCAATATCATCTCGGACGTCAACAACTCGTTCGTCATGACAAACTACTGGTTCGTTTGGATACCCGCGGGAATTTGTCTTATGATAGCCGTTCTCGGATTTAACTTTGTCGGCGACGGTCTGAGAGACGCATTCGACCCGAAAATGAAGAGATAAGCGAGGAGGCGTTTACATGGCAAAGACTAAAAAAGAAGGATATCTGTCCGCGAAGGAGTCGAGGCGGATATCAAAGGAAAACCGTAAAATAACGAACGCGCTTGAAAAAAAGCGCAAGCGCAAAAACGTCCCCGAGAGCGAATATCTGACAGAGATGCACGACAGAAACAACGCTGTCGAGTTCGATAATCTTCACACGTATTTCTTCACCGACACGGGAGTCGTTAAAAGCGTTGACAGCGTTACGTTTGATATACCTATCGGAAAGACCGTGGGCGTCGTCGGCGAGTCGGGCTGCGGAAAGTCCGTCACGAGTCTTTCTCTCATGCAGCTTTTGCAGCGCCCGCAGGGGCAGGTCGTAGAGGGCGAGATACGTCTAAATCTCGGCGACAAGGCTTACGATATCGCAAAAATTCCCTACGAGAAGATGCTTGAGCTGCGCGGAAACGTCATATCCATGATATTCCAGGAGCCTATGACGGCGCTCAACCCCGTTTTCCGAATCGGCGCTCAGCTCGGCGAGGTAATCGAGCTGCACGACGGAAACGGAAAGGACAAGGAATACGTCAAAAAGCGCACGATTGAGCTGCTTGAAATGGTCGGAATCGCAAACAGCGAGGGAGTTTACAAGATGTTCCCCCACGAGCTGTCGGGCGGTATGCGGCAGAGAGTCATGATTGCGATAGCTCTCGCGTGCAACCCGAGAATCATTATCGCCGACGAGCCGACGACCGCTCTCGACGTTACGATACAGGCTCAGGTGCTCGATTTGCTCCGCAATCTGAAGGACAAGATAAATTCTTCCATAATGTTCATAACCCATGACCTCGGAGTTATCGCCGAAATGGCGGACTACGTCGTCGTAATGTATGCGGGGAGAATTATCGAAAAGGGAACCGCCGAGGATATTTTCTATCACCCCGCTCACCCTTATACGATAGGACTTATGGAGTCAAAGCCCGTTGTCGGAAAGGATGTCGAAAAGCTCTATTCGATTCCCGGCAAGGTGCCGAACCCCGTCGATATGCCGAACTACTGTTACTTCAAGGACCGCTGTGAAAAATGCGTTAAGAAGTGCGACGGCGAATACCCGACGGAGATAAGCCTCAGCCCCACTCACAAGGTAAGTTGTTATCTCTATGACGGCGTTGATGCCGACGCGGCACGGGAAGTTAATAAAACGGAAAGATTGGATGAAACGGAGGGTGAACGGTAATGGCACGGGAAAATGTAAACGCTGAGGAAAACACCAATGTCAAAGACGGTTTTACTCCCGTTGAGTATGATCCCAAATACATTTTGATGGTGAACAATCTGAAAAAGCATTTTGCCATAAAGGGCGGAATGATATCAAAGCCCGTCGGCTGGGTGAAGGCCGTCGACGGAGTCACCTTCAATCTGAAGCGCGGGACGACAATGGGTCTTGTCGGCGAGTCGGGCTGCGGAAAAACGACGACCGGACGCGCGATTCTCAGGCTTTCGGGAAAAAAGACCGCGGGTCAGGTGCTTTTCAACGGCAGGGAAGTCTACGATTTGACCGCAAGGGAAATGCGCTCCATGCGCACGAAGATGCAGATTATCTTTCAGGACCCGTTTTCAAGTCTTTCGCCGCGTCTGCCCGTAGGCGAGATAATCGGCGAGGCGGTGCGCGAGCACAAAATCGTCCCGAAGGAAGAATTTAACGATTATATTGACCGTATTATGGACAACTGCGGCCTCCAGCCGTTCCACAAGGTGCGCTATCCGCACGAGTTCTCGGGCGGTCAGCGCCAGAGGATCTGCATTGCCCGCGCTCTTGCATTGAATCCGGAGTTTGTCGTATGCGACGAGCCGGTGTCCGCTCTTGACGTGTCAATTCAGGCTCAGATTATTAACCTGCTCGAGGACCTTCAGGAAAAATTCAAGCTGTCGTATCTGTTTATATCTCACGACCTTTCGGTCGTCGAGCATATATCGGACGCGGTCGGCGTTATGTATCTCGGAAATCTTGTCGAGTACGGCGAGACAAAGGACATCTTCTCCTCGCCTCTCCACCCGTACACGAAGGCTCTCTTTTCGGCAATTCCCGTTCCCGACCCGAACGCCCGCATGAACCGTATAGTTCTCGAGGGCTCGATTCCTTCACCCGCAAATCCGCCGTCGGGCTGTAAATTCCACACGAGATGCCCGTACTGCATGGATAAATGCAAGACCGAGGAGCCGCAGCAGCGCGAGCTTGAGCCGGGGCACTATGTCGTCTGCCATCTGTACGATGGAGAAAGCGGCGTGAAACACGATGCGAAGGGCGGCGCCGAGACCGACGGGGAAAACGCGTAATGAGTCAAAAGCGTCGAAGAAAGCAGTACGATGACGACGACGGGCGAACTATTGCCGATATGAGCTCCGTTTCGGGCGGAAGTCACCTTTTCGGCGCGGTAAGACCGAGTGAGGACGGCTTTTTGAAAAAAGAGGCGAGGGACGAGTCAGGCGGCGTAAAGGGCGCGCGTCATGACGAGAGCCAAATTACATCCGAGGAGCGTCGGTGGTACGTTCTCGGCGCGATGAAGGCGACGCTGCTTATCGCTCTCGCGTTCATTGTGGGGCTCGGCGCGGCAATCCTTCTGATGATTCTTTTATGGGGCTGAAAGCTTTCGCAGGGTTTTTGCGGAATGTGGCCTTAAAAAGTCCGGCATACGTTTTTTCGTATTCTTTTGAAAAATATAAGTTACGGCGTCCGAGCATGAAGGCTCGGACGCCGCTTCGCGTTTCTGCTTTAAGTATTTTTGTTTTTTATCTTTTTATCAATTTTTATCTCTTTTTTATCACTTTTTAATCAGTATGGCGAAAAAGGCGAAGAAAAAAAGTAAAAAAGTATTTTTTTGCGTATATTATATTAGTGGTAGGTATATAAATACTCAGACAGCACAGGCGTGGGAGCGCTTTGAATAAATTATAGAAAAAATATTTTCATAAATAAATAGAGATAAATACAGAGATAAAAATAAAGGCGGAGAATGTATGACTGTAAGCGAAATGTTTTGCGAAAGGGAGAAGAGCATTCTGTCGCCGCACGCTTTTCTGACCTGCAATACAAGAGGGCGCGACAAGCCTTATGTTCCGTGCCCTATCAGAACGGAATTTCAGCGCGACCGCGACAGGATACTTCACTCTAAATCCTTCAGGCGGCTGATGCACAAGACTCAGGTGTTCCTGTTCCCTGTTGACGAGCACTACAGAACCCGCATGACACATACCCTCGAGGTGACTCAGATAGCGAGGATAATCTGCCGCGCGCTTCTTTTAAACGAGGATTTGTGCGAGGCGGCGTCCCTCGGTCACGATATCGGCCACACTCCGTTCGGGCACGCGGGCGAGTTTGTAATGCAGCAGTGCTTTGACCCCTCGTTTACTCACTACAAGCAGAGTCTCAGAGTCGTCGAAAAGCTCGAGCGGGACGGCGAGGGGCTCAATCTCACGTGGGAGGTGCGGGACGGTATCGTAAACCACACGGGCACCAATATGGCGTCGACCCTTGAGGGAGTTATCGTCAAGTTCGCCGACCGCATTGCGTACATAAATCACGACATCGACGACGCGTGCCGCGCGGGGATAATGTCAGTCGAGGATATTCCCGCCGACATAAGGCGCGTTCTAGGCGACAGCCACAGCGGCAGGATAAACACTATGGTGTCGTCCGTTATAGAGGGCAGCAAGAACCGTGACAAAATAGAAATGACAAAGGAAATCGGAGAGGCGACAGAGGCGCTGAGGACTTTTCTGTTTGAGGCCGTGTACTTCAATCCGAAGGCGAAGGGCGAGGAGTCAAAAGCAATGGAGATGCTTGCGAGAATGTACGACTATTTCGTAAAGCACCCGGAGAAAATTCCGCCGCCTTATTCAAATAATTTCGAGAGCGACTCCGTCGAGCGCTGCGCGTGCGATTACATATCAAGCATGACCGACCGTTCGGCAATCGACCTTTACAAGGAGCTTTTCATTCCGTCAGTATGGGTGACTCCCGAGACAAACGTTAATTTCTGATTTTTTACGCTTTATCGGCTATGAAAACGGCTATGAAAACGGTTATGAAAACGGAGAAAATATAAAATTCGCTTCGAAAAATTCGAAAAATTCGGAAAGTTCGGAAAGTTCGAAAAGTTCGAAAAGTTCGAAAAGTTCGGAAAGGAGGGCTTATGATAGACAGAGCGGTAATCGAAGAGATAAAGTTCAGAAATCCGATAGAGGACGTTGTGTCGTCGTATGTCACTCTCGTAAAAAGCGGGCGGAATCTCAAGGGGCTTTGTCCGTTTCACAGCGAGAAAACCCCATCCTTTACGGTTTTTTCCGAAACGTCGGGTTATTACTGCTTCGGGTGCGGCGCGGGAGGCGACGTAATAGGCTTTATTATGCGCGCCGAGAATCTCGATTATATATCGGCGATAGAATTTCTTGCGAAAAGAGCCGGAATTACAATTCCCGACAGCGGCGACGGCTCGGCGCAAAGCCGCGGAGTCAGCCGTTCGAGGGTGCTCGAGATGAACAAATGCGCCGCGAGGTTTTTCAGGGACATGCTCTTTGACGAGAGGATCGGCGGCGCCGCAAGGGAGTATATAGCCTCGCGCAGGCTTTCGCCGTCGATAGTCCGCCGTTTCGGGTTGGGATACGCTCCCGATTCCTTCGGCGCGCTGAGGGACCACCTGAAAAAAAACGGCTTTACCTTCGAGGAAATGACTGAGGGCTTCATGTGCGGGAAAAGCCGCAAGAGGGAAAATCAGCTCTACGATTATTTCAGAAACAGGCTTATGTTCCCGCTTATCGACGTTTCGGGAAATATCGTGGCGTTCGGCGGGAGGGTCCTTGACGACTCGAAGCCGAAATATCTTAACACGTCAGACACTCCCGCGTTCAAAAAGAGCAAGATGCTTTTCGGTCTGAATTTCGCAAAAAACAACTGCGCGGATTCGATGATTCTCTGCGAGGGCAATATCGACGTCATATCACTTCACGACGCCGGCTTTGAAAACGCCGTCGCGACGCTCGGTACAGCGATAACCCCCGAGCACGCGAGACTTATGAAAAAGTATACGAAGCGCGTTATAATCGCCTACGACGGGGACGACGCGGGGCGGCGCGCGACGGACAAGGCGGTGAAAATTCTCGAGGAGGTCGGGCTTGAGACGAGGGTTCTTTCGATAACGGGCGCGAAGGACCCCGACGAATACATAAAGAGATACGGAAAAGAGTCGTTTAAAAATCTGATAGGCGAGAGCAGTCCCGTGTTTGACTACACGATAAATTCCGTAATTTCAAAATACGATATAACCTCAGCCGAGGCAAAGGCGAGGGCGGCGCGCGAGCTGTGCGAGTACGCGGCGGGGCTTTATTCAAGGGTCGAGCGGGACATATTCGTTTCAAAGGCCGCCTCGGCGCTCGAAATAAGCAGGGAAAGCATAGAGTACGACGTTTCGGCAATTATAAAAAGAAAGAGAAGCGCCGACGAGAAAAAGCGCCATGCCGAAACTGTCAGGACAACGTCGGGGATATCGGACAGGGTAAATCCCGATTTTGTAAAATATCCGAGAGCGGCAAAGCTCGAGGAGGCCTTGCTCGGAATGATGCTTTGTCAAAACGAATTCATCAAAACCGCGCTTGACGGCGGCGCCGTTTGCGCCGAGGATTTTTCGACCGAGTTCGGGAAAAGGCTTTTTGAAATCATTTCCGAGAGCTACAGGGAGTACGGGACATTTGACTTATCCGTTCTCAGCGAGAGGCTGAATCAGGACGAGGTGTCCCGAGCGTTCCGCCTTATGACCGAAAGGATGAGACTGAGAAATACCGACGAAATTTTCGCCGAGAACGCGGCGGCTCTCAGGGCGGAAAGCGCAAAGGTGAAAAAGAGCTCGTATTCCGAGGACGAGCTTTACGAGAAGCTGAAAAAAATGCGAGAGGGTAAGTGATAAGTGATAAAGTAAATTATAAAAGTAACGGGATAAAAAGGATAAAATAAAAATAAGAGGCAAAAAGATAAAAATTTTTGCCGTCGGAAATCGCGCGTCATGTCTTTTGAGTCATGTCCGCGAGTTATGAGTTAAATCTGTTTCAGCATCAGCAAAAAGGAATATCGGGTCAATGGATGAAATCAAAACAAGAGAAAGCAAAAGAGTGAAAACGGCGAAAGATACGAAGGCTGCGGCGGAAAAAAAGAATTCCGTCTCGGAAATGTCTGTATCCACAGCGGCGGCAACGCTTATCGCCGAGGGGAAAAAAGCGGGGTATGTTACCTATGACGACGTGAGAAGGGTGATATCCGACGCGGGAGCGTCAGACGAGGAATTTGCGGCTTTGTGCGCCGTTCTTATGGAAAGCGGCGTCGATGTCATGGACGGGAGCGAGGAGCCCGATGACGACGAGGACTATTCGGAGGACGATATACTGACGACCGAGAGCGTTTCCACCGAGGATCCCGTGAGAGTATACCTGAAGGAAATAGGCAGGATTCCGCTTATTGATTCGGAGAGGGAGACATATCTTGCAAAGAAGATTCGCGAGGGCAGCGCCGAGGCGAAAAACGAGCTTGTCGAGGCAAATCTCCGTCTTTGCGTCAATATTGCGAAGAGATACGTCGGAAAGGGGCTTCCTTTTCTCGATTTGATACAGGAGGGGAATCTGGGTCTCCTGAAGGCTGTCGAGAAGTTTGATTACACGATGGGGTACAAGTTCTCGACATATGCGACGTGCTGGATAAAGCAGGCGATAAACAGGGCGATAGCGGACCAGGGACGGACAATCAGAATACCGGTCCACATGGTCGAGGCGTACAACAAGGTCACGCGCTGCGCAAAGCAGCTCCTTCAGGAGCTGGGGCGCGAGCCGACTGTGTACGAGCTTTCGGACAAGCTCGGCATGGAGCCGTCAAAGATAGAGAATATCAGAAAATCCGCGCAGACGCCGATATCTCTTGAATCTCCGATAGGAGAGGAGGAGGACAGCCATCTCGGAGACTTTATACCCGATTCCGAGACGCCCTCTCCCGAGGACGAGGCGTACCGCTCCCTTTTGAAAGAAGAGATAAGCAGCGCGCTCAAAACACTCAGTCCGAGAGAGGAGCACGTTTTAAAGCTGAGATACGGGCTTTTTGACGGAAGAAATTATACCCTTGAGGAAATAGGGCGGCAGCTTGACATCACGCGCGAAAGGATTCGCCAGATAGAGAAAAAGGCGCTCAGAAAGCTTTTTGTGAAATATTCAAAGCTCGGGAATATGTGATAAAGAGTGGACAGCGGGCAGTGGTCAGTGCAGAGAAGTCAGTGGAGAGTGAGTATTAAAGAGTGGTAAAAAATCGGTATACGGAATCGTTATGATACAGTACGGCCGTATGCGGGTATGAAATAAATGCGAAAGGACAGGTGTTGCGATATGGAAAACGAAAAGAATTTCGACATAAAAGAGCTTGTCGAAAAGGGCAAAAGCAGCGGCTCCCTTACGAGCAAGGAGATAAACGCCGCCCTTGAAATGTCGGAGCTTGACAGCGAGCAGATAGACAAAATATACGAAACTCTCGAGGGACAGGGAATAGAAATAGATTACGCGGACGACGATTCGAAAGAGATTGAAAAAGAAGTGGAAAAGCTCTCGTCCGCGGAGGCTATGGAGGATATACTGAAAAAAGAAGGACTCACGGTCGACGACCCTGTCCGTATGTACCTCAAGGAAATAGGAAAGGTGCCGCTTCTTTCGTCGGAGGAGGAATTTAAGCTTGCAAAACGAATGGAGGCGGGGGACGAGTCGGCGAAAAACGAGCTTGTGGAGGCAAACCTGCGGCTTGTCGTTAGTATTGCCAAAAAGTACGTCGGGCGCGGAATGTTTCTTCTCGATTTGATTCAAGAGGGAAATCTCGGGCTTATGAAGGCCGTCGACAAGTTCGACTACTCAAAGGGCTACAAGTTTTCAACATATGCGACGTGGTGGATAAAGCAGGCGATAACGCGCGCTATTGCTGACCAGGCGCGGACGATAAGAATACCCGTCCACATGGTGGAAACGATTCACAGATACTCCAAAATCTCGCGTCAGCTCCTTCAGGAAAACGGAAGAGAGGCAACGCCCGAGGAAATAGCGAAGCGCGCCAACACGACCCCCGAGAAGGTGCGCGACATTATGAAAATCGCTCAGGAGCCGGTCTCTCTTGAAACTCCTATCGGAGAAGAGGAGGACAGTCACCTCGGGGACTTTATTCCCGATACGGACTCGCCGGCGCCGTCAGACGCCGCGTCGTACGCTATGCTCAAAGAACAGCTGTCCGAGGTGCTGCACACTCTGAGCGACAGGGAAGAGCACGTTCTGAAGCTCAGGTACGGCCTTGACGACGGGCACCCGAGGACTCTCGAGGAGGTCGGACGTGAGTTTGACATAACAAGAGAGCGTATAAGGCAGATAGAGGCAAAGGCGCTCAGAAAGCTCAGACATCCGAGCCGCTCCAAAAAGCTGAAGGATTATCTTGAATAAATACAGAATAAATATAATTTAATAAATTTCAGTAAATAAAAACAAATCGAAAACGGTTCACTGCAAGGGTTATCTCAAAATCTGCAAATAAGCAAAGAGGCTGTCTCAAAATATCTTAAACGATTTTTTTGCCTTCGGGATATCAAATTGAGCCGAAAACACTTGACAATATTGACAAAATATTTTATACTTAAAGTACATGTATCTATACATGTTTACCCGAGGAGGACACTAAATGAAAAAGAGATTAGCCGGCGCATTGCTTGCGCTTTTGATGCTCGTCGGATGCTTTGCGATGTCCGCTTGCAGCACAGAGGAAACGGAAATCGACACCACAGGCAAGAGAATATCCATGACCCTTACGATGTGGCTGCCGTGTGCGAAGGACGCCGAGGTCGACGACGAGGCCGTCGCAAATGTCGAAAAGGCAATCAACGAGGTAACTCAGGCTCAGTACAGCACAGCCATAAAGCTGAGAGTGCTTCCCGCCGACGAATACGACACGACCGTTCTTTCAAAGCTCAAGGCGTCAAGAATGGAAGAATACAGACAGAGCTCAATGCCGACGGACGACGTTTTGAACAGCGGAATATTCCAAAGTCTTCCCGAGTATACCGAGCCCGAGGAAAACGAATTTGAGGTCATGAACGCCGCGGTTTTCGCAAGCTATCCGAGCGTTGAGAAAACGCAGTTTGATATATTCCTTATCCACGGCTTCGACGAGATGGTAAGTCTTGCCGACGAGGCTCTTGTATCGGCTCTTGACGACAATCTCTCGGACGAGAGCAAGGTTTTGCATTCATACATATACCCCTCGTTCCTTGAGGGTTCAAAGTATTACGGCACCACATACGCCGTGCCGAACAATCACGCTCTCGGAAAGTATGAGCTTATGCTTGTAAACAAGGAGATCGCGAGCGCGCTTTATTATGATGCGTCAAGATTTACCTCGGTCGACACACTTTTCAACTATGACGATTCGGGCGTGTCGTTTATTGCCGACGCGGCGGCATATATCGCCGCGAACGGAATCAATGCGGGAGTTGTCGCGGGGTCGTACACACCTCCCTACATAAAGTATTTTAACTCAGCCGATGACGGGCAGTTCTCGCTTGTATCCGCCTTTGTGGGCAGCGGCGTCGAGCCCGCCGACGTTTCCATCATAAATACCTTCAGAAATACAAACTATATAAACGCGACGAGGAACCTCAAGAGAATAAGCAGCGAGGCTGCTCCCGTGGCGTTTGACCCTTCGAAGGATTATGCGGTCGCATTTACCGAGGGCACCGCCGAGGATATCGCAAGATATTCCGAAAAATATCAGGTCACCGTTCTTCAAAATCCTCAGGCGACAAAGGACGACATCTGCTCGTCGATGTTTGCGGTCAGCGCTTATACAAAGGACGTCGACCGTTCGATGGAAATAATCACCCTTTTAAACACCGACGAGAACTTCAGGACTATACTTCAGTACGGAGTTGAGGGTACCCATTGGAGAAAGAACGTGGACGATCCGAGTGTTATTGACATTCTGAGCGACAAATATAAGATGGACATCGGCGAGACAGGAAACGTCTACATGACATATCCCGACGCGGGTGTTCCGCTCAGCTATTGGGATTATTCGAAAAAGCAGAATCTTGATTCTTTCATTACCGTTACGTCGGGCTTCAGCTACAACGACGAAAACACAGCGCCTCTTCTTGCGGAGCTTGACGCGGCGTCCGCCGAAATGAAACGGCGGGTTGACGCTATGAGCTATGAGGAATTCGCGATGTCTCTCGATGCGCTCAGAAGCGAGGTCGACGCTATGGAGTGCGTGCAGAAGCTTACCTATGTGTATGAGGACGGAGTTGAAAGCCCGTTCGAAATCGAGGAATCCCTTGATAACCTGTGGCTTGGGTATATAAATTCATAAATTCGGTAAATTATTTATCTATGATACGGTGCAGGTCTGAAATGACGCTGCGCCGTATTTTTTATGCGGAATTTTGATTACGGAGGATTTTCAGTATTTCATTTAAAAAGTTGTGAATGTTTTATGAAATTGCAATCATTTGCTTGCATTTGATGACACAATCGGATATAATAATATTGAACTCAGAAAGGAGATTACTATTATGGCGAACACATTGGTACAGTTTCGTACCGACGAAGCATCAAGAATAAAGGCAATTCAAATTTGCGAGCAGCTTGGTATTGATTTGCAGACCTATATGCGCATGTGCATTTCGCGCCTCATTTCCGAGAACGGCATTCCTTTCAGTATGAAAGTGAACGACCTGCCGAAGAACAAGGGGATTCTTGCGCTGCGGCAAATGGGAAAAATCTCTGCCGAAAACGGCAATTCCGAAATGACGCTTGATGAAATCAATGCAGAAATTGCCGAAGCTCGCAAAGGCGGTGATGCGAAGAACGACGTGGGTAAGACAAATGATTGATACACAAATGATTGATATAATTTTGAATTCTATTGCCTAAGAAAAGGCGGCACAGAAAGCTTTTCTGCTCTCTGTGCCGCCTTTCGCCTTTGCCGGCGCCTATTGTTTCTTGTTTTTTGAATTCTTTGTATTCTTTTTTCGTGTCCGCGAATTTTCGGCGTTTTCGTCTTCGGTTTTCGGCGCCGTGTCATTCGACGCGCCGTCAGCGGCGGGGTCGCAGCCGTCCCCCGTGACGACGGTTATCACGATGTTTTCGCCGCTCTCATTGACAGTTCCTTTTCTTTGTATAATATCCGTCGTTTCAAAGTCCGTATCGGGCGGGTCGTCTCTGTAAAACTCTGTGGAGTCCGGGAGATTTTTTGCTCTCAGCTTGTATTCGGTGCGCTGTTTTACAAGTGTGTACAGCACCGCAAAGGTGGGAACTCCGAGCAGCATTCCGGGGATTCCGAAAAGCTCTCCGAACACCGCGATGGATATCATGACCCACATTGCGCTGACTCCGACCTTGTCGCCGAGTATCCTCGGCCCTATGACGTTTCCGTCTATCTGCTGTATTACAATCACCAGTATTATAAATATAATCGTTTTTTTAGGCTCCGCGATAAGGACTATAAACGATGTCGGTATTGCTCCGATTATGGGACCGAAAACGGGAATAATATTTGTTATTCCGATGACAAGAGAGATAAGGGGGTAAAAGGGAATTCCGAAAATTCCCGTCACTATAAACGTGAGTAGACCGATAATGAGCGAATCGAGAAGCTTTGCAGTGATAAATCCGCCGAAGGCGCGGTGCGTATATCTTGCGACGTTTACGGTGTTTATGTAGGCGCTGCGGTTCAAAATGGACGCGAGAAGCTTTTTTATCTGCGCCGACAGGCGCTCCTTGTAGTAAATGAAATAGAAGGAGAGGAAAATTCCGATCAGGAGATTTTTCATTTCTATTACGAATTTTCCCGCGTAATCTATTATGTAGTTTGAGGCAAGCTCAAGGTATTTGAAGGAATTTGATATCATCGAGTGAAGATCCGTCGAGAGGTCGTTCACGTCTAAAAAGTCGGACAGGTTTTCGTATTTTCCCTGAAACAGCGCGAAATTCTTGATAAAATTGTCCGCCCACGCCTGAGCGCTGTTGAGATAGTTCCCGACCTGCCCCGACAATTCCTCGTAGCTTGCGATTATCTGAGGGACAAGAATGAACATGAACGCGGTAATCGAGGCGACTATTATGATAAAGGACGTTAGAATCGAAAGAATGCGCCGCAGCTTTGAGCGGTTCTTTTTCGATTTTTTGAAAACGTACACCTTTGTTTCAAACAGCCTGACGAGAGGATTGCAAAGATAGGCGATGACAAAGCCGTATGTCAGCGGGGTCAGAACGGCAAACAGTTTTTTTATCCCGTCGTATACCTTGTCGAAATTTATTATCGTAAGGCACAGCAACGCGACGGCGAATATCGTTATAAACGAGTACATTGCAATCGACGCGTATTTTTCGTTCTTTTTGAATTTCATGGCGCCTCCCGTATTTTCGTTATTTTAAATATTCGATATAATTCGATATAATTTAGTGGATTCCGATAAAATCAGGGGTGTTTTTAAATGCCGATATAATATCCTTTCGGAGTCTTTCAAGTCCTTCCGAAGTTTGTTAAAGTTTCTTTATTTTTTCGCTTTTTTGATATTTTTTGTTTTTTTAATATCTGTTTAATAATTTTTTGATATATTTGATACGGTAAAATAAATCGCTTTATAAATGAAAAATAAACAAAAATAAATATAGAAATAAATAAAAATAATAAATGGAAAAAAACGCGCTGTCCGCTGTGTTTATTTTAAACTAAAATTCTCTCAAGGTCAATAGAATTTTTATTTTTGTGTGCTGTTTTCATTTCCGAGGCATTTTTCGGGCGATTTTTGTGAAAAAGTTACGACGGAAAGGCAAAATCACCCGTCTTGCTCTTGACAATACGCTCTTTTCAAGATATAATAAAGTAGTTAAATGGCAAGGTGCGGCTATCGCACACAGCCGCAAATCTTTTTCAGGAGGAGGGTACTGAACCCACACAGTACCTGTTATTCGGGTTTTGGAAGCTATTTGGGAATATTTATCAAGGAATCTGAAAATCGCGTGGAAAAGCGTATTTTTTAATTTTAAGCAGTACATATGCTTTTTCCTCGCCATATTTATTGTTCAGATGTTTTACGGGATCATGGCTGTTTCCACCGAAAACAACAAGGCGGTCGAGAAAAGTCACGTCGAAGCCGAGTTTGTGGTAGATTCGTCTGAAAAAGATAACAGCTCGCCGGAAAGCTCTTTCTATTTCGGCGACGGTGAATCCGACGACAACAGTTACGATATGAGTCTAACGGACTTGAACAACTATCAGTACAATATCGTAAAGAATTACAACAACAACCTCGTCGACTATGCGGCGGCGGAATCGTTTTACGTAATTGTCGAGGACAAGGCGTACACGAATGTCGATGAGGGTCAGGAGTACCACGACCTGAAAATCAGATTCAGCGATTACGATACCGAAGAGGCATACCAGAAATTTATGGACGATTACATAAACGGAACGCTCGTGTCTCCCGGGGTCGCCGAATCGGTTCATTATACCGAGACTGACCTTATTCATTTCAACAAGAACATAGCGTCAATAAACGCCACGTTCGGAATAATTAGTCTCGCACTCCTTGCGGTGTCCGTATTCCTGCTCATATCCCTTTACAACATAAGAATAAATCAGTACAAATTCACATACGGCGTTTACATGACTGTCGGCGCCGACTTCAAGGGGCTGTTTGCCACAGCGTTCTGGGAGCTTTTCCTTATCTCGCTTGTGACATATATTCCCGCAATCATTTCCTCTACAGTCGTCGTATGGCTCATTTACAGAACGTCGGGCTTTGCATTCAAGGCGTTCCTGCCCGGAATGTGGCTGCTTGTCGCGCTGTTCAGCCTTATTGTCGTTACGATATCGGTAATTTCTCCGATGAGGATAATGTCGCTGAGAACCCCTATGTCCCTTATAAGGACGGAGGACAACTCGAACCTCGTATCCTCTCCGAGACGTTCGTTCAACATTCTCGGAAAGAAATTCCCCGTTCACTACGAGGTCTATTCGATTTGGCGTTTCAGAAAATACAACATACAGCTTTTGACGTCGGCTATCGCATTCTGCGCGCTGTTTATCGTCGGTCTGTATCTCGGCAAGGTCTACGATACGTCAATAGAATTTTCAAAGCCGCAGTTCACTCTTGATTTTTCGGACTCAAGATACTATTACAACGCCGCGGATAAGGACGCAGGTAAGAGCGGCGCGATAGACGCAGGGCTGCTTCTGAATATTGACGGCGTTACGGGAGTCGAGCAGACGGGAGACGAAAAGGCGGGATTTGACCTTATCAACTCCGAGTCTGACGAGGGCGAGAGCGGGGAAACCACCGCCGCTCCCGAGACCGATGCAAATTCCGATTCCGAGGAGGGTGCGGACAGCGAGGCTGAAAAAATTCTCGCGGGCTTCTCAAGTCCTCAGACGGAGGCGGAATATATAAGCTCTTATACGACGTTCCCGTCGAAGAGCGCCAAATTCCTCACAAACTTCCTGAACGACAAGGGAGCGAAGGCAACAAACGAGGTTATATACAGAGCTGTCGACAGAGACCAGCTCGATTACCTTAAGGGTAAATACACAATAGAGGGAACCCCCGATAAGGTACTTGAAAAGGGCGGAACAAAATACTGCATTGTCGGCGACTCGATATCCAACATGCAGAAGTTCAACCTTAAAGAGGGCGACAAGATAACAATTTACAAAAAGACAGGTCAGCTCAGAGACGTCGATACCAACGCGTCCGGGCGCTCCCTGTTGAAGCAGCAGCTCAAATACTTTGAGTTCGAGGGAACCGAGTTCGAGGTGTGCGCCGTTATAAAGGATATCCCGAGCGGCAGCCTTCCCATATACATACTCGGCGACGACTATCAGCTTGTTACGGGAATAAATCCCGACGCGCAGATGCTCAATATTTATACCGACGCGGGGCTCGACACCGAGACGGTGAACGGTATAATGGAGCAGATAAAGAAGATAAGCTTTGAAAACTACGGCACGGTACATGTTGAAAACAACCGCCGCACAAGTCTTCAGAGCATTGCCTCCGACAAGCACAATTCGGATTTGTACGTTGTAATCTCTGTACTGATTCTCGTGATTTCACCTCTTGTTTGGTTCTTCAATCAGATACTTTATTATCGCAAGAGAGAAAAAGAGTTCAATGTTATTCAGTCAATGGGAGCAAAAGAGTCCGATATCAGGACGATATACCTCCTCGGCGGTCTGAGTATGGCGGTGATGTCGCTGGTGGTAAGTATACTTCTCAGCTACGTTGCAAGCTACGTTGTTTACTATTTTGTAAACGCGATACTTCCCAATTTGTCACACGAGTTTATCAGATATGAATTCTATCTGCCGTGGTACGCGCTCGTTATCAGTGCAGTCGTATCCGTGTTCTGCGGATTCTTCTCGACTTACGTTCCTTACAAGAGCTATTTCAGGAACCGTTACTCCCTTGAGAACGGCGGAAGCGGAATGAAGGACGAAGAGTAATGAGCGGCGCCCGTAAGGCTTTTAAAAAACTTACGTCGCGGCGACTACCGAATACTGATTAACATTTATTGAAACTTTTTGAAACTTTTGAAACTGATTACTGAAGATTACTGAAAAGGAACAAAAACTATGAGTGAATACATGCTTCAAACAGAGAGTGTTATTAAGACATACAGGCAGTATGATTCTGTAATAACGGCAGTAAACCGCGTAAGCATTAAAGTCGAAAAGGGCGAGTTTATTGCAATTATCGGTACATCCGGTTCCGGTAAATCCACTTTCCTGCACATATGCGCCGGTCTTGACAAGGCAAACGCCGGGCATGTTATAATCGACGGAACGGATATAACGAAGCTCGGCCCCGACGCTCTCGGACGTTTCAGAGGGGAAAAGATGGGGTTCATCTATCAGAGGCACAACCTTATCCCTCAGTTTACCGCTCTTGAGAACATTCTTCTTCCGACGGTCATGTGCAACAAGCCCGACATGAGCTATCAGGAGAGCCTGCGCAAGCTTGTCGAGTCTCTCAACCTTACCGAGAGACTTCACCACCTGCCCTCCGAGCTTTCCGGCGGTCAGGCGCAGAGAGTCGCAATAGCCCGTGCGCTTATAAACAATCCGCAGATACTGTTTGCCGACGAGCCGACAGGTAACCTTGACAGAGCAAACGCCGACGAGGTTCTCGAGCTTCTCTTCAGGCTCCGCGCTGACCTCGGGCAGACCCTTGTAATGGTAACTCACGACCTTGCAATTGCTGACCAGGCCGACCGTATTTTCCGTATGGAAAACGGCTCGCTCACATTGGAGAGAGACTATATCAAGGGCAATAAGAAAACAATTGACACTTATTGATTCCCGGATAAATCAAATAATAAAATAAAAAAATAATATAGGGAAAAAGCGCGGCCTGCCGCGCTGTCCACCTTATATTTCCTCTTTGTAATTTATGTGCCGAGCTATGCTTTGCATGCGGCACCCCGGCGCCTCTATTATGCTTTTTATCCCGAAACATTTCCAAACGGAGCGAAGGCGGCGGCGCACATTCTTGCTTTCCCGGGCAGAGCTTTTGTCGGGATATGATCGGGATTTGATCGGGATATGAAAGGAATAATCACATGAAAAAACTTTCTTTTGTTATGGCTTTAGTGCTGCTTTTGAGCGCCGTTCTCACCTCCTGCGGCTCAAGCTACAAAGCGTACAGTATTGACGAGAATTACGAGTCCACGAGGGAAAATAACCCTAACCGTACTGTAAACGGAGTCGACGGCATCAGAGTTACAGTGCCGAAATCAATAAGCACCGTTATCTGCTTTTCTCCCGAGGCTGCCATAATTATGAGCTCTGCGGGGCTGGCGGGTAAGGTCACGGGAGTCGACAAGGCGACGTCAAGCGTTTTGACAAAGCCCGAGGTGGCGCTGTCGGCGATTCCGTCGAGAAATCCCGATGTTGTTTTCATAACCGAGGATTACGATACGTCCTCGCTCGAGGATGCGGAGATACCTTTCTTCACGGTGCCGACTTCTTTGACGATAAACGATATCAAAAACCTTATTAAGCTGATAGAGAAGATATTCAATGTTACGGGCGACAGCATGTCGATGCAGATCGACTCGTCTCAGAACGTCGCGCAGCAGAACTCTCAGGGAATGGTAAACAAGTATGATATGTTTATCGACCTTGGGGGCTTCAAAACCGCGGGTCAGGGAACTTATATAAACGAAATAATCAGCGTCAGCGGCGGCGATAATATTTTCGGCGACAGAGAAGGGTATTTTACAGTCCTGAAGCAGGAGATCATAGATGCGAATCCCGCGTTTATATTTACGACCGACTCCGAATCGCTTTATACAAGTGACGGCGATTTTGCCGACGTCGACGCCGTTAAGAACAGGAGAGTTTACAGGCTTGACACAAGTGACGAGGTCGATATACACTACGGGACTCAAAAGATAGCCGGTGTTATCGACTATATAAACGAGAGAGTCATGAGACTTAAAGACAATAAAAAATAATTTATAAACAGGTTATAAGCAAGTTATTCTTTCTCTTAAATCTCATTCGCGGGCGCTGAAAAGCGAGCGAAAAACAGAAAAACAAAAACGAAAAGCCGCGCGTTTTAATATTGCGCGGCTTAATTTTTCGCGTGGCGCGGTAAATTTTTAACCGTTCTGATACAGCGTCAAACGGCGTCAAACGGCGTATTTACCGAGCGTTTCCACGGCGTTTCGGCATATGCTTTTGCAGTGCTCGGCTATGTAGTAGCGCTCTTTTTTTGCCCGCCTCTGACCTCCGAACTCGGGGGCTTGAAACGAGTCGTTTTCGAGTATGAGATAGCAGCTTCCGTCCGAGTCGTCGTAGTATGCCTCCGAGACGCCGACCTCCTCGGGGTGGGGCGCCGAACTTGCTGAGATTGAAATTTCGCGGCAGACATTCAAAAGAGTTTCAAAGCTTTCAAAGCGGTAAATAAATGTGCCGACGGGGCGCCTTTGCCGCGGCGCCGCGCCTTTTTCCTTCGAGAGAGCGAGGACGTCCTTTTCGTTTCCGTATATGTATTTCATTCCGTATGCTGCCTCCTCATCTTGCGTTGCATTGCGGTTTTCTCTTTTCACGGCTCCTTTGGGATATAATTTGTCGCTCGGTATAATTATCCTTGTTATAAACATTTCGCACCCGCCGCATTTCGACGGATATATTTGCACGTAAAAGCTGTCCCTTTCGGTATCAAATCCTGCCGATTCCGATACGGTGTCGAGTATTGCCCATATTGCCGCCTCTGTTTTTATGTATTCCGTGTTTTCCATGTTTCCAATGCCTTTGTTTCCAATGCCTTTCTCCGGCAGGATTTCGGGAGGGCAGAGCTTCTCCATTTCGTCCCCGCTCAGCATTATTTTTATTTTGTCGCTGCTTATAATTATTGTCTCCACTTTTTATCTCCGTTTTTAATGTTTGACGTTTCCCCTCATCTGAGGCTTAATAACCTTTACTTTAATATTATAGTACGGAAATAAAAAAAAGTAACCCCTAAATATTTGGAATATTTGGAGGCTTTTTTTGTTTATGCGGCGCTTTCGCTCAAGTAACGTCGAAAATGCGGTTTTTCTTTTAAAAATAAGATAAAAATAAGATAAAAATAAGCCGAGAAAAAACGGGAATATAAAAATATACGGTCGGCAATACGGGAGGCTTTCCCTTTTGCCGACCGCTTTTGCGTCGGGTTTTAAGGAGTGGTCTTTACTCTCATCACCTTAAAACATTCCGACGGCTTTGCGCAAAATGTTACTTATATTCGTTTATGCCGTTTATGCCGTTTTGCGGCTCGATATAAGTTCAGCTTTTTTTGCTCTGCTTCTTACTCTTTACAATATTTACTATATTCCCGATTGAGGCGATTATTCCGAGAGCGTATGCAAACACCAAATCCTTTGCAACTGCGCCGCTGACCTCCGGGTCCTCCAGAAACTCGGGCGTAATTTTGACGGCTTCGAAAAACGATATCTGTACCTGTGTGCCTGCTTCCTTCGCGGCCTTGAAAATTTCGTAGGAGAGCGATAAGTATTCCGCTATAAAAATCATAATCAGCGTCATTATAATAGATACAGCAATACCAATCGCGGTATTTTTGTTACCTTTCGCAAACAGGCTATATCCGAAGTTTGCGAGAACAAAGGTAACAAGTCCGCATATACCTGCGATAAAACCGAATTGATATACCACAAAGTACAAAGCGCCGCCTATAAGCGCGAAAAGGAATGCTCCCACCACGCCCGCGATTACGTTTCCGTTTCCAAGGTCGGGCTGTGCGGGGATTGCGGCATTATCCTGATTCTCACTCAGTACGGTATATTCCGTATTGTCGGTTTTTTCGGCGTTTTGCGCGCCCGAGCCTCCAAAGCCTTTTTGCACCGACAAATCGGACGAGCCGCAGGCGGTGCAGAATGTTGCGTCGTCGTCAAGAATAACGCCGCATAAATTGCATTTCTTCATTGCTTTCTCCTTAGTATTCTCGTGATTTTGATGAAGTTATATATTTTAAAAATTTAAAATATCAGCCTGAAGACAAAGCCCCAGACTGAAGACAAAGTTCTGAAAAGGGCTTTGTTTTTTTGTCAAAGTATGGTATAA